>NZ_JBGFFE010000015.1:0-76607 GCF_041224415.1 Clostridium lapidicellarium | reverse complement strand
AATACCAAGGGCCTTTCCACTCATAAAAATCCCTCCCTTGTTAAATATGGAGTAACTATATAAAATTTTAAGAAATATTTAAATTATTTAAATTAAAGTCCTTCAAAACAGAAATGACTGCCGATTTAACCTGGTTCCTCATATCTTCCTCGCCGTTATCCTCAAAAGATTTAAAGGGCATGATTTTATATAGTCTAGCAGCATTACAACCAATCTCTCTGGCTTTATTTTTTTCATTGTAATCAAGTCTTATATCCATAAGAGGATGATTTTCTTTAAGTTTATTATAATGAAGTACTATTCTGTTATTTTTAATTGCAATAGCTATTCCCATTCTCGATTCTTCAGAAGCTTCATAAGCGATTTTAACCATATTATCCAGTGTAAAACTCATATCCTCCAATTTATATGGAATTCCCTCTTCTTCCAATCCTGCCAGAATCTCTTTTAAAAGAGATTCTGCAGGATTATCAGTACATACATTTACACTTGGTCTATTTTTATTTACATTGCCAATCATAATAAATTACCTCTTCCATGCCTTTACTTACCAGGATGTAATCTCTGATAATAAGCAATTACCAATCCTGTAGCTACCGCATTTCTCGGTCCCATGCTTCCTCGTATATTACCGCTTCCGCATATAACTCCATAATGGGACAATTCATCGGATATCATTTCAGGTATTTCAAAGTCCAATGCAGATCCTCCCACCAGCACTACAAAATCCACCGATCTTATATCATGATTTGGAGCTATATCCTTTAAAGCCCTTTTGATATTTGTCACAAATACCTTTTCTTTAGCTTCTCTCCTGACCATTCTTATTTTTTCTATAGAATGTTTAGTTGGAATTGGAACCATTTCATCCCTGTCTTTTACAATAACGTTCCGTGCAAATAGTGAAGTATCCAGCTGATTTTGATAAAAACAAACATTTCCGTCTTCATACCTTATATTAAATAAGCTTTCAACTTTGGCCAGAGGGTATCTCTTTATATCTTCCGCCAGACTCATATCATTTAGTCCCAATTCTGAATTAATAAGCATTGTAACCATTTCACCCGCTCCTGCATGGTGAGTGGATCTTATATCTCCGTCCTTGCTCATATAGGCAGAATCAGTTGAACCTCCTCCTATATCAAGTATTACCAATGGTTTATCCGTACCCGGAGTAGTAAGCGCTCCCCTAACTGCTACATTTGCTTCAACTCCGCCTATTATAACTTTTACCTTAGTTTCTTCTTCCAGTTTCTTGGCAATACTCTCCATAGGTAATTTGCTGGTCTTTACCATAGCTGCCAATGCCACCGCATTTTCAAGGGAAAATTCACCGGCCACTCCTCCCTGGACTTTTTGGGGTATAAAGGTATCAACTGCCAGAATATCCTGAATTTTTACATCATTTATATTCTGACTTGTAAGTTCGCTCATCACCTGTCTTACCCTCTCCAGCATTCCGCCTACATTGGTTCCGGCCTCGCCTGTTACATCCTTGAGAGGCCATACTCTCTCCAATTCCTTCATTATAGCTTCAGAACCATTTTCTATGGGAACTTTTTCCTTCTGTCTTTCTCCCATGAGTATTAATTTTCCCGCAGGTATAACTCTCTCTTTTACATCTCCTTCAGGTGTTCTTATGACAACGGCGGATCTATTTCCAATCAAAGCCCTTGCTATTGGAATTACATGTTTTGTCTCTTCCGGTGAAAGTTTAAAAACAGTAGCCAGACCATAGGGATTAGACAGCACTTTTATAGTTTTACCGGCAGAGGCTACTTCCACTGCTGCCAGCATGCCCATAGGTACTTTGTCTATATAGGATACTTCATCCACAATTGGAATATGTTTTTTCAACCTGTTGTTTATTATGACTCCATCATCACCCTGCACTATGGCAGCAGTAATATCAATATTATTGTCAAAAGCTTCATTTAACTTCTTTGCAGCAGTTTCAAAATCAACTTTTCTAGGAATCACACAGATTACGGGTTCATTTGCTGACATACCCTCCAATTCATCCAGATATACAGTTTTCCCTACTCCTATTCCCATACCTCCTGGGGTATCTGGGTTATGCCCTATCATGGTAGACTCCGTAATAACCGTTTGAGTTATGGTCTCCATGGCCACATCTCCAATAACCGGAGTAGCTTCATTTATACATATAATCTGCAAATCTGCCATATTTATATTTATGTTCTTACAAGCATCTCCAAGAGCTTTTACTACTCCTGCCACATTATCCAGAGTTCCCTTAATCCCTGTGGTTTTAACTATACTACTTGTTTTAAAATTCAATTTGTCTTCCACATCTGCAATTGCAACTTCTGTAGTAGAATTCCCTATATCAACTCCTGCTACAAATTTCAATGTATACCACCTGCCTAAGATCTAAACATATGTCTCTTTTCATAAACTTCTGCCGCTTCTCTTACAAGTGAAGCATTTATTTTAGCATTGTATTTACTTTCAAGTTCATCTGCTATATTTAAAAGTTCCTGTTTTGTCGATCTGTGAGGTCTTAAAGATCTATATATCTCAAGTACCCTATCATCTGGAACCTTTGTAAGTTCAGCCGCCCTTCTAAAGTTTTCTCCAAGCTGCTTTCTTCCATCTGATTCAGCTATCTGTGCCTGAGCCAAAAGCACTTCCGGAGTTATTTTTATATCTTCTGGCGTTATATTTCCATTTAAAACATCTTCCAGTTTTACGTCCTTTATGGTCTTTCCGGTCTTTGTCTTTACAAGTTCAGGTCTTTTCTGACTTAAAGGATAATCGTCCTTTGAATTTAAGTTTTCACCGGTTGAAAAAGAAGATGCACTGTTTTGAGCCGTTTTATTCACATTCCCGCTGGAATTTACGTTCTTTAAAACTTCGTTAACTATCTGTTCTATCACATCGCTATTAGCCATAATTTTCACCCCTATTCAAAAATTACTTTCAGTTCTACAGGTTTAGCACTTCTATCTACATGTTCAGTTTCCTTTATGTGAAGTATTGCTGCTTTTGCCTGATATTTAGGCCTTGCCATCTGATCATTCACAACTGGAACTGGATCCGGGGATTCTCCCTTGGCATATTTAGCTGCATTTTTTCCAATTGCCCTAAAAGTCTTCCTATCTATAAGCGGTGCCTGTGAAAACAGCTCTAAGTTGTTAAGAGGTTCAAGATCTTTCTGGTGAATAACTGTGGTACCCTTTGACTGAATTCCTATTCCAATGCCGGAACCACTGTATTCAGCTGCAGTATGGGCTATAAAAGCCACGTCAGAAGTATTTAAAACCCTGATAAACCTAAAGGAAACCCCCTCTTCTTCTATTCCTGCCAAAATCTCTCTCAAGACTTCATTGTGAGGTATTCCCACTATAGTTTCAGTCTGATATAATCCAAAAGCCGGTGCCAGACCTATTACAACCTCATCGCTTCTCTTGCCTTTTTGGGCCGAACCTGCATTCTCTATTTTCATATTTCCAACTTTTGAAGCAGGAGCACTGCCTTCCACAGAAGAACTATCCTGATTTCCACCAGATTGTAATTGCTCTACAACTTTTTGTACTATGGATTTTATTAATTCCTCGTTAGATACTGAATTTACCATATTCCAATCCCTCTCTTCCTTACATTTTTTCGGGATCTAGAGCAAATGTTATATCTTTCAATTTGTTCCATCTTTCTCCCTCTAGCCTATAGCCAGTTCCAGGTCCCATATAATCATTTTTATTATTAACAGCACTTATCACATTGAACTTGTCATCAAATATTGAAGACGGCTGCAGATAATCACCTGCTATCCTCTGCTTCAATATGCCAAGCACTCTCTCTGCAATATCTTGGAATCCACCTTTATAAAGTCCCTTTACAACATCAAGTCCCGTCATTCCTCTGGACAATATCTCCTGTGCTGCCTTAAGATCTTCTACTACATTTCTAGCCGGCATATCCTTACTGCCATGAGCATAAGTTGCCGCCTCAACTTCTTCATCGGTTATAGCAGGAAGTCCCAGCTGTCTAAACAGTGCCTGCATTGCTTTGGCTGCCTTGTTCCTGATGGCTATAACATCCTCTTCCTTTACCGGCTGAAGTCCTCCATCAACTTTTAAATCCCTTTGAAGAACCAGCCAGTCATCGTAATCTTCTGCATCCCAGTTTGAACCTGCAAACATATTGTCATAATTTGGAGTTGCACTGTAACCAGAACATATGAAATCAGTTCCAGGCAGGAATTGCATCATAGTTCTCGCCGTTTTTCTAATCTGGGAATGTGTAAATGTCTGGTCATTACTTGAAGCAACTTCAAGATCCAGCATTTCAGTTATAAGATTTTCTCCAAGTACTACCCTTATACCTCCTGGTACTGCTGCAGGTACACCTATGCAGCTCACTGAACCATTTTGAAGGCCTTGAACTCCAGCACCCTTGGTCATCATTATGCACCTGGCTTCCAGATAAAGCATGGATTTGCCCTCTGCATACCCCATCTGAACTTCAGAACCTGTACCGGAAGTAAACCTCATCTTGAGTCCCCTTGAAGCATAGGCAGATGCCAGAAATGTCTTGGAATATGGAGTATCATCACCATCTACAAATACATTTTCCGTACCATATACAGATATTGTCTCCGCATAAGCTGTAAATCCAAGCATTCCCAATTTCAGTTCCGTAGCTTCTTCCAGAGAACACTGCGTCAAGACTCCTGCCCTTCCTGTCTGGGAACCAACCAATATTGCAATGGCATTGAAAGGAGCATACCTAACAATACCCACAGTGGTTTCCATTTCACCAAATCCTCTAAGTGCCGCCTCTGCCGCATCTGCCGCAATCTGTACTGGATTATCACGTATATTTGTAACATGCGCCTGATTGGAAGGTGTTTTCCTGGCTCTCATCTTCTGGAGGGCCATCATCATTTCAACTACATTTAACTTGTTAACTACTTCTACCAGTTTTGCTGCAGTAAGAGACGTGGTGATCTTTATTATCTCATCTCTGGAAACATTTATATCTACAAGCATCCTGGCAATATCAGTGGAATCAAGAGCCATGGCCTTTTCTGTATTTTCTATATTTATTGAGTGATCTGCCAAAAAAGTATCTATAAAATCAAAGTCTTCTCTTTTTTTACCATCCATCTCAACTATCTTTCCATTTTCCACTTTTACACTTGGAACTGGATCATTTGGACTTCCTACTGCAATGAGTCCAACTTCCGGCCACTCTTTAGTATAGCCGTCTTGGTGCACCGGTCTTTTTTCCAGCACCTCAAATCTCTTTGATCTCTTCATTAATTAAGTACCTCCTTAATAAACACATTTAATCCCTTTTTGCCGTTAGCACTGATTTAAATATAAGGCTTACCCGTAGTAGATACAGGATTTTGCCCCATAGCTCTTGCTATGGACAGTCCTACTTCTCTGGCAGCAATCACGGATTGTCTTACAGCTCCTGAATCTCCAGTTACNCTTACCCGTAGTAGATACAGGATTTTGCCCCATAGCTCTTGCTATGGACAGTCCTACTTCTCTGGCAGCAATCACGGATTGTCTTACAGCTCCTGAATCTCCAGTTACAGTTATGATAACCTCATTTGTAAATGAAGTCCCTCCATTTCCCGGGCTTGCATAACTTACCAGATCAACGTTTGCAGTTTTAAGTGCCGTATCTGCCATAACAACTCCAAGTCCTGCCGGAGCCCCTACTATTATGCCGAAGGACTTTCCTATTGGAGCGCCGAATGCCTTGTTAAGCGCATAACTTGCCCTGGCAGTGTAGTGAAGTTCCACGTGGCCTGCATCAAATCCATACACATCTCCAAAAGTCCTGTTTGTATCTCTAAGTGCAACTTCAACTGCCCTCCTGGAATCCGATACATCTTCTGACGCCAATATGATCAAAGCACCATGTCCTGCTCCGCCCTTGGTATCTCTTGGAAGTTCAATACTCACAACCTCCGTATTAGTAGCTTTTACGGCTTCGTCCGCAGCCATTATCTGCGGACCAGCCCCTGTTCTGTCGCTTATAATTCCTATAGAGCGGTACCTCTTGTCAATGCCCATTTTTTCATGCAGAGAACTGTCGACATTTGCAATTACGAGTCCAACTGTGTCTCCATAGTCTGCCGTTCCAACAAATTCAGTTATCGGTGATGGTGTACCCATTGAATCTACCTCCTTCTTTTCATTCACTTTATTTTCTTCCTGAACATGACTTTTTTGATTTTTAATTATATTTTCAGCTGAAGATTTTACAAGCTTATTCAGTTGTTCCCTGTCAAGGTTTTTCACGTCAACTTTCTTCTCTATTTCGTCTAAAATCTTCTTTATCAATTCATTATCCATAATATCTACCTCTTAATTATTCTGAAATGCTGGGCAGTATTTTCTCTACATCTGTATGAGGTCGTGGAATAACGTGTACTGATACAACTTCTCCTACTCTTTTGGCTGAAGCTGCACCGGCATCCGTAGCTGCCTTTACCGCACCTACATCACCTCTTACCATAACGGTTACAAGTCCTGCGCCAATTTTTTCATAACCAATAAGAACTACATTTGCTGCCTTTACCATTGAATCAGCAGCCTCTATTGCTCCAACTAATCCTCTTGTTTCTATCATTCCTAATGCTTCTTGTCCCATAGGAACACCTCCATCAAAATAATATTAATTTCAATATTAATTTTACATTACTTTCATCTACTTATTTTGCAAATTATTGCTCAATTTAATACATATATTAACTAATTTAACTTGTATTTTTTATATCTATTTATGTACTTTTTTTACATTTTGATTAAAAATTCTATTTGATAAATTTATATTTCAGGTTATAATTATATATAGTTATAGAATTTACGGGATTTAAAGTATTTTGTACAAAATTTACTGTTTTAACAAAAATATACCTTAAAGATGTCACTTATCTGCTTTTTTATAACGTGTACACGAGCAAAATGAAAGGAATGTAAGCTTATATGTACAACTTAGAGCAATATAAATTGGACGAAATAATTGATGCCAATTCACTTCAAGATATACAGGACAAATATTCCAAGTTGACAAATTTATCTACTATAACCGTAGATAGACAGGGTGTTCCAGTTATCAAGCCCAGTAATTTTTCAAAATACTGCAACTTAATTCGTTCTTCCAAAGAAGGATACAGAAGATGTATAACCTGCGACGCCATGGGTGGATTACAGTCTTCCAAGCTTAAAAAGCCAATAATTTACCGCTGTCATGCAGGACTTACAGATTTTTCTGCTCCTATAATTGTAAACAATATACACTTGGGGTCAATGCTTTGTGGACAAGTATCTATAAAAGAAAAGGATACAAGAAATTCAATTGATTTACAAAAGCTTTCAGAAGAACTATGTTTACCGGTGGACAAATTGGAATCTGCTTTAAAAGAAATAAATACCGTATCCTATGAAAAGGTAAAAAATTCAGCTGATTTTATGTATATGTTTGCCAACCTCATTGCCAAAATGGGAGTTGCAAATATCACCCATTCCAAGCTTCTGCAGGAAACCAAGGAAAAGATGAAGTTTCAACAATTAGCCAGAGATATTCAAATAAAATCCATTCAATCTCAGATAAATCCCCATTTTTTATTCAATACGTTGAATACTATGGCCAGCATGTCACTTCTTGAAAATTCCAACAGCACCGTGGAACTCATATATGCACTGTCGGACATATTGAGATACAGTTTAAAAAATTCCGATAAGATGGTGAATATATCTGTAGAAATAAACAATATAAAAAAATATCTCTTCATTCAGTCTGTAAGATTTAAAGATAAATTGAAGTACAAGATAGATGTGCCAAAAAATCTCTTGAGTTGTAAAATTCCCGCCATGACACTGCAGCCCATAGTTGAAAATGCAGTCATACACGGTATAGAACCTAAAAAAGAATCTGGAAAGATTTATATAAATTCAAAAATCAAATTTGGAAACTGCATAGTCTTTAAAATTCAGGACAACGGAATGGGAATAGAGGCCGACAAATTAAAATCCCTCAAAAACAAAATAAATTCCACAAACAGGGATGATTCAAATATCGGTATGGGGATTCAAATAGTTCAGGATAGAATTAAATATTATTTTGGAGCACAATACGGAATTGACATTAAAAGTTCTCCAGACAGTGGGACGATAGTTTATATCAAAATTCCATTAGTCTATTAAAATTTAGTGGAGGTGACCATCTCAATAATGTATAGATTATTAATTGCAGACGATGAAACACTGGAACGTCAAGCCATGAAACTTGTGTTGAAAAGAACATTTAAAAATCTCGACATTGTGGAAGATGCCAAAACCGGAGATGAAGCTATACTATTGGCCAAAAAATATAGCCCTCATATAATTATAATGGACATAAAAATGCCTAATAAAAACGGTCTCGAGGCCCAAAGAGAAATATCTAAATTTCTACCAGACGTAAAAACCATTATATTGACTGCCTATGATGATTTTAACTTTGCACAGGATGCTATCAAACTTGGCGTAAAAGATTATATTTTAAAACCTGCAAAGCCCTCAGAATTAAAAAATTCCATAAACAAAATATTGACTTCAATTAAAAAGGAAAACAGTAATTTTACAGCCGCATCTGTAAACAGCAATAAAACCGACCTCGACAAAAATACGATTCATGCTGCCATAGACTTTATAAACCAGAATTTCAGCAAAGATATAAACCTAGAAAATACTGCCACAAAAGTTCATCTCAGTCCGCAGTATTTCAGCAGATATTTCAAATACAACACAGGTGTAAATTTTATAGATTATCTCTCCAGAATCCGCATAAAAGAATCAAAGAGGCTTTTAACCACCACAGAAAAGAGTATAAGAAGCATAGCTCTCAGCGTTGGATATACGGATCCGGCATATTTTAGCAAGGTTTTTGCAAAGCATGAGGGACTATCACCGAATAAATACAGATCCCTAAAGAGAAGCAGCAATTTAAATTCAATTTATATCAATTTGGATTTAGACGATATGCAGGAGAAATCCCCACACACATATAAGATTGAAAACATGATAAAATTGATAAATGAATTTACTCTGACCTCAACCTACAACAGGATTCAGGAATTAAATAATATAAGGATTTTTGACACACCGCTGGTTGGAGTTTCCGAAGCCAGGGATCCGTTGTTTCTAAAATTAAAGGACAATAAAGTAGTGGATCCGAAACACCTGACTCCCAAAGAGTGGATGCCCGAAGCAAAATCAGTTATATCTTACTTTTTACCTTTTTCCCCAGCTTTCAAAAACATACTTAAAAACAAAAAGTCCGTCTCTTCGCTGGAATGTATTTATGAAAAATTTGAGGACACCTCATTTATCAATATGCTTTGTAAATTTATATCTAAAAATATAGAGGATATAGGAGGAATTTCTCTCATTCCCTCCATGAGTCCGAGGTTTTCAGTAAAAAATTACAAGAGCAACTGGTCCGAAAAACACATAGCATTTATATCAGGACTTGGAACTCTCAGCCTGAATAAAACCCTTATAACCAAAAGAGGTTGTGCAGGCAGACTGGGAAGTATAATCGTAAGTATACCTTATAGAGCTACAAAGAGAGCCTACAGAGGTATTTATGACTATTGTAACTCCTGTGGAAACTGTATAGAAAAATGTCCCTATTATGCCATCAGCAAATACAATAAAGATAACAGTACCTACGTCAATTTTCTATGCGACAGGTATCAGCTGTCGCTTCCATGTGAACACAAGATTCCCATAGAAGCCAAGAAAAGAATAGCAAGATAACTTTTTCAAAGTTCAAATACCAGTTTTAGCGGGATTCTGGCTGCTGCCGGAAACTGCTATTAACTGATATTTGTTCTTTATTCTTTGAACTGTTGTATGAATTCAGATCTATTCCATACTTTTTTATCTTTCTGTATATAGTGGCTTTGCCTATGTCCAATAATTGAGATGCTTTAAGTGCATTGCCCCCGCAGTATTTAAGGGCATTTTTGATACACTGTTTTTCTACAGCTTCTAGAGGTAAAATTCTATTCTGGAAATTGTTTTCTGAAATTTTGGCATTCTCTGCATTTCTCTCTATAAAATGTTTTGAAGTTATCATATTCCCTTCACAGAGATAGTAAGACCTTTCCACTACATTTCTAAGTTCTCTTATGTTTCCCCTAAAATCATGCTGATTTAATTCTACCACGTAGGACGAGTCTATATACTTGGGTTTGGAAGGATTTTTCACATTCAATTTATTTACAAAATACTGTGCCAGAAGTTCTATGTCATCTCTTCTGCTCCTTAAAGGCAAAAGGTGTATACTCATTACATTCAACCTATAATACAGATCGCTTCTGAAATTTTTATTTTCCACTTCGTCCTTAAGTACTTTGTTTGTGGCCGCAATCACCCTTACATCAACCGGTTTTTCATAATTCCCCCCGACTCTTACTATTTTCAGATTATCCAGGACCCTTAAAAGTTTAGATTGAATATCCAGCGGGAGTTCACCTATTTCATCTAAAAATATGGTACCGCCATCCGCCAGTTCAAATTTACCTGGATTTCCGCCCCTTGATGCCCCGGTAAAAGCGCCTTTTTCATATCCGAACAGTTCACTTTCCACAAGTTCCCTAGGTATAGCCGCACAATTGACAGCTACAAAGGGTCCCCTGCTTCTGCTGCTGTAATTGTGAATGGACTGTGCAAATACCTCTTTTCCCGTTCCGCTTTCACCTTCTATAAGTATATTGCAGTTTGTTCTGGCTGCTTTTTTAGCCAAACTTATAATAGTTTTAACATTCTCGTTTCTGGTGATTACATCATCAAAAGTAAAAGAAGCCTTGTATCCAACCACATTGTTCACCATCCTGTGGAGATTTCTGGTATCCCTAATAGCAAGTACCAGCCCTATTATTCTTCCCCGTAATTTTACAGGGACCAAGTTTACAACACACCTTATTCTTTTACCATTTATATAAAAACTACAATCCTGTGAAAATTTGTTTTCTCCCGTAAGTACTACAGATTTCAATACGTCATCTTTTAGTATCTCGTTCAAGTAAGTTGTATATATAGTTTCCTCCTTTATACCCAATATTTTGACGGCTGTAATATTGACTTTTTTTATTAAAAGGTTCTCATCTGTAATTATGAGTCCATCATAGCAGCAGTCAAAAATTGCCTGAAGTACAAAAGAGGATATATCATATTCCAATATACTATCCATATCAATTCTGCACATGTTACTCTCCTCTTGAATAAAATCAGAATCTTCCACTATTTTATCCCTCCCCAGACAAAGTATATCATATCCCCGCACTAAATAGAAGATTTCTTGTATCAATTTGAGAAATATTTTTTAATATATCATAATGATATCATATTTATATCATTATGATATATTAAAAAATTCAAACAACAGCTTATGGTCTTTTACAGGCTGGCACTAAAATTGCTTTTAATTTAAAATACCAGTGAATATATGTTTGAAGAATTACTTGATGGGTAAATTACAAAAGTACAGCCTGCCCACTGTACTTTTGTAATTTCAATTCAGGATTTTTTATCCTCACCGGTTATCAATTTGAGAGCTTTTGTCGGGCATACTTCTAGACAGGCAGGTCCCTCTTTTCTGCCTGCACAGAGGTCACATTTATTAGCCACCACCCTCTTTTTCAAACCTGCTATAGTTTTATCTGTATTCACTGTTTTTAAATTTTTCTGAAAAATCTGCTCATTGTTATCATACTGATTTACAAGTTCCACAGCTCCATAAGGGCAAACCACCATGCAGCTCTTACATCCTATACATAAATTTTTATCTATGGACACATATCCATTTTCATTGTCGATAGCTTTTACCGGACAAACAGTGGCACATGGGGAATCATCACACTGCCTGCACTGTATAGGTGCACTCACTCTAGCAGTTTTTATAACATTGAGCCTTGGATTAAAATTAATATCCTCAACATCCTTGTAAAAAAAATCTTTTCCAGAGTGTACAACGGCACAGGCTGCTTCACAGGTTCTGCACCCTATACATTTATTGGAATCTGCTATTATGAAACTATTTTGCATTGTGAATTTTCCCTCTTCCTGTTTTTATATTCGGTATGAAGCAATTCATGAGATCTATATCCTAAGGGCTCTCCCAAAAAATCTTCATATACCTTCTTTATTGCCGGATTCTCATGGGATTTTCTGATGGAAAGATTGGAGTCGTGTACATACAAACCTTCTTTCCTCCTGCTATAAGCTCTTTCCTTATCCGCCTCAAATATGATCTTAGGCTGACCTCCCCCGCTTATACACCCCTGCGGACATGACATAACTTCTATAAAATGGATATGGCATTTTCCATTTTTTACGCTCTTCAATACCTCCTTTACATGTTTTAATCCAGAAACCACTGCTACTTTCAATCTAAAATCACCTAAATCCACCTGGGCAACTCTAAATCCCTCTCCTCCTCTCACCATGGTTAAATCTATCCGTGGAATTGGTTTTTTTGTATACAACTCATATCCTGTTCTAAGTGCCGCTTCCATAACACCCCCGGTAGATCCAAATATAGTTCCTGCACCAGTATATATTCCAAGAGGTGAATCAAATTCTTCTTCATCCAGTCTGTTAAAATCAATATTCGCATCTTTCAGCAGATATGCCAGTTCTCTTGTAGTTATGGCTATATCCACATCCCTGTACCCGCTGTCCTGCATTTCTTCTCTCTCACACTCAAATTCCTTGCAGGTACACGGCATTACAGACACAGTATACATTTTGGCTGGGTCTACTTTATCTACCTGTGCCCCATAGGTTTTAAAAATAACACCGGCCATCTGCTGGGGAGACTTGCAAGTTGAAAGATGTGGAAGAAGTTCCGGACAAGTCTGTTCCAAATATTTCACCCAGGCAGGACAGCAGGAAGTAAACATAGGCAGCACGCCCCCTTCTGTTATCCTCTTCAATAATTCGCTGCCCTCTTCCATTATAGTGAGATCAGCTCCAAAATTGGTATCATATACCCTGTCAAAGCCAAGCTTTCTAAGTGCCGCTGCCATTTTACCAGGGGTTAAAGTTCCAAGGGGCATACCGAAGTCTTCCCCGAGGGCAACTCTTACAGCAGGTGCACACTGTACAATTTTAAAAACATCTCTATTTTTTAATATATCTTTAACTTCTTTTATCTGGCTCATATTATACGCTGCAAAAAGTGGTTCATCCACATCATTCAGCAGCCCCCTGTCAAACAACCTTTTGCTCATGGGAGTCGGAACCTGATCATATACAGATTCATAGCCTTTACACATCTGAACACATTGCCCGCACATTATGCATTTATCCGCATTTATCGACTGTGGTTTACCCTCTTCTCCTTCTATAGCATCAACCGGGCAAACTTCTGCACATCTTCTGCATCCTGTACATAACTCTTTATCTATATTTACAATAGGTATACCTGTAAGCATATCTAACATCCCCCTTATTATCTGATTATTATAACAATTGATCAGTCATTTCCATTTACTTCCCTCAATTCCAAAGCTGCCTTGACATTTCTGTCTTTTTTGTTTTCTCTGGGATCTACCACCCTGAGTGCATCTTCAGGGCACTCTCTCACACAGGCGGGATCTCCTCCTTCTTCCGTGCATAAATCACATTTATAAGCTGCCAATCTCACTTTTACTCCAATTCCACCTGTAATTGTCTTGCTTTCGATTCTAGGCAGCAGATCTACAGCTCCCACAGGGCAAACCAAAACACAAGTTTTACATCCTATACACTTTCTATCATTTATAACTATACTCCCGTTTTTTTCGGTTATAGCTTCTGCAGGACATACATTTGCACAGGGCGCGTCTTCACAGTGTCTGCATTGTATAGGCATTACAGTACCCTTATTTTTTACCAAAAATCTTCTGGGAGTTACAATTCCATTCATGGTTCCAATAGTATGACCCTGATTATTTTTTCCCCTATGTTTTGCAGCACAGGCAATCTCACAGGCCCTGCATCCTACACATTTATCGGGATCTACCATTACAAAAGAATTGAGATCTGGTTTCATTTAACATACCACCTTTCATTAATTCAAAACACAATTTACAAAACATTCTTTACAATTTCATTAAACTGTCTCAAATATGTCCTTTATGTCCTTAGCAGCAATTTTCTTTTTACAGGTATTACATAAAAGTTTTTCCGGTGGAGCCATGTTCAATCTTTTATAGGCATATTTTACGTGATCTTCAGTGGCAAAATATTTTCCGCACAGATCACATTTAACCATTTTGAACTTTTTGCCCCAGATCTCTCTCTGCCCATTCCAGTCTACAACTTTTATGGCATTTGTAGGACATACATTTGCACAGGAGGCACATCCTATACATTCAGGAGAAGGTTCATCATAGGGAGTGGACACATTTTTGTATATTCCCCTGTTCACTGTAGATATGGCTCCAGCTCCCAATTTGCCGCAGGCCTTTACACACAGTCCGCATAAAATGCAATTCTCTTCCGTATTCAGTTTAAATCTCTTTATTCTTTTCTGCTCCACTTCAAAGACTTTAGCAAGTTCTGCCACTTCCTTATTGGCAGGACACCTCGCCTGAAGCAGCATGACTATATTTTTTCTCATCCTTCTTATTTTATATGAATCAGTCACAACCTCTACTTCCCTGCTTATTGGAAATATACAGGATGTAACAATTTTTGACCGTCCTCTATCTATGACCTCAACTATGCAGAGTCTGCAGCTGGCAAGATCTGGAAGTGCATCATTGTGACATAAAGTAGGTATATATATATTGTTTCTTCTCGCCACCTCCAATATAAATTCCCCAGGCTGGGCCTCACATATTTTGCCATCTATTGTAATTTTCATATTTACCTCCCCCTTTACAGAACCTTAACCGCACCAAATCTACAATTGTTGATGCAATTGCCGCATCTTAAACACTTATCCGCATCTATCACATGAACCTTTTTCACCTCTCCGGTAATGCAATCGGCAGGACAGTTTTTCCTGCATATATCACACCCGACACATTTCTCTTTGTCTATACCAAAAGTAGTAAGTTTCTTGCAAACTCCGGCCCTGCATCTCTTGTTTCTTATGTGTTCCTCAAATTCATCCCTGAAATATCTGATTGACGCTTTTACCGGATTGGGTGCACTCTTACCAAGGCTGCACAGGGAAGCTTGGCTTGTCATGGAAGATATTTCGAGAAGTTCCTCTATATCCCCTTCTCTGCCCTCGCCATTACATATATCTGTCAATATTTCCAGCATCCTTCTTATTCCCTCCCTGCAGGGTACACATTTGCCGCAGGATTCTTCCGCCAGAAAACTCATATAATATCTGGTCACATCCACCATACAGGTTCTGTCATCCATCACAATCATTCCACCCGATCCCATCATGGAATCCGCTTTTATCAGGGTATCGTAGTCAACTTTCAGATTCAGACATCTCTCGGGCAGACATCCTCCAGAAGGTCCGCCTATCTGAACAGCTTTAAACTTTCTATCATTTAAAACTCCACCGCCTATGTCATATATTATTTCTTTCAGCGTAGTTCCCATCGGCACTTCCACAAGTCCGGTATTCTTTACTTTTCCAACAAGTGAAAACACCTTCGTTCCCTTGCTTTTTTCCATGGTACCTATGGAATGATACCAATCTCCACCTTTTTCAATTATTATAGGTACATTGGCCCAGGTTTCAACATTGTTTAAAACAGTTGGATTTCCCCACAGTCCTTTTTCAGTAGTGTGTATATATTTTGCTCTAGGCTCACCTACCTTGCCCTCTATAGAAGACATGAGCGCCGTTGATTCGCCGCACACAAAGGCTCCTCCACCTCTCACTATCTGTATGTCGAATGAAAAATCACTTCCAAGTATATTTTTACCGAGCAAATTTTCTCTCTTTGCCGCATCTATAGCTTTTTGCATGTTTTCAACAGCAAGTCCATATTCATCCCTTATATAGGCAAATCCATCAGTCCCGCCTACTGCATATGCACATAGAATCATACCCTCTATTACGCTGTTTGGATCTCCCTCCATTATACTTCTATCCATAAATGCACCCGGATCCCCTTCATCACCGTTACAGACCACATATTTGGGCGTAGTGTCAATATCAGCAGCAGTTTTCCATTTGCGTCCCGTAGGAAAACCAGCCCCACCTCTTCCTCTGAGGCCAGATTTTGACACCTCTTCAAGCACTTGTCCAGGTTTCATGCTGCTGATGGCTTTTTTAAGAGCTCCATAACCTCCTCTTTCAATATAATCCTCAATATTTATAGGATCTATTTCACCTACATTTCTAAGGGCAATTTTACTTTGTCTCTTATAGAATTCACTTTCCTTATGATTTCTAAGCCTTTTTTTAGTAGAAGTTTCAAAATAGAGCAAATTGTCTATAATTTCATTATTGATCAATGTTTTTTTAACAATATCCCCTACGTCTTTAACTTTAACCTTAAAATATGCAATATCATCCGGATATATTTTAAGCACGGGGCCTTTTTCACACAATCCATCACACCCCGTGGCTTTAAGCACAACATCTACATCCGAATTCATATCTAATCTGTCTAACTGCAGTTTAAGTTCTTCATATACCTCCATACTTCCTTTGGCCAGACATCCTGTACCACAGCACACATTGACGATTTTTTTACTACTCATTGCTCCCACCTCTATATTCATCAAGAATTTTCTGAACCAACTTGGGAGTCAGATTTCCATAATACTTATCATTTATCATCATAACAGGCCCTATAGCACAGCAGCCTATACAATTAACCGTATTTATTGAAAATTTGAGATCATCCGTGGTATCCCCAGGTCTAATTCCTATTGCCTTTTCGAGCTCATCCATTACAACCATGGATCCTGCCACATGGCAGGCCGTTCCATCACAGACCGTTATTATATTTTCCCCTTTCGGAGTCAGACTCAGTGCTTTATAGAAAGTAGCCATGCCATATAACCTGCTGAGAGGAGTTTCCAGATACTGGGCCAGATTTTTCAAAGCATCTCTGGGTATATATTTATATTTTCTCTGGATGTCCTGAAGTATTGCAAGAGTATACCTCTGCTCTTTAGGATACTTTTCAATCACATCTTGTGCAGATAGATCATTGCCGCTTAAATCTTGTTTCACTGTATTTGCCATTGATATTTCACTCTCCTTAAAATTATTTGCAAGTCAATCATCACACTATTCGCTGCGGATTCGCATATACATTCATCCTTTTTCCCCTCACGAAGCCAACTAAAGTTACATTCAGAGCTTCAGCAAATTTTATTGAAAGATCGGTAGGTGCAGATTTCGATATCATTATAGGAATCCCAAATCTGGCAATTTTAAACAACATTTCAAAAGAAACTCTGCTGCTTACGAACAATATCTTGTCCCATAAAGGAATTTTTTTCATAAAAGACTCTCCGAGCAGTTTATCTACTGCATTGTGTCTGGCCACATCTTCACAGATGGATACTATGCCGTATTTATTACAAAGGGCAGCACAGTGAACTCCACCGGTATTTTTAAATGCCTCAGAATAGGATAAATTTTCCTTCATTAAATCATAAATTCTCTCCTTCTCTATATGAACGTTTTCATTTTGTACTTTATCTATTTTAAGGGAATTTATTATATATGAAAAAAATTCACTGCTCTTTTTTTCACTAAAGCTGTGAGGTATCACCTGTTTCAAGTATTTGGAAATATCAAGTCCCTCACAATTCAAAAACACTTCAGCCGTACCATTTTCCTCATGTATTTTTACACATTTTATCTCATCGTAAGATTTTATAATACCTTGAAAAGCCAGAAACCCCACAGTTAATTCTTCAAGTTTTTCAGGTGTACACAAAAGTGTAGTCAAATGTTTTCCATTTACAAATATATTTAACGGATACTCCCGTACGGCCATTTCATCCATGGTTTTTTCATATTTCCCGTCATATTTTATTACTTTAAGTTTAAGTGTTTTATCCACGTTTTGTTTCCCCCATAAAATTTGTTTCTATAAAATCAGCTATTTCATCTGCATTATTTAAATCCAATACAGGAATATCCAGTTTCATTTTCTCATCGGCGGCAACTGCTATAAAATTTGTAAAATTATTCTCGAAATCCCTGTAGAGCAAATGGGAATCTTTAGACTTCCTGTAAACTTCTATTTTGGGAAAAGCACTTTCTTTAAATCCTTCAACTATCACAATATCCACGTCCTGAAACAATCCCAAAAGTTCCTCTATGCTCTCTCTTTTTTCAATCTTTTTTATCATGGCCACTTTATTGTCTGAAGTAATTACAACATTGTCCGCCCCAGCTTCAGTAAATCTATAACTGTCTTTTCCTGGATAATCTATCTGAAATTGATGGGCATCGTGTTTTATAACACCTACTTTATAACCGCGGTTTTTAAGATCTTTTACTATTTTTTCTATCAATGTAGTTTTACCTAAATTTGAAACAGATGAAACTATGGAAATGACAGGTTTCTTATTTGAATATAAATTTGCCATTTAAGATATCCCCAGCTTTCACGGATTTAATTCCCTCTTTAATAATTATTACTCCATTTGAACGGGTTAATGTAAAAAGCGCATTTGAACTCTGACTTCCAACACTATGTGCATAATATTTTCCATCTCTTTCTTCTATATTGACATAAACATAATTGTCCCTATCTCCCTTTGATCTAAAATCATCCTCCAGGATGACCGGAAATTCTTCACTCAAGATATCCTTCCTGCCCGTCATTTTCTTCACAGCCGGTGTTACAAAAACTTCAAAAGTATTTATAACAGACAGCGGATTACCTGGAAGACCAAAAAATAGCTTGTTTTTAAAAGTTGCAAAGGTAATTGGTTTGCCGGGCTTGATCTTTACGGATGTAAACTTTATATCAGCACCTATATCGTGGAGAACATACTCTATAAAGTCATAATCTCCTACAGACACACCTCCCGAAGTTATAACTATGTCCCCTTCCTGAAAAGCATTCTTTACCGAATTCAAAATTTTTTCCCTGTTATCCTCAACTACCCCATAGGACTTTACATCTGCATTCAAATTATTTCCCAAGGCCGCAAGGGCATACTCATTGCAATTTCTAACTTTGCCTCCTGTTATTTCATCATCCACACCTACAAGTTCATCACCGGTAGTTATAACTATAATCTTAGGCTTTCTATAGCACTCTATACTGCTGTATCCCAGGGAAGCCAACATTCCTATTTCTGAAGGCCTCAAAAATGTTCCTTTTCCAAAGACGGAATCGCCTTTTCTTATCTCTTCCCCTTCTCTCAGTATATTTTTACCTCTATTAACTTTTCCACAGACTTCAAGTTCATCCTCACAAGTTTTCACTTTTTCAATTTGAATAACTGCATCAGCACCTTCGGGGAGGGCAGCTCCAGTCATTATTTTCACGGTCTCTCCAGCTTTTATTCCATTTTTAGGAAAATCTCCGGCTTTTATAGATCCAGTGATTTTAAATTTTGATACTCCCTCTTTAGTTTCAGCACTATTTAGAGCATATCCGTCCATCGCCGACTTATCAAATGGAGGTAAATTATCTCTAGAAGTTATGTTCTCCGCCAGCACCCTGTTTAAAGCCCTGGTCAATGAAACACCTTCAAATCCAAGCAGTGACGTGTTATCCAATACTGTATCCAAAGCTTTCTGCAGTTCTATCAAAATATATTCCTCCCAACTTTTCAAGTTCCTCTATACTTTTGCTTTCATCTTTTTCTTTATTTCGCTGTATTTTCTCTTTATATATTCTTCCGCTTTTTTCTGGTCATCCAGTGCTTCTATTTTAACTGCACAGTATTTTAATTCCGGAGTTTTCGACACCGGATCAAGGTTATTGCAGGTAAGTTCATTACATGCACCAATCCACCACTGATATGTCATATAAACCGCTCCCCTGTTTGCCCTTTCCGTTACCATGGCTCTTGCTAAAACAGATCCCCTTCTCGAGCTTATTCTTATAACCTGTTCATCTTTTATTTTATATTTGCCTGCATCTCTAGGGTTAATCTGCACATACCCAGGTTCATCTGCCAGCTGCTGAAGTGCCCTGCAGTTACCTGTCATGGTTCTCACTGAATAATGTCCTGCTTCCCTTACAGTGGAGAGAACCAGCGGATATTCTCTATCTACGGATTCCATAGGGGATCTCCATTCTGCAGCAAACAAGTTTCCCCTTCCCGTCGGAGTATTAAACTTATTATCTCTGTAAAGGTAGGATGTACCTGGATGATCCTCTGAAGGACAGGGCCATTGAATTCCCCCTAGTTTTTCCAGTCTGTCATAAGTTACTCCCTTAAAATTAGGGCACAAATTTCTGAGTTCATCCCATATTTCCTCTGTATTTTTATAATGCATGGGATAACCCATGGAACAGGATATTTCTGAAATTATCTTCCAGTCTGGTTTTACATCACCTTTAGGTTCCACTACCTTCCTGAATTTTTGAAATCCTCTGTCAGCACAGGTAAACACACCTTCATGCTCTCCCCAGGAAGTAGCAGGTAAAATTACATCTGCATAAAGGGAAGTTTTATTCATAAAAATATCTTGAACTACGACAAACTCCAGTTTCTCCAGGGTCTTTCTCATTTCCCCCGAATCGGGATCACTTTGGATTGGATCCTCTCCCATTATATAATAGGCTTTTAATTTATTCTCTTTAAGCGTCTTACGCGGAACCTCGGTCAGGTGGCATCCTATCTTATCTGAAAGTTTAACTTTCCAGGCCTTTTCAAATTTCTTTCTTACCTTGCTGTCAGTCACACTCTGATAACCTGGATAGACATTTGGAAGTACTCCCATGTCACAGGCACCCTGCACATTATTCTGACCCCTGACCGGACCTATACCTACATTGGCCCTTCCAAAATTTCCAGTCAGAAGTGCCAGAGAAGCCAGGCCTTTGACCACATCCACAGCTTGTGCAAACTGACATACTCCCATTCCATAGAGTATCATGGCATTTTCGGCACCAGAATACATTTCCATTGCCTTCACTATATCCCCGGCATTTACATGAGTGATTTTCTCCACATATTCAGGAGTATATTTTCTCACTATTTCGCTATATTTTTCAAAACCATCTGTATGATCTCTCACATATTCTTTATCATACAGATTTTTATTTATAAGAACATTTGCAAAGGCATTTACAAGGGCCATATTGGTCCCATTTTTTATGGGCAGCCAGAGATCCGCTATCCTTCCTGATTCAGTTATGCGCGGATCCACTACTATGATCTTTGCACCTTTCTGTTTTGCATTTACTATTCTCTTTGCAATTATAGGATGTGAAGATGCCCCATTATAACCAAAAATAAGCAACAGATCGGTGTCGTCTATCTCATGTATCCCATTTGACATGGCGCCATTTCCCAAAACATAAGCCAGACCGGCCACAGAAGGAGCATGTCAAACTCTAGCACAGTGATCTACATTATTTGTCCCCACTGCCGCCCTCATGAACTTTTGCATAATATAATTTGCTTCATTTCCGGACCCCCTGGCACAACCTGTGGCCATTATTGAGTCAGGTCCATATCTTTCCTTTATATCCGATAACCTTGAAGCTGTAAAATCAATAGCTTCATTCCACGATACTTCTTTTAACTCACCATTTTTTCTTATCATGGGCTTTTTTAGACGTGCTGTTAAAATTTTAGGATCATTTAAAAAATCCCAGCCAAAATAACCTTTCAAGCACAATGATCCCTCATTTGTCCTGCCGTTAGCTGGTTCTGCCTTAATTATTCTGTTGTTCCTTACATATAAATAAAGGCTGCACCCCGCACCACAATAAGGACATACTGTCAAAATTTTCTTATCCATATCCAACCCCCTCAAATTTTACACAAAAACCATCTCTGATGTGAATAAACTTCAAATGTATATATTCATTTTAAAATATTCAGAATTTAAAGTCAAGATTACTTTTTTTTTAACAATTTGAAATATAAAAAAGAGAGATCACTTGAATCTCTCTTATAATTTATAACCTTCATAGATTACATTATCCAAAATACCGTTAACTTTATTTTGACACCTATGCTTCCACAGGTGGATGCTCTCACAGATGACTCCATCCTCCTACAGCCAAATTGCTAGGATACATGTACTCACCTAAATATCGAACTTCCGTTTCTCTAATGTAGGTTCAAAACTAAAGCACACGCATACTTCAGAATTTATATTGTATTTTAATTATTAACGTAATTATACACTAATCAATTTATCATGTCAATTAACATTTAACTATTTTTTGGAAAATAATTCCGCAGTCTGTTTAATTATATCATAATTTGTCAAATCGTAATGCAGTGGGGTCAAAGTTGCATAACCCTTTTTTATATAACATACATCCGTAGGACTATAATCCTCTGAATCCGGGGAATGTCTGTTATATTTGCCTCCCATATTGCATACCTTTATTCCCTTTATCCTTTCTATCGGCAAAAGGGGAACATTTAAATTCAAGACCACGTCATTCCTTTTATACTCATCCTCAATTGCAGAAAATACTTCAATGGCATACTTTGCAGCTATATTATAGTCATAGTTGTCATACTTGGTATCCAGGGATACTGCCATGGAGGGCACCTTGCAAATAGATGCCTCAATAGCTGCAGAAACCGTCCCGGAGTACAATATATCCACTCCCAGATTAAACCCGTCATTTATTCCGGAAATAACCATGTCTACTTTCTTACTGCATATTTTATTCAGTCCCATCCTGACACAATCTGCAGGAGTCCCATTTATGCTGTATGCCTTCGAATCAATACCTGGAATTCTAGCTTCCTCTGCAGTCAAAGATTCTTCAGCCGTTATTGAATGTCCGCTTCCACTTCTTTGCACGTTAGGTGCGGCAATCGTAACTTCATTTTCCTTTTCAAAATATTTTGCCAGAATATGCAGACCCTCTGCATTTATTCCATCGTCATTGGTGAGTAATAATCTCATTTTTTATCCTCCTATAACACCATGATCACTTGATTTACGAACTTCATTTTCAATGTCCTTCCATACCTCTTCATTGCTTTTATCCCTTATCACTTTGTATCTATTGCCATCCATGGAAATGTCAAACTGACATATTGCAGAATAAATACAATAGCTGCAGGCACTCCTATTTTTATTCTTACAGGGAGCGATATCTATGTTTCCCTCCAGCATCTCATCACACAATTTTCCTATAGTATTTCTCACATATTTCCTGAGAAGTTGAAATTGCTCTACTGTAGCCAGAGATGATTTAGCCTTTGAAAGGCTGCCATTTTTTTTTACGGAAGCAGGTATAATATCCGAAGAGCTTTTTATATCTTTATCCATTTTCTTTATAATATCCGGATCACTCAGAAGCAGTCCGTTCATCTTTAGACTTTTAACTATTCTCTCTTTTATCTCATCATCAGATATATTACCCGACGATCTTATTATAGGATCATCCAATTTAAAATACAATATGCCCGCAGGAACAGCATCCACATCCATTTTTTCATCCAATTCCGTAAGTATGGCGTCTAAATATATCAAAAGCTGCATTTGAAAGCCATAATATATATCAGACAGTTTGAATTCCTTGGTACCGGACTTGTAATCTATTATTCTAAGATAAGTTTCACCATTTTTTTCCATGGCATCCACTCTATCAGCCCTTCCCACAAGATTAACTTTTTCACCGGAATGAAGCTCAATTGAAATAGGAGGAAAATCCCCCCCATATCCAAAGGACAGTTCATATGCCCTGGGCTCAAATTCGCCTTTTTTCATATGTTCTGTTATAAGCCACAGAGATCTTGTAAGAATTCTTTTTATCCTATCTGTAAGGTGCTTATATTTCCTAGAACTATTCAATATTGAACCCGGCATATTTTCCAAGGTCCCATCTATTATGCACTCTATATTTTCTCTGCACCATTTTTCATCTATGTCTTTCCACGTCAGTTCTTTTTCCTTTAAAGCAATTGAAAACTTCTCAATCATCTTATGCATAAAGCTGCCCAAATCCGGCGGACTAAAATCATACATTTTTCTTTCCCTGACATTCAGACCATATTGTACAAAATATGCAAAGGGACATTGAGCATACTTTTCCAATCTTGAAACACTTACCGTCAGATGTCTTCCATAAAGTTTCCTCACTTTGCCAGTATCTGCAATTTCCATTTTATTGTTATAGGAAAATCCACTTAGAACACTTTTTAACTTCTCACTCCAGCGGGAGTCTCCTTTATACCAACTGTATACATCCATCCAGATAGGATTTATTGAATCGGTATTGCCTATATTCCTTCTCATATTTAGGATCAGTTCATTAAAAGTGGCTTTAGGTGTACTTATAGATTCCATACTTTCCCCATCCCCTGCTGTATCCATTACATCACTTTTTTCCTGCAATCCCGGAAAAAGTTTTTTTATCATGGATATTACAATGGATGGCCTTTTAGCTTTTCCTTCACTGTCACTCATTGAATAGCTCAATTTCAAATACTTATCCTCTACAGTCAACGTGACGTATACCAGGAATTGTTCCTCCAAAGCTCTGGTTCTGGTATTTTCCTTTAATTCCAGTCCCTTTTCTCTGAGAACATCTCTGTCATCATCCGTAAAAATGCCGTCAGAAACTATAGCTGCCGGGAAAATACCGTCATTCACTCCTACAATATAAAGTGCCCTTATATCATGACTTCTTAGCCTGGTTACACTGCTTACCAGTACTTGATCCAAAGAAGGTGGAATTACCCCTATCTTGTACTGTAAAAAACTATTTACAAGCATTTCATTAAAAGCTTTCATTCCAAAAGTCTCATCTCCCCTGGACTCGACTATCTGATCAAGTACATCCATCACTATATCCCATATTTGGCTGTATTCATTGGCCTTATCCAATTTGGAGCTGCTTCTGAATTCTTCTATAAGTCCCTTTATCTTCTCAGGAACTCCCAGATCACATAAAAAATCATAAAGTCCCTGACATATCTGTGTCCCTTTCTTTCTTCCCTTTATGGCAGCTGAAAGTTTTAATATAGGTTCCCTTACCTTGTCTCTTATGGAATTTATCCTATTTAGATATTCTGTTTCATCCTCAGGTATATCCTCTTTTGAAATGCCGCGGCTCATTTTAAAATCCCAGGGTTCAGGCTGTGTCCATCTTTTCCCTCTTATCCCATTGGCAAGAACATAGTTTTCAAGCATATCTATTTCATCAAATTCAATATTCAAAATTCCAGTTTTCAGATATCTGAACACAGATTCATAGGACCAGTTCTTAGACAATATTTCCACTGCGGAAATTATCAGAACTATAACAGGATTATTGACGATTTCCCTTTTCTTGTCTATAAAATAAGGTATGTCATACTCATTGAATACGGCTTTTATCAAGCTTTCATACCCATCCAGATCTCCCGTTACAACGGCAATATCCCTGAATCTAAGATCTTTATCCCTGCATGCCTTTACTATATCTCTGGCAACATGCTCTATTTCAGCATATTGGTTAAGCGCCCTGTATATTCCTATATCTTTAACAGGTCTGCAATACGGCTTACGTGGATATGAAAACAAAAAGCCTTGAAGATGCTGGAGCTCAGGACTCTTTTTGAACCTATAACAGGGACTGCAATTCAAAACAACAGGCTTATCATAGTGTATATTATTGTCCTCAGCTATCTGCAAAAGTTTTTTTTCCGTAATCCTTGTGGGGAAAAATAAGTCCATGCTTTCAGAAGTGCCGTATCCTTCTCTCCCTTCCATACACAAGGTTATATTTACCCTATAGGCCTTGTTCATGATCTTTTTAAGTACCTCATACTCCTGGGGGGTAAAATTGAAAAATTCATCCACCCACACCTCTGCATCATCAAACATCCTGGACCTGTCAATTTTTTCACTGAGAATATTCAATGTATCTTCGGAATCCAAATACTTCTTATGAAGCGTATTTTCAAATTCAGAAAAAATTACTGAAATATCCTCCAATTTATTTTTCAGGCTCACGCCTTCAATATTATCTGCACTGTCTTTTAAAATCCCAGGAGATATCTTGTATCTTTTCAGTTCAATTATGGCATCGGATATAAGATTTATAAAACCCTTCTTTTTAGCAGCCCTGCCAAACACCTTCAATTTATCTTTATTTTCTTCTATTATCTTATATAAAAGCACACTTCTGCCTGCATCATTTATATTTTTTCTAGTTCCTCCCCCCACTTCGGCAAGTACCCTTTCCGCCATTCTTCTGAAACTGAGTACCTGGGCCTTCAACATTCCCCTTTCCCCTACTGTTTCCACCAAATTTTTCTCAGCCTGAAAGGAAAATTGCTCCGGAACTATAATTACAAGGTTTCTCTCATCCCCACCGTATATTTTATTTTTCACACTGTTTAAACAGTAGTGGCTCTTTCCGCTGCCTGCTCTTCCATATATAAATCTAATACTCATAGGAAACATGTCACCTCCTAAAAAGTTTGGAACTTTATAGAGGATTTTCAGAATGCACTGAAAATCCCCATCAATTGTCCAAGCTATTTCTTCTGAATCATATCTGCTATTGCTGCCATATTTCCAAGAGAAGAAACTGCCTCACTTGGAAGTATAAGCTTATTTGCCGGATTCTTAGCCATTTCCTTAAGAGCTTCAACTTGTTTTAAAGCTATCACTCTCTCATCCGTACCCGAATCTATTATGGATCTGTTGATAAGACCAATGGCCTTGGAATTGGCCGCTGCCACAGACTCTATCGCCTTCGCCTTACCTTCCGCTTCCAGCATCTGGGATTGTCTAAGTCCCTCCGCCCTTCTTATATTTGCCTCTTTTTCAGCTTCTGCCTGCAGTATCTTGGCTTGTTTTTCTCCTTCAGCCCTGGCTATATCGCTTTGTTTCTGTCCTTCTGCCTGAAGTATAACCGCCCTTTTGTCCCTTTCGGCTTTCATCTGTTTTTCCATGGCCTGCTGGATTTCGGCAGGTGGGATGATATTTTTAATCTCCACAGATAATATCTTTATTCCGTAAGCGTCCGTAATATCGTCCACAACTCTCAAAAGCTCGTTGTTTATTTTATCCCTCCCTGAAAGGACTTCATCTAAAGTCATATTGCCCACAATATTTCTCATGTTTGTAATAGTCGAAAAAATTATACCTGATCTGTAATCTTCTATATTGTATATGGCATCTCTGGGATTTAACACTTTATAAAATATGACATTATCTATAGAAATTTTTACATTGTCCTGGGTAATGACACTTTGGGGCTCAATGTCAAGTATCTGCTGCTTGGTAGAAACTTTTCTACGCACAAAATCAGCAAAGGGAATTATAAAATGCCACCCGGGCTGCAGCACCCTATGAAATTGTCCAAGCCTTTCCACAATAGTTACATAACCTGTATTCACAATTTTAATAGAGTATATTACAGCAGCCAGTATAGCTATAAGAATAATCAAAATAAGAATTTTGCCCATAATTTACATCTCCTTCTTTACAATCAATTTATTTCCTTCCATTCCCACTATCTTTATTTTGTCTCCTTTTTTAAGTACATATCCACCGTCTTTTATATTCCAGTAAACTCCATCGACTTTAACTCCGTTGTTCTTCTCCATTTCCTCATCTACCACAATTTCTCTGCCAATATAAGTTTTTTCTCTGAGCGGCGTGGGCTTCACAGATTGCTTTATCTTCTTTTTCACAACAGGATAACATACAATTATGAGTATGATACTGACAATTGTAAACACTATGAACTGAACTACAAATGCGCAGCCGAACATTCCAGCTATAATGGCCGCAATAGCCCCAACAGTAAACCATATAAACAAGAATGCACTTGTAACCATATCTATTATCAGAGCTATTAGTCCAACTAAAATCCATAAAACAAGCTCAAACATACGGTCCTCCTTTTACTATTTTATAATATAATAATACACTATTATATCCAATTAACAAAGCAAAAGTTCAGATAACATCTTTAACCTTTAATTTTCACTTGCAGAACGGGCCCACAGTTTATAACTGGCATCCGAAGGCATTCTCCAGTCCCCTCTAGGAGACAGACTAACTGTACCCACCTTGGGACCGTCCGGAATTGCAGAGCGTTTAAACTGCTGGGTAAAAAACCTCTTTATAAATACATTGAGCCATTTTTCAATAATCTGACTGCTGTAACAACCTTCATAGGCCTGTTTAGCCAAAAACAATATCTTCTGTGGAGAATAATTCAGCCTCACGAAATAGTATAAAAAGAAATCGTGGAGTTCATAGGGTCCCACTATATCCTCTGTTTTCTGGGATATTTTACCTTCCTTGTCTTTAGGTAAAAGTTCAGGGCTCACGGGAGTATCCAGTACATCTATCAAAATCCGGGATACACTTTGGGAAGCTTCCCTGTCAGCTACATATTTTACCAGATATCTCACCAATGTTTTAGGTATGGAACAATTCACCCCGTACATTGACATATGATCTCCATTATATGTACACCACCCAAGGGCAAGTTCTGAAAGATCCCCTGTGCCAATCACAAGCCCGCCTTCCTTGTTTGCTATATCCATCATAATCTGAGTCCTCTCTCTGGCCTGTACATTCTCGTAAGTTACATCATGTATGTTTTCATCATGGGAAATATCCTTAAAATGCTGTATACATGCTTTTACTATATTTATTTCTCTAAATTCCGTATTTAAATTCTTGCATAGGCTGACAGCATTATTATATGTCCTATCCGTAGTTCCAAATCCGGGCATAGTGATTGTTATTATATTTTTTCTGGGTATTTTAAGAATATCAAAGGTCTTAACCACTACCAGAAGTGCAAGTGTGGAATCCAATCCGCCGGATATACCTACTACAGCTTTTTTCAGATTAGTATGGCTTATTCTCTTCCCTAAGCCCGCAGTTTGTATGTTAAATATTTCCCTGCACCTTATTTCACACTCACCTTCATTGTCAGGTACAAATGGATGTCTATCTACCTTTCTGTCAAATTTGCCATAATCCGTGCTTTCAAACTGGAATTCCACATTTACCGGTCTGTGCGAAAACCCTTTTACATTATCTCTAAAGCTCACATTTTTCAGACGCTGGTTTTTCAATTTATCTACATCCAGAATTGAAGTTATAACTTCATTTTCTCTTTTAAATCTCTCATTTGAATTCAACATAATTCCATTTTCTGAAATACACAAATCTCCGCTGAAAACCAAATCCGTGGAGGATTCAAACACTCCCGAAGATGAATATACATAAGAACACATGCCCCTGGCACTTTGTGAACGTATGAGGTTCCTTCTATAAGAAGATTTGCTGACAATTTCATTGGAAGCAGACAGATTTCCAATAATATTCGCCCCCATAAGGCAGAGATAACTGCTTGGAGGTATTACCGCCCAGAGATCTTCACATATTTCAAATCCAAACTTGAAATTTTCACAGGTAAATATCAAATTCACACCAAAGGGTATGTCTTTTTGAAAACAGAAGTCAATATTTTCATCTACAACACCTGTTCCTTCAGTAAACCATCTTTTTTCATAAAATTCTTCATAATTTGGAATATAGCTTTTGGGAACAATTCCTAAAATACTTCCCTTAAACACTATGCATGCACAATTATACAAACAGTCGTCATGTACGACAGGAGCTCCCACTGCTATGAGAATATCCTTTCCCCTGGAATACTCACAAAGTTTTTTCAGAGCTTCGGGTATTTTCTCCAAAAGGAGCTGCTGTTCAAAGAGATCTGCACAGGTATATGAAGTTATGGAAAGTTCGGGAAACACAATAAGTTTTGACTTTTCAGCCATAGCTTTGTCTATACATTCCTCTATATTTTTTAAATTAAACTCTAAATTACCTATGTCCGTCAGCGGGCAAGCCGATGACACCCGTATAAAATCCATTACATTTTACCTCCTCGTAAAATTTTTCAATTTTCTCATACTATATATACATTATAAGTAATCTAAGTCAAATTGAAAATTATTTTAGCCGTTATTTACAATCATCATAATGGAAATTAAAGTTGACGCTGCATCCAGCAGCCATACTCCAAAAGCCGCCAGCCTATTGTTTTCCTCCACCCATACTGAAACACCATAGCTAAATGTATAATAACCAGAACATATTATCAAAAAACACAGTATATATTTCATTTTTCTACCTTTCCCTTGGAATTCCATATATCCGATGTATAAAATCCCGCTCCCATTCTCCTGACTTTCACATCCAAATTCACGTTGATCTTCGCATCTTCATAATGACTTAGCCAGTTATAATTTTCCCATTCCTGAATAGTTTTAAAATTATCGGCCACATGATATCCAAATCCAAAGATATCAGATTTATAGACCTTCTGGGTTTTTTCAATAGTCTTATTTATACCCTTCAATAAAAAATCATTTATCTGGCTATTTAAATCCTGTATCATATACACCTTTTCATAGGGAGTCTTATTATGAATGGAAATTATATCCGCATCCACTTTCAAATTTACGTCAATTACAGGTTTTCCATCACTAAAATGGGCCTTCACCTTAGGCTTTCCGGACAATTTGATATAGCATACGATAACAGTGTCAGGCTTATGCCTGTCATTTATAGTTACAGTGGCACCCTTGAATTCACCTTCTACAAGAAGAAAATACCTGGTTTCATAACTGTCCAGACGCCCCACCATCTTATCTCCATTAAATACAGCTGTGCCGGAAAGCTCTCTCTTTGCCGATCCCTTCCTCGGAATCTCCCCGGGTAAATATCCCTTCCCCGTAATAGGCGAAATATCTTTGGAACTGTCTTCGTCTCTTACATTTTGATAATTATTTACACCACCGTAAGCTGCAACAGGCTGCTCATAATTTGAAAGCACACTCCGGTAGAAATTAAAAAATTTTTCCTGGACGGAATAGGAATTATGCAGTGGTTGAGAAAAAAACAATTCCACCATCTTAGGCAGACTCTCTCCTACAATAGATAGATTTTCCCTGATAAAATCTTCAGCTTTGTCTTTCACCACAGTAATTGCAACGGTACTTCTCATGTCCCTAAATCTCTGTATTCCCAGAATATAGCTTCCTATTCCCTTCATTGCAATCTTTTCTGAAAATACAATGACTTTCAAATGTTTCAGTGTGACTTCACGGGATATTTCCTGTTCAAACATTTCCACGGATTCAATTATGCTTGGAGATTCCACCACCGCCACATTGGCCTGTGTGCGCTGGGTACCTTCTGTGTTTCTGTTTCCCGCACCATACACAGGATACTGTATGGTTATTTTAAATTTATTGTTGGTTCCCACATCCACCCCTAATATCACAGGATAGACCTGATCGTCAATCTCCACCGCATCATAACAGCCTGAAAACAAAGTAGCCAGCATTAAAAGAAGTAAAATTAAACTAATTCTTCTGTACATTTTGGTTCCCACCTTTTTTCTTCAAGAGGACAGCTATGACAAGTACAAAAATAGGTATAAAATAATTGACAACCATGCTGTATTCACGGATAAACACTAAATTTACAGATACCAGTTCCATTATGTTCTGGGGAATAATTGCCGCGATAAAAACCAAAAAGGCAAATGGAACTAAAAGAGGTCTGTGATTCTTTATATTGAATATTTTGCAGTAGATACTTACACATATATAAAAAGCTATTGATGTAGTTACCATGGAGGGTATAACCCAGGTCATCAGAAATATTGTCTCAACCCTTTGAATAAACCTGTTAAAATAAATTGTTCTTGAAAGCTCAAAAATACCGGATATATTTTCTTCTCCAAAAGCATAACCAAAAGAAGCAAGGTAGAACAGAAAACAGAACATGAATATAACTCCAGAAAATACTATACTCATAATGCCTGCCTTTTTTATCTCTTTCAGATCCTTAAGTGCATCCGTTATAACAAATAAAATAATAAATTCGTCGTAGGAGGAGCTTCTCAGAAATTCAGACCATAAAGTCCTGGGAATGCCATATCCCAGATATGGTTTTAAATAATTGAAATTATACACGGGATAGGCCATGGAAAACACAACAGCAAGGCCCAGTAAGACGGGGACAAGACAAATGCCGCACAACTGTCCGAGCCCTTTGAATCCAAAATATGCGACCAGGATCGAAACCAGCAAAATACTTCCCATTATAAAAGCCGGTGGGGTTTTAGGTAAATTGTATATCTTAATCATATCCACAAATTCCCGCAAATTGGATCCGGAATAAAAAACACAGTATATGCAGAGTACCATACTTAGAATTTTTCCAAAAAACCTTCCAAGAACTGCATCGAATATCTGAATTAAATTCATGCCGGGAAACCTGAGCATAAGTCTGTATATAATATAGAAAAACATTATACTGATAACACAGGATCCTACCGTGGAATACCAGGCTGCAGTTCCAACCCTCTGCACTATTGTCGCAGCACTTGAGTAAAATATTTTATTTATAATAGCTAAAACGACAAGGCATACAGCCTGAAACAGTCCTATATTACCTTCATTCATAAATCTCCACCTACTTTAAATGTTTTTATTCCTCTTTTTAACACTGGCATCCTGATTTATCCATCCTCTAGGATTTTTGGGCTGTTTCCTCGGATCCATGGTATTCAATTCGTCAGGTCTGAATTCCTGTTTCCAAATAGGATAATTTAAAACAGTATCCCTGCTCTTCCTTGTCTTAGGTGGAAAATTGGAGAAAAAAGGAACTCCGAAGGATCTCAAATTGCACATTATGGTTATACTTGCCACTATCCCCAGACATACACCCAGAAACCCCAGCACATATCCGAACAAGATGAAGGACAACCTAATTATTCTGGTAGCATAGGTCAAACTGAAATCTGGTATGGAATAATTTCCAAGTACGGTAAAGGAAATGACTATAATTAAAATAGGGCTTATTATACTTGCTTGAACAGCTGCCTGGCCTATTATAAGAGCCCCCACTATACCTATGGTATTTCCCAGAATTCCCGGTATTCTTACACCAGCTTCCCTTATGAGTTCAAATGAAATTTCCATGAATATGACTTCTACAATGGTGGGAAAAGGCACTTCTTCCCTAGATCTTGCAATCGAAATAAGGAGGGAGGAGGGAATCATCTCCTGATGGTAGTTTATAAGTGCCACATACATTCCCGGGAGCAGCAGGGATACAAGTATTCCAAAGATCCTGACAACCCTCAGCAGGAAACTATACTGCCATTTTAAAATGTAATCTTCCGAAGTGTGGAACAGTGTAAAAAATGTAATTGGCACAATGAGTACATAAGGTGTGCCATTGGAAATAAGTGCCACCCTGCCTTCCATAATATAGTAGCATGTCCTGTCAGTTCTCTCTGTAGAAAGTACAGTTGGAATCAAAGACCATGTATTATCACTGATATACTCTCCAAGCATTCCTGTCCCGGATATAAAATCCGTCTTTACACTGCTGATCCTCCTCTTTATCTCCTGAACTATTGCAGGATTCACTATGCCTTCTATATACATGATGGCACATTCATTATTGTTGCTGTCCCCTACACGGAGTTTTTCCGTGATCAGATCCTTGTTCCTTATAAGTTTTCTTATCAGGGCTACATTAGTAGACAAATTTTCAGTAAAAGCTTCATAGGATCCCTTCACAGAACCCTCCGTCTGTGGTGTGTTCACTTCTCTTTTTTCAAAGCCCTTAGTGCCATAGATGCCGTAGTAACAGCATCCGTCTATATAAACCACCGTATTGCCTACAATTATCTGGTATATGACATCTTTGGGTTTATCCACGGTCTTCATATAATTGATTTCAACCACATTGTTTAAGATGAAATCCACCTCCTCTTTTTTAGGGGATCGATCCTCACCTGCAGTGATTCTATAATTCAGAAGAGGCCTCAATATAAAATTATTTACAATATTATTGTCTACAGCACCATTCAAATAAGCTATAAATGCGTCATATTTTCCCGAAATCTTGATTTTTCTCACTATGATATCCCTGTTGACAGGATAATGAAACTCCTGCTCTATAAATTTTATATTGGAATCAATATCTGTCGGGATCTTGAAATCATTTTTTATATTAAAAGAATCATAACTGTAATTATTATCTGAATTCTCATTTTCTTCAGGTATATAAAAATTCTGTATTTCTTTTTCACGCCTGTATGTAATGAGAGAAATTAAATTCTTAAATACATTGCCCATATTGTCACTGCCTTCTTTCAGATTTTATATTGAATACAGTAAAAGTAACCAGCGGAAGTAAAAATAGCAAAATTACACATAAGTATACATACACATTCAGAAATTTAAAGAGCGAAAACAAATTTCTGGAAATGAAATAGGATATTATGTATATTGCAGCAGTAAATACAATCAAAAATATATTGGAATTTATAGTTTTGTCAATTTTAAACTCCCTAAGTATAAGCACCAGGGCAAAAAATGAAGTTATATATTTTGAGAACCAACCCGATATTACCTGAAATATCACATAGAATTCGCCGCTTGCTATAAATCCAAAATATGATATGAGCTGGGTCTGAACCAATTTGGGATAGACAATCGTGTTCGCCCTTTCCACATTAAAAGTGGCAAGTATTCCTATTATGGCAACAATTATCATCTGTGCCACAAACAAATTACCCATAAATGAATAAATTCTGAGTCCCTTTTTAACTTCCAGCTGGCTCAAATAAGGCAGTGCTATGACAATAGAAGAATACATGCCAATTGATTTCAAAATTGATAAAAAAAAATTTGCATTTATTCCATGCTCGAATATTGGAAACAGCCTGCAGTAATTCTTGAACCTGGACGTTAAAAGGGCCAGATTTATCCCATTGAACACAGAAATGGCTATACACACCATGATAACTGCCATTACAGAATATCTGCCTCTTTTTACGGTATAAAAACCCGGTATCACTATAAAAAGCAATATATACCATACGGGACTTTCTATAAAAAAATTGGTATGTACTACATTTGCCTCTACAGAGGCACTTTCAAGAAGAGATAAAAAGATTGCCATGGAAAACAAAATTAAAAGCACACTTCCAAATAAATTTCCAAAGGAAGTAGTAAATATTTCATGCAAACTATAACAATTATTTTTCAAACATATATTTATCAGGTAATCAAAATAAACCAGCATTATCACACAAGTTATTATAATTGCCACCCAGCTGTCCCTACCGGACATATTCATAAAAATTTGCGGGTAGGTTTTCAAACTCGATATCGAGAGGGCAGATACTATGAAAAATATATGTTTAAAATTGAATTTGCCCATAAATAATCTCCATTCACACTAAATTTTACATACAAATATTATCTGCTAAACCATGAATGTTATTCAAGAAAATACAGATAATATATCTGGTGATGAAAGTATGAATGATTATTTAAATTATATAAATGAGAAACTAAAGGGTAATTCGGATTTGAAACACCGTGAGATAAAATGCAGCAGGGGAACCATATACCTATTATTTATAGATAATATGTGCGATTCAAAATTTATAAGTGAATATATAATAGCACCGCTTATAAAAAGCAGCAAACTGATAACCGATGCGGAAATGATAAAAGACGAAGTACTTTACAGCAATTCACTGGGTGATGTAAATTCCAGGGATGATATGCTGCTTCACATATTATCTGGCGACGTCATAATCATATCTGATTTTTATAACAATGCCCTGTACTGTGAAGCTAAGGGATTTAGCAAGAGGAGTATAAACACACCTCTAACCGAAACAGTGATAAAGGGTCCGAGAGAAGGTTTTACAGAAGCCCTGATGGATAATATATCCCTTATAAGGCGGAGAATAAAAAGCCCCCAGCTTAAAATAGATTACAAGATTGTGGGTAATATTTCCAATACGACCGTAGCCTTCCTGTATCTTCAGGATCTGGTTTCACAAAAGGTGCTTAAATACATCAACAGTAAATTTTCAAAAATGAATATAGATTTTCTCCTGGACACAAATTATATAGAAGAACAGTTAAAAAATTCAAGAACCATTTTTGATACCGTAGGATATACTGAAAAGGCCGATACCGCAGCATCTAAAATACTTCAGGGAAGGGTGGTCATTCTCGTAGACGGCACCCCCTTTGCACTGAGTGCACCCTATTTTTTTATAGAAAATTTCCAGATGGCGGACGACTATTACCTAAATACCTATTATACGAGTATAGTAAGGATAATCAGAATAATTTCTTTCGGAATCTCAGTATTTTTACCCGGACTTTATATAGCCCTGACCACCTACCATTTTTCGCTAATACCGCTTATATTTGTCTTCAGGCTTTCTTCATCCAGGGCAGATGTACCTATTCCCACTATATTGGAAATCTACCTGATGTCGTTTTTCTTCCAGCTTTTAAGAGAAGCTGGCATACGGCTTCCACAGCCTATTGGACAGTCTATGAGCATAGTGGGAGCCCTAATACTTGGCCAGGCAGCGGTAAGTGCTGGCCTTACTTCTCAAAGTACAGTGATAATAGTGGCCATATCTGCCATATCCTCCTTCTTGACACCCAAACTATACGGTCCCATTTTACTGTGGAGCTCTATAATATTGTTTCTATGTTCTCTAATAGGAATGCTCGGATTTTTAATGGGAATGTTCGTCATGGTATCTGCCATAGCATCACTGGACAGCTGCGGCTATCCGTATATCACACCCATACTGACCAAAAAGAATTTGAGATACAGGGATATTATTTTTAGAGGAAAACTCACCAATATATCAAACAATAATTTCAACAAGGATGATAAAGTATGAAAAAATTTCTTTGCTGCCTTCTAATAATATGTACATCTTTTCTCGGCGGATGTTTTAACTATAATGACATAGACAAAGTTATATTCGCAACAGCCTGTATAATAGATGTGGATAATCAGGGTAACCCTATACTCTACGTGGAAGCCTTCAGGCCACAAAAAACTGTTACAAGTTCTTCCAACAGCGACCAGAGAATTCTCTTTAGGAGCTCAAAGAAAACTATGTTTGAAACTATAAGGGACATAAATCTATCCTCAAATTATAAACTGAATTATACCCAGACTATGGGGATCATATTTACACAAAAAGCTGCAGAATACGGTATAAAGGACTTTCTGGATATTTTTGAAAGAGACCAGGAATTTGTCCTCAGGGCAAATATAGCTGTTTTAAAGGGATGTCCTGACAATTTCTTGAATATGAAATTAAAAGGCCAGGAATACCTTGGAATCTTCATACATGACTTAATAAGAAACATACCTTCCTCCTCCAGAGAAGTTATGACCAGTTTTAACGATTTTCTAAATGAAATGCATACCAGAGCCAAGACATCCGTCATCCCGATCGTCCAGATAAAACAGGAACAGCTGGAAAACAGGCTGGAGATCGGAGACGGTGCCATAATGGTCAATTATAAAATGGTAGATACACTGAGAAGGGAAAATGCACTGGGTTATAATTTTATACTGGACAATATAAAGGCAGGTTCTATGGAAGTCACAAATCCAAATGTTCCATCTAAATATGTAAGCCTGGAAATATTAAAAAATTCTACGAGAACAAAGATGCACTATGACGGCGAAAAACTGGTAGTAAAAAAAATAATAAACACAAAGGCAAGTATATCCGAGGCACAGAATAAAATGAATTTAAATCAGGACTCTATAAAATTGCTGGAATCAAATGCAGAAAATAATATAGCTTTTGCCTGTGAAGATATATTTAAAAAATACAGGGAAAAAAATTTGGATATATTCAATATAGCAGAAGACTTTCAAAGAAGGTATCCCAGAGAAAATCCAGACGATATATTCAAAAAAAGCCAGCTTAAATTAGAGGTTCACGTTACAGTGGAGGGATCTTCTACTAAAACAAATTTCGGCGGTTAATCTTCTGGTGTAAATTTTTGCAATAGTATATAATAAGCTTTGGGCTTTTAAAAAGTTAGGAGTGAAACACATATGATACTTATAGGGAAATTCAATCTTTTAAAGATTGTCCGGAAAACAGGATTCGGATATTATCTGGACGCCAAAACGGGCAAAACCAGTGACGACATACTTCTTCCAAACAAAAACGCCTTGGAAAATGAACTTTCTATAGGAGATGAGGTAAATGCCTTCATATACAGGGATTCAAAGGACAGGGTAATTGCGACTCTCAAATCCCCTGCCGCGGTAGTCGGTGAAATTGCACTGTTAAAAGTGGTATCAAGGGTAGACTTTGGATATTTCGTGGATATAGGCCTGGAAAGAGATATACTGGCTCCAATATCTGAGCAAAAATATACACTTGAGGTTGGAAAATATTATCCTTTTTACATCTACCTTGATAAAACGAGCAGAATAGCCGCAACCACAGATATAGGCAGATATCTTCTGGAAGTTGAAGATAAAGACGAAAAGTACCACATAGGAGCAGAAGTAAAAGGTATTGTCTACGGATTTCAGACAAACAACAGCGCTATGGTAGTAGTGGACAAAAAATACACGGGAGTCATACTAAGCAATGAATATTTTACAAAGCTCAAAATTGGTGACGAACTGAATTTAAGAGTAAAAAAAATCTATGAAGATGGCAAATTAGGACTTACCCCCAGGAAAACTCCAAAATATGAAAGGCTGTCCCTGGAAGATACAATACTCGATTATTTAAAATGTCATAATGGGTTTATGCCCTATAATGACAAGAGTTCCCCCGATGACATAAAAAAAGTTTTCCATGAAAGCAAAAATTATTTTAAAAATGCTCTTGGAGGGCTTATGAGAAGGAATCTAATTTACCAGGATAAAAATGGTACCAAACTCATAAGATGAACGTCGAATCGCAGAAAAGCCGTATGCAATTTTAATTGATTGCATACGGCTTTTCTGCCAACAAATAATTTATAACAACTTAAGGAATATGCTGGCTATGATTACAGAAGCAATGGATACAGTCATAAATCCACCGACCAGCATCCTCGGGAGCAATATATCTACCAGATAATTTTTTCCTCTTCCGTAGTACCTACGGATTTACAGACCTCTGTTGTTATAACATAATCTGCCGGAAATCCAAAAAGTGCCGTAAGTGCACAGGCAAAAGCCATCTCCTTTGAAAATCCAAAGTGCTTTCCCACAAGCATTGACATTATAAACATGCCGAGAATTCCCAATATTATAAGCACAATTATAGGACCTATTATTCCCAGAAGCTGTGACGGCGTAACACTGGACAGTTGAGAGAATACATACGCCAAAAGTCCCAATATAAGCCAGTTGAATACCCCTGCCTTGACAAGGGACTGCTCTTCCAAAAATCCAAGTTCACAAAAAACAACTCCAAGTATGAGGCATATTACATACTGATTTACAGCTCCTCCAGTTAATTTAGACAGCCACCCCGCAAGCATGGACACCAATATCACTTTAAACAGTATCATTGGAGAGCTCTGATAAGCCTTAGGAAGCGCAGGTATAAGTTTTTTCCTGTTGTTTTCCTCCTTAAACATGCTTCCCTCTTTAATTACTTTGGGATCGGGACCATTTTCCCTAAAATCCTTCACAATTCTTCTTCCTTCCCTTTTCAAACACCAAGAAGTAATGGGATAGCCAAAAAAGCTGTGAGTTACAAACATAGCTATAGGAAGAACGGCCAAAGTAGTAAGGCCCTGTGCTTTCAAACCCTCGGACATAAGCAGTGCCGCTACTATTCCTCCTGTAAGAGGCGGTGTTGCGGCGATAACCGTATGCCAGTCAAACAACAACAGCCCCACACTCATGGTTAAAGCTATGATTCCACATATGCCGCAGACTGCAACTACTACCGCCTTCCACTGGGCTATCAATTTCTTCAAACTCATAAGGGTCCCCAGATGTACAAGAAGAAGGCCCATGGCAATCTGTATGAACTCTTTGCCAAAAGATGCCCTCACAACTATATCCTTTGGTGCAAATGTCCAAAACCCTATCAAAAACAGAACAGCAGAGATAAATACCGAAGGAACATAAGCTTTTGTTTTCTCCGATATAACTTCTCCTACTAGTAAAAATGCCATTACTATCAGAAAACATTCAACAGATGAAAGTTCCATCAATCTCACTCCTTTTTTTAATTACGGAAAATTATTTCGGTAGCTTTTTACACTAAGCATTTATCATGCCAATAAAAAGTGCAGAATAAATTATAAAATTTATAATTTATTCTGATGGGATATTGAATTTTATAATTCATATAATATTTATTAAATATTTCCACACAATAAAATGCCGGAGGATTTCTTTTATATATAAAAATATATTTTTATAAAATCGTTTTATAAAATTGTAATTTTCCAACTATTAATTCATATCAATTTATAATATTAAACTATGATAATTGCATATTCATCAATTAATTATTCTTATCTGACTACAGCAAATTTTTTCATATTTCCATAATTTTTCACATTGAAATCAAGTGTATCAATATGTTACAATTCTTTGTAACATATTGATACACTTATAATTCCACGAAAGGTGATATTACAAATATGAACAATAAATCATTCAGTGCAAAATATACATTCGATGATATTTTGGTAAATTCGGTTAAAGGAAAAAGATGTAAAAAAATGGCTGGAAAATTTGCAGATACGGATTTTACTGTACTCATAAGCGGCGAGAGCGGCGTCGGCAAAGAAATGTTCGCCCATGCTATTCACAACAAAAGCAAAAGAAAATTCAAACCATTTGTCAGGTTAAATTGTGCCGCAATACCGGAAAATCTTGCAGAATCCGAATTATTCGGGTATGAAAGCGGAGCTTTCACCGGGGCTTCCAAAGAAGGCAGGCTTGGAAAATTCGAACTGGCAGATGGTGGAACTATATTTCTCGATGAAATAGGCGATATGCCATTAATTCTTCAAGCAAAACTCCTAAAGGTTCTACAGGAAAATGAAATAGAACGCATAGGCAGCAATAAAATAACAAACATAGATGTAAGGGTTATAGCCGCCACCAATTATGATTTAAAGGAAAAGATACTCCAGGGAACATTTAGGAGAGATTTATATTACAGGCTAAATTTTTTAAGCCTAGAAATTCCCCCTCTTAGGGAACGTAAAGATGATATACCAGTTTTAGTAAAATCTTTACAGGATAGGTTTTACAGGAAATACTCTATAAAAAAATATTTTCCCGACGGCATATTAAAAGCATTATCAGACTACAACTGGCCCGGTAATATAAGAGAATTAATAAATATATTGGGAAGAATAATGATAACCTCCAAAGGTAAAGTTGTAACTATGGACGATTTACCTGAATTCCTGTTGAAAACCCATCATGATAAAAATGAACTTCTAAAAAGCTCCATGCATGAAGCCGAAAGCAAATTAATAATGGACATGCTTATAAAAAATAATTTTAATAAATCAAAAACAGCAAAAAACTTGGGAATTCCAAGAATGACACTTTACAGGAAATTAAAAAAATTATTTCCCATCATAAATAGCCAACACTGACAGGATCTTAAAAAAGCTGTATGTAATTCCAAGTAGAATTGTATACAGCTTTTTCAAACACAGTTAATTTCAAGTATTCTGCTTCCAGAGCATTTTGACAATTTCATTTACAACTAGAGGTACAATAGACAATAAAATTACAAACATCCAGTCATTCAGCGTAAGTCTAAATACCTTGAATACAGATGCCAAAAATGGGACTGTAATGACCACATTTTGAAGCACTATTCCAAGTATTATGGCTCCAATTAGATATCTGTTGGTGAAAATTCCAATCTGGAATATGGATTTTTCACTGTGCCTCATACTTAAAGTGTAAAACAGCTGGGACACACTGAGAACTACAAATGACATAGTCTGTGCATGCATAACGGAATTTGGATATATCCTAGTTCCCACATAAAATGCACTTAATGTAAGCACACCTATCAAAATACCATTGCCTATCAGAAATACACCATTTTTTCCTGAAAACAACCCTTCTCTTGCATCACGCGGCTTTTCCTTCATTATATCCGGATCATCAGGATCCACTCCGAGAGCCAGTGCCGGAAGACTGTCCGTTATCAAATTCACCCACAAAAGATGGATAGGTCTCAGTACAGAAGGCCACCCAAGCACTATGCCGATAAAGAGGGCTATTATTTCCCCTATATTGCAGGAAAGAAGGAATGTTATAGATTTTCTTATATTGTTATATATATTTCTTCCTTCTTTTACCGCCTCCACAATAGTTGAAAAATTATCATCGGTCAGTATCATGTCAGAAGCATCCTTAGCCACGTCAGTTCCTGTAATTCCCATGGCTACACCTATATCGGCAGTTTTTAAGGAAGGTGCATCATTTACGCCGTCCCCAGTCATGGAAACTATATTTCCCTTCTTTTTTAACGTTTTTACAATTTTTACTTTGTGTTCCGGGGACACTCTGGCAAATACCCTCAAGTTATCGATTCTATTCCCAGCTTCCTTTTCAGGCAGTTTGTCAAATTCATACCCCAACATGACCTGAGAGAAATCCTTGGCTATTCCAAGCTCCTTTGCTATGGCAAAAGCTGTATTTTTATGATCTCCCGTGATCATGACCGTTCTTATACCGGACTTCTTGCATTCCTCTATGGAATCCCGTACATTTTCTCTGGGAGGATCTATCATCCCCACAAGGCCAACAAAAGTCAAATTCTTTTCCATGGAATCAATCTCGATTTCAATTGAATCCACCTTTTTAAAAGCCGCTGCAAGCACCCTGAGTGCATCCTTTGACATGGAATCAGAGGCATTCATCACTTTTAACTTAAGTTCTTCACTAAAGGGGACTATACCGCCATTTAGATATATGCTGCTGCAGATCTCAATCAAATTATCCACAGCACCTTTTGTAATCACATTGTATTTATTGTCAAACCTATTCAAAGTTGTCATGAGCTTTCTATCTGAATCAAACGGTATCTCATTTACCCGGACATGAAGTCTGTCTTCATCTTTCTTATATAAATCAAATTTAGCTCCCAGTTCAAGCAGCGCTATTTCAGTTGGATCTCCGGTTTTAGAATCTGCAGAATAAGTGGCATCACTGCACAGTATCATGTATTCCACAAGGGCAAAATGCACTTTGTTTTTCATATTCAGCCCTGAAATATTATCCAAGGTACCATCAGCATAAAATTTAGTCACGGTCATCTTATTCTGGGTCAGAGTTCCCGTCTTATCGGAGCATATTATATTCACAGAGCCCAGGGTTTCTATGGCAGGTAATTTTCTTATTATGGCATTCTTCTTTATCATTCTCTGAACTCCCACAGCAAGAACTATTGTGACCATGGCAGGTAATCCTTCCGGAACAGCGGCTACCGCCAAACTTATAGCCGTCAAGAACATCTCAAATAAATCCCTTTTTTGAATTACCGCTACAATGAACATAAGTACACATATTACAAGTACTCCAAAACCAAGTATTTTACCAAGCTGTGCAAGCTTCACCTGAAGCGGTGTCAAGTTTTTTTCATCGTTGTCAAGCATTTTTGCTATTTTCCCTATTTCAGTATCCATACTTGCAGCTACAGCAACTCCCGTTCCTCTTCCATAAGTTACCATGGTGGACATAAAAGCCATATTCTGCTGGTCGCCAAGGGCTATATCTTCACCTTTTAATACATTCTCTGCATATTTCTCCGAAGGTACGGATTCACCGGTTAAGGCCGATTCCTCTATTTTCAAATTTGCAGTTTCAATCAGTCTCAAGTCACATGGGACATATTTACCTGCTTCCAAAACCACTATATCCCCTATTACTACATCTTCAGATGATATCTCTACAATGCGGCCGTCTCTTTTCACAAGTGCTTTTGGAAAGGAAAGTTTTTTCAATGATTCCAGCGCCTTCTCAGCTTTTGATTCCTGAACCAGTCCTATTATTGCATTTAGCACAATTACAACCATTATAATAACTGCATCGCTTACCTCTCCAAGTAAAGCGGAAATTACAGCTGCAGCCAGCAATATATATATCAATACATCATTTATCTGTTCAAATAAAAGTTTTAAAATTGACTTCTTTTTCTTTTCAGCTAATTTATTGGGTCCGTACTTATTCTTTCTAGCTAGAGCTTCCTCCGAACTCAACCCATTTACTATGTCGGTATTGAATTCTTTGATTATTTCATCCAAGCTTTTTTCAAACCACATAAAATCACCTACCCAACTTTTATTTTTTGAAAATACCGTAATCTTATACACATTAAATAGTTTATTATAACTATTTAATAAAAATTCTACAATATATCACAATTAACTATATATTGGTTGAGAGTTATGATAAGATTATACTATATGAACGGCTTTTTTTGAATCAAAAGTTGAAAATTTTCTTAAATAAAAACAGGAGGCATCTTATGGAAATTCCCAGAATTGGAGGAACCTCTTCTCCTTCTTCAAATAATAAAAACATAAAGATAAAAAAAGATTTTTCCCAAAGTTTCAATTCTCAAATGGAAAAAAAATCAGAAGAACAGCTCAAAGGAATGTTTAATAAAATAAAAAAAAGGGGAAACAGGTTAGCCGTAACGAAATGCTATTCGGATGTAAAATTATACAAAAAAATGATAAAAGAATATCTGGAATCTGTCTTAAAACACATGTACAACATAAAAAAAGACATAAGCTTTTGGCAGACACAATATTTCATAACCGTGGATACCATAGATAAAAAATTGGAAGAGCTCACCAAGGCACTCCTAAATGACCAAAAGGAAAATCTAAACATAGCTGCTACCATAGACGATATAAGCGGTCTTCTAGTAGACATCTATAAATAGAGCTTAAAATATATGCCTCTTCTAACTTTCCAATAATATAAAATTTCTATATAACTGAAGCCAAAATAAGAAGTTCTTCATTATCATTGTATATTTCATCAAACTGACTTATAGGAAGGGGATTGACCCCTCTACCCACTTCTATGGTGAATCCGGGCTTTCCATGATCCTGTATAAACCAGTCTTTATACCCTGAATAAGATGTTATGCCAGTGGTTTGCGCCAGTTCATACCCGCTTACTTGAGAGAATATTTCAGCTATTCTTCTGGACTCGGGAGGAGTCAGGGCATCATACTGCCAATAAATAACCTTTCCCTGGCTGTGATAGGCCAATACCATTCTGAAATCATGGCTATTCGTAAAATTGACCATGGCTCTGGTTTCAGGTTCTGATTCAGCATAGGGACCTGAATACCTGGTGGGTCCCGGGCCATATACACCGTAAGAAAGTTCAGCTTCTTTTGAAAGCTGCCAGTTTGCATTATAATTGTGATTTATATCAACACCCCTGTTGTTTGCTTCCCAGTTCCTTGAAAAATCAGTACTTCCTCTATTCCAATCTATGAGCTGATAATAATAGGGATTATTCCTGGTTAACCCATTCAGCACCAGCTCCACTCCATCAGGATTTACCATGGGAACTATATAGATACTGCTTCTCCTCCATATTTCTCCTATATTATAACCCCTTATACTTCTACCTTCCGAATAGGCTTTAGCGAAATTTTCCATAAATTTCATCAAAAGAGGTGTAGTTATCCATTCCAAAGCATGGTGCGAGCCATTATAAGATACCTGATTGCTTCCTGACCCGAGTTTCACATAATAAAGCTGCCTTCCAAGTACACTCTCACCGGCACTTCCTACAGTTATAAATGGATACCTGGCCTCAAGGCCCGCAAGATCCGTCTCAAGTACGCTGTAGGTATAATTTATATTTGTATCCACCACGTCTATGTTGTAAGGTACTTTAATTGTATTCCCCGGAATTAGACCCAAAGGCTCTACGGAAGGATTGGCCGTTATTATTTTATAAACTTGAGTCCCATACTTCTCAGCTATGCTGTACAGTGTATCACCTGATCTTATGACATATTCATCATAACCCAACATGAAGCTTTGGAGCACCCTATAAGTATCCGGCCCTATTATACCATCCGATATCAATCCATTGTTCCTTTGAAAATTTTCAACCGCCTCTTCAGTCTGCACACCAAATATTCCATCTACAGGACCGTGATAATAACCTATTTTACTTAAAACCGCCTGAATCTGCATTACCTGATTACCAGATGAACCTAATTTAAAAATAGGCATTTTACAATCTCCAAATATTATTAACACTATATTTTATACTTAACTTATAAAATAGGTGATATATATTTTAACAGCCAAAGTGTTTGTAAATTTCAGATTTTGTAATATACCCCTTTGCCGAATTCCTGAGAGATTCTTTTTCCTCCTCTGTAAGTTCTCTTACAACTCTCGCAGGTGATCCCATACACATAACTCCAGAAGGTATCTTTTTATTTTTAGTTACAAGGCTGCCTGCCCCTATAATGGTATATTCGCCAATTTCAGCATTATCCAATATTATAGAACCCATTCCAATTAAAGAATACCTTCCGACTTTGGCGCCATGTATTATAGCATTATGCCCTACGGTTACATATTCTTCTATTTCTACCGGATTCATTCCGCTGCTGGTATGAAGGGTACAATTATCCTGTACATTGCTTCCCTTTCCCACATATATGTAATTTACGTCCCCCCTCAATACAGCTCCAAACCATATATTGGCTTTTTCGTAGATTTTAACTTTTCCTATAATTTCTGCACTGTCAGCTATAAAACAATTTTTATTTATTTCTGGTACATAATTTTTAAATCTTCTTATCATACTATAATTCAATCTCCTTTCAGTATCAATTATAAACTATTTTGTAGTGAATATTAAAATAAACTTATAAAATACAGTTTATTTAAAAAACACGATAAAAAATGACATACAAATTAAATTGAACTTTTACAGGATATATAATATAATAAATAAGCACTATATATAGTATTAATATATATCGATTAATACTATATATAGTAGTTGCTTTATAAATACACACAACATGTACAATATATTTTTTACCATAAATTGGAGGTAAGTTGCAATTGAACAGCATAAAGGATTTATTTAAAAGATATTATACAAAATCCCTTGAAAAAAACAGCAATAAAACCGTATATGATCTATTCAAGTGGAAAAAAACGGATGTATTTTTAAAAGATCATAAAACCCACAAAGTTCTGGTGGATATGAAGGATCTGGAATTTCCAGAACAGTATTCCCAGAATGCCTGCGACATAATAGCTTCTAAATATTTCAGAAAAGCCGGTATTCCCGGAAAACTGGGCTATGAAAACAGCATGAAATCAGTAGCAGACAGAATGGTAAACTTTTGGCGTGAATCCTTAAAGGATGAAGGGCTTATAAAGACAGAAGAGGAAAGTTCTATTTTTTACGATGAATGTGTCTATGCATTTTTAAAGCAGATGTATGCCCCAAACTCTCCGCAGTGGTTCAATACGGGGCTAAAGTTATCCTACGGCATAAGTGGTACAAAGCAGGGCAACTACTATTTCGACGACAATTTAAATAAAGTGATGGAATGTAATGACAGCTATACTAGAACTCAAGCTTCTGCTTGTTTTATACTATCTATTGAAGACAAACTGCTGGGTTCTCATTCTATATCAGATCAATTTGTAACAGAAACAAAACTATTCAAGGGAGGTTCGGGAACAGGTACTAATTTTTCCCCCATAAGAGCAAAAGGTGAAAAATTATCTGGAGGAGGCTCTTCCTCAGGTCTTATGAGTTTTTTAAAGGCATTGGACAGAAATGCCGGAGCAATCAAGTCTGGAGGCACAACGAGAAGAGCTGCCAAAATGGTATGCCTGGATGTAGACCATCCTGAAATAATGAACTTTATAACCTGGAAATCAAAAGAAGAAAATAAAGTAAAGGCACTTGGTAAAATGGGATACGATACAGATTTAGACGGCGAAGCCTATGAAACTGTATCAGGTCAAAACAGCAACAATTCTGTAAGATTTTCAAATAGCTTCATGAGTAAAGTAGACAGACTAAAGGTTAATCCAGATGAGACGATAAAGCTCAGAGGTCGGGTTGATCCTAAGATTACGAAGACAGCAAAGGTAAAGGAAATCTGGGACACTTTCAACAGCTGTGCTTGGAAATGTGCGGATCCGGCGCCCCAGTTCAGCGATACCTTCAATGCATGGCATACATGCCCTGCAGGGGAAGACGGAAAAGTAAATGCACCGTATAATATGATAAATTCTACAAATCCCTGCGGAGAATATGCCTTTTTAGACAATACTTCATGCAATCTGGCATCCATAAATATATATAAATTTTATAATCCAGGCAAAAATACTTTTGATATGGAGGGATATCTACATATAATCAGCTTAGTTCAGCTGATACTGGAAGCTTCCATACACTGGGGACAATTTCCTACGGCAGATATAGCAAGAAAAACACATTTTTTCAGAACTACAGGCTTAGGCATATCAAATATAGCGTCCCTATTCATGGTCATGGGATATCCTTATGATTCAAACGAAGCCAGGACACTTGCAGCTTCATTAGTTGGAATACTTACAGGCCAATCCTATTATGTATCCTCTTTAATGGCAAAAGAAATAGGCCCCTTTGAAAAGTTTCAAATAAATAAGCCTTATATGATGAGAGTGATGAGAAATCATGCCAGGGCAGCTTCTGTAAATTTGGAAAAACTCTCAAAAACCATGGGATACAGTTTTTCAAATGAATTTGAAGGATTAAACTATACTCCTTTAAAAGTAAACCATGAAATTTTAAAAAGCCAAAATTTATCGTATTTGGGAACTACATTGACAAAATGCTGGGTAAATGCCCTTAAAAGCGGCGACAAATTTGGCTATAGAAACGCCCAGGTTACAGTTATAGCACCTACAGGCACCATATCCTTTGCTATGGACTGCGGTGCAACCTCAATAGAGCCGTTCTTCAGCCATATTGTCTATAAAAAATTATCCGGCGGCGGATTCATGACAATCATAAACCCCGTAATAACCATGGCATTAAAAAAACTAGGCTACACCAAGGAAGAAATAGAGGATATATTGTCCTACGTACTTGAAAAAGAAACCATAACCAAAGACGGCTTTACCTATGAGAAAATACTCGACGGCAAAATGGAAGGAGCCCCGCATTTAAAAGATGAACATCTTGCCATATTCGACACTTCAAATAAATGCGGCAGCGGTGAAAGATACATTGATCCCATGGGGCATGTAAAAATGGTAGCTTCCATAACCCCGCTCATATCCGGTTCAGTATCAAAAACTGTAAACTTACCCAAAGACGCTTCCATACAGGATTTCAAAGACGTGGTTTTATCCTCATGGAAACTCGGGATTAAAGGAATAGCACTGTACAGGGATTCCTCTAAAGCAGCCCAGCCTCTAAATACAAACTTATCCGCTTCAGCTGATGTAAAGCTTGATGACTTAACCTATAAACAGCTTTTAAGCAAGGCCAGGAATTTGCAAAAAGGGGTAAAGTATTCAAAAAGGGATAAACCCGTGGGAATCCGCAGAGGAACAACTCATCCGGCACAAATAGATGACGTGAAAATATACACTACAGTAAACAGATCCGCAAATGGCGATATATCTGAAATATATATAACTACGGACAGAGAGGGAACTATAATAATGGGGCTCTTAAATTCCCTGTCAAAGGCAATATCGGTAATGCTCCAATACCATGTTCCACCGCAGGATATATCGAGGATGCTGCGTGGTCAAAAATACGAACCCTACGGATTCGTTCAAAAACATCCCTATATAAAATACGTATCTTCCATATCGGATCTTATAAGTAAAATAATAGATATAGAACTTGGAGATTTTTCCAGATGTCAGATCAAACCTGAGAATTACGACAAGAACAGCTTGATTCTAGGAAACTCTTCCGCTGAATTAAATTCCGGGAAAATCAACAATACTGAAATAAAGACAAAAAAAATAGACGGTGAAAGAGTATACGGTGCGGTCTGTCCTACTTGCTCCAGTACCAGAATGGTTAGAAACGGAACCTGCATGGTATGCCTGGACTGCGGTTCCACTACAGGATGCAGTTAAGTAGAGAGCTCAAATCTTTGATTTGGTGCGAATCACTTACTCCGCCGAACAAAGAGAGGTGGAGTTACCTTAATTCAGAGCCCAAATCTTTGATTTGGTGCAAATCACTTACTCCACCGAACAAGGAGAGGTGAAATTACCTTATTATGGACTATAAACAGCAGAAATAAAAACTGCCGTTCATAGTCCATTTTTAATTATACACTGGCTATTATCTAAAGGATGTCCATGTGTACCGTAGATATGTTTCATTGTAACCGTTTCACCTGGATCTATGATCACAAATTTGTCAGAATTCCACGGACCCGTCAAAAGTTCCCTGATATACTCAAGAGTTCCCGGCAAAACTTCATATTGTAATTTCAATTCTCCTGCTATTTTTTTTGCCTTTTCCAAATAATCCTCAAGTTTATAAGCTCCAGTCTTTATAACCCCCAATTTTTTATAATGCTTAAAAACTATACTATAAATTCTCTCCGTTTTCTTTTTACCATAACGTTTCACAGCATTTTGATATTCACTCCATATATTGCTTTCCGATTCCAGCCAGCCCTTGGTCAAAAAATAAGTTCCGCTGTCACCGGCCAGTTCATCACGCCTTTTGCAAGACCCCAAAAGCAATGTAATACAATCATCTGCTCTTGGAAATATCATGCGATAATTCGGCGGTTTAAGCCCAATTATAGAATTTCCACAATATCCAAAGGCCAGAATAACCTGATCCACATTAGATATGTGATTCAGCTCACACTGCAAACATTCTCTCAGAGAATCAGGTTGTAGGTGGAGTCCAGACTTTATCCACAATACCGGATAGTTACATCCTGTTTCATCTATTGCTTTATTCAATTCATCTTCAATAGTTCGACAAGCTACGATCAAGGTATTCATTTTAATTTTCAACCCCTTCCCCAAACATTTAAAGGCTTAACAATTACTTGATTTGCTCACTCCATGCAGTTTAATATAATCTCCCCTAAAATAGGTTATTCCAAGTCCGATTGGTTTATTACCCGAATCATATAATTTTTGTTCCACTACAAGCAATGCAACTTCACCATATATATGAAGCAGTTTTTTGGTCTCTTCCTCAGGAGTTTTTGCATATATGATAAGTTCGTTGTTTAAATCATAAAGTGAAGTCCTATTGGATATCATCTCCGGGAAAGTTGCATTTTCAATTTCATTTTCCACAATAGGAGTTCCTTTTTTGTATAAAAGATATTTGACATCATAAGCCATAGGTTCTCCTTCAGTATAAAACAATCTTCTGATCATGACAACCTTCTTATTTTCGCTGATCCGCAAACTGCCTGCCAATTTTTCGTCGGGTAATATTATATCCACAGACAAAAGCTTTGTTTTATCCACATTGTTGATTAAATTGTTCATTTCGTCATAGACAAAGATATATTTATTATAATTTGGTTTTTTTACGAAATAGCCTTTACCTGGGATAGAATATATATAGCCTTCATTTGATAAAATGGAAAGTCCCTTCCTCACCGTCATTCTACTGGTATTATATTCACTGCACAAAGATGTCTCAGAAGGTAGATCATCTCCTGGTTTCAGCTGGCCGCTGCTAATTTTATTCCGTATATTCTGTACAATTTCAGCATATATTGGATTTTTCATTATCCGTTACTCCCTACCTGTTTTTTCCTTCATCCATCTTAAACATATTTTAGTACCAGTAGAAGCCTTTTTGGAAAAACCATCTGCACCAATATACCTGCTTATATCGGAATTCATATGATTGGCGCCTACAATGATCTTAACTTTATCCCTTATGCCGGCTTTTGAAAAAGCCTTTACTATATTCCGCATTGTATCTATGGTATTGGTAAGTGCAGCACTCATAGCTAAAATATCAGGTTTGTTTTTTCTAACTGCCTCTATAAACTTTTCCTTTGAAACATCCACACCTAAATCGATTACTTCAAATCCATTGGCTTCAAGCATACCTTTAAAAATATCCTTGCCAATATCATGGATATCACCTTCTACCGTCCCTAAAACCACTTTTCCCAATCCCTTATGCTTATTTTGGAGAAAATATTCTTTCATTTTGTCCAATTCTAAAATTTTTCTAAAAATAAGTCCAGAAAATATAAGATCCGCTATATAATAGTCTTTACTTTCATATAATTTCCCTACTTTTTCCATGCCATCATTGACAGTTTCAAGCAGGGTTACAGGATCTATTCCCCTATTCAAAGCTTCATTGGCCAAATTTACCACCTTTTCTTCATCCAGCTGTTCCACATATTTCACAATCAACTTTTTTAATTCCGCGAGGTTATCCATTTCATCCACCATCAATCCTTTTCATTCTAATTACAATATTAAAAGTGGAAAATATTTTTGTCAATACTAAGTTATCTCTATAATATACGGCCCCGGTTTTTCAAAAACAATTCTAATACATACAAATTAATAATTTTAAAGCTGCAATCTCAGTTTTTGACAAAAGAGAGCCGCAGCTTTAAAATAACGTTGCTACATCAATAAATTAAGAACAAATATAAACATCATTTCCTCATACTTTTGCATTTTAGGGGCCATTTCACTTTCAACATTTTCATTAATCCCAGAATGTCCTGCCTTATACTGTTCCCATGTTTTATAATACTCTGTCTTCATATTATATTCCTCCTAATAATCAGCATTTTTAGCTACATATTCCAGAACCGCCTGCAGATTTTCAATTTTAATGCTATCTGCGGTTATAATGGCTTTGTCAAATCCAAACATATACTTTCCACCTGGTGCAAGGATATCTACAAGTTCCTTGGCTTTGTCTATGCACTCCTGTTTTGTTCCCGTCTTCAACATAGAAATCGGATAAAAACCTGTAAGAATATGCTTTTTCCCCAGTTTTTCCTTCATAAACTTAGGATCTCCGTATTCAAACCACATTCTAGTATTTTCAGGAAGTTCATAGAGATAATCCACATAACGTGTCCAGTCATTTTCAACAAACAGCAGAGAAGGCTGTCCTGCTGCAGCAAGCTCTTCAACTTCCCTTTTAAAACTCGGCCAGTACAATTTTTCAAAATCCTTAGTGCGGATATACGGTGCCATGTGCAGGGGAATAAAGGTACCAGCATATTTTGAAGGAGATGCAGGTATCCCGCCCTTTACCAATATTGGGGTTACAGCTTCGCAGGCTGCCGCCACCTTGTCAGGACGTCTTCTTATGTCGCCTGTCATGCCCTTAAATCCTCTCAACTGATCTGACATGAAATCAAAGGGAGCTTCAATAAAGCCATTGGTATTTCCAAAAGAAGAATAACCATATTTTTCAATCAGTTTTTCATAGATTACAGTCACATTGTTTAATTCATCATAAAATGCCTTAAAAGCTTTCGCCATTACAAGAGATCTCTGAACGGGATCTGTATTTAGTTCGGTATAGATTCTGGGCAGTACTTTTTCCATAATGCAATTATAGGGCGATTTAATAAATTCGTCGTATTCCCCGGCTTCAAGGCCGCTCACTTCCGGATGCTGCAAAAATCCACTGGAACTCATTATAAAATTTCTTGCCCCTAACATTTTATAATATACTGGAAATCTAAGAGCCTGTACAGGGAGTACGTCTGAAATAAAATTCTTACATATTTTTTCAAATATCTCACCTAGCATGGAAGTGTCCCACTGTGCCTTAGCTAAGTCCTTACCTGCATACTGTATGGAAAACTCAAGAGGAAAATTCACACTTATAGGCACTCTCTTTGGAATCTTTCCATCAAACAGATCTTTGAACAATTGAGTTCTTTCTTCCTGCAATTTTTTAATGTCCGCCATTTAACTCACCCACCTTAAACAAGTTTTTACACCTTCCGCAGCATTTGTATTATAGGAATCAGCACCTACATACTCACAAGCTTCCTTTGTGACAGCATTTCCGCCTATGACTATCTTTATCTTGTCCCTTATATTTTCTTTCTTAAATTCGTCTATTATCTGTTTCATGGAATCAATGGCAAGGGTAAGAACTCCGCTCATTCCAACAATCTGGGGATGTACTTCCCTTATCTTGCCTATAAAAGCCGAGGCAGATTGATCTATGCCTATGTCATACACTTCAAACCCTGCAGCCTCCACCATGCTCTTGAATATATTCTTACCTATGTCATGCAGATCTCCCTTTACCGTACCCAAAACAATAGTGCCAACTTTCTTGGAATTTCCAGAGCCTATGACAGGTTTCAAAATATCAATGGCATTGTTCAAAAGTTCTCCTGCAAAAATCAGATCCCCTACGAAATACTCACCCTTGTCAAACAGATCGCCTACTATTCCCATGCCATTCTGGCACGCATTTACAACTTTCTGAGCTTCCTCTTCCTTTGGATTTGAACTCACAAATTCCTTTACCATTTCATAAACTTTGTCTTCATCCAAATCCCCTACTGACTGTGTCAATAATTTATAATCCATATCTAATCCCCCTATAATTTGTAATTTGTGTTAGTGCATTAACATATCAAAAAATATTTTAGAGTTTTTGCCTGTCCCTTACAGGCCCAATTTTATTCTTCCTATAGGCATTTGAAAACTTTCTACAGTATTTATCATTTCCCATAAGTGCCTCAGCTGCATAAAGTGCTGTCATTATCCCCCTGTTGCAGGGATCCATAATTGCAGAATCCATACCCATAAAAGTGGCAATAGTCAGAAAATTTTGATTTACATATTTTCTAAGCGGCATTCCAAAAGAAATATTGCTCAATCCCGAAGTGATTTTCACAGTAGGATACATGGACTTTATAGATTTCATGGCTTCAATAAAATTAAGCAGAGAAGTGTTTTGTGTGGAAAGTGCCATAACAAGCGGATCTATGTGGATTCTATCAGGTTTTATATCATATTTTTGTGCTTCTTCCACCAAATCCCTGGCTATGTTCACTTTGGTTTTCACATCGGAAGGAATACCGTTATTGTCACAGGTAAGTGCAATTATCTGCCAATCCGTTCCCTTGATCATAGGATATAGGACACTGCATTTATCACCTTCTTTCGATACAGAATTTATTATTCCAGGTTTTTTGGCATACTTAAAAACCGATTTAATGGTCCTGGGATTCGGGCTATCTATAGACAGAGGCTTATTTACAACATCTTGTACAACATCCATGAGCCATTTCAATGTTTCAAGTTCTACTTCCGGGGAAGTACCTGCACACACGTCAATATAATCTGCTCCGTCTTCTGCCTGCTGAATTGCCCTGTTTCTAATAAATTCTTCATCTTTGTTTTCTATTGCCTTTTTTACACTCGGAATTGTTCCATTGATCTTTTCTCCAATAATAATCACTTTAACCCCCCATTTCAAAGTAACAATGTAATAATAAAATTTTTAATTTCCACATCATATCTTTCAAAAACTGGCTTCATATAGATTCCCTCATTTTTTCGAACTGGTTGTGCCCTTTCATCACATGTCTTTTTATATGTTTCCCAGCTTTGAAAATATTTACTTTCCATTTCTTTTTCTCCCCCTCAATATATACCATAGGTACGATATGTCTCCAAAACAGCAAGTAAATTATCGACGTTTACACTATCCACAGTAATGATATTCTTATCAAGATCAAAGAAATATTTTCCTCCCGGTGCAAGAATATCTATGAGTTCCTTTGCTTTGTCAATACACTGTTGTTTTGTACCGGTTTTCAATAGTCCTAAAGGATAAAGGCCTGTAATAATATGTTGTTTACCCAACTTCCCCTTTATTTCCTTCGGATCTCCATATTCAAAACGTAAAATCGTATTCTCTGGCAAATCATAAAGTGAATCAAGAAATCTTGACCAATCCTGCTCGAGAAAAAGATAAGATTTCCCACCAGCAGCAGCAATGCCATCCACCATACGTTTAAAAGTCGGATAATAAATTTTTTCATAATCCCTGTTTCTCATATAAGGCGGCATATGCAATGGAATAAAAGTATAGTTATAGATTGACGGTTGTGCTGGTATACCTCGCTCCAGCATAGTGTCATAAACTGCTTCACAAGCTTCAATAAGCTCTTTAGGTTTTCTTCGTATATCCAGGCTGATTTCTTTAAATCCCCGAAGCTGATCTGCAATAAAATCCATAGGAGCTGCGGTCATGGCAGAAGATTGCGGAGGAGCCTGATATTTTCCATATTCTTTTTCAAGATTTGGAATAACTACACCATTCAAAAAACCCACCGTATCACAATAAGCTTTATAAGCCTTCGCCAATATTAAGGAACGATTAACCGGATCCGTGTCAAGTGCCGAATAGATCCTCGGAAGAATGGTTTCCAAAATAAAATCCATGGGAGATTTAATAAAAGCTCCATATTCATCAGAATGCATAGCTGATATTTCCGGATGCTGCAGAAATCCATTGGAACCCATTACAAAATTCTTGGCACCCAACAACCTATAAAATACTGGAAATCTTATGAGATCACGTATTGGAAAAACATCTGAGTAAAAGTCGTCTGCAACTTTCCTAAATGCACCCTCTAGTAACTCTGGATTCCACTGTGCTTTCAAAATATCAATTCCATAATATTTGATGGCAAATTCTACTGTAACACATGCTGCAATAGGTATTCTTTTTGGAACTTTTCCCTCATATAAACTATTGAAAATTTCCTGTCTTTCCTGCTGTAGCATTTTATTATATTTCCCCATATTAAATTTCCCCCTATATTTATATATACTGAGATTATAGTAAATCATGTATATACAGGTTATTTATATGTTATTTTAATTATAGGTGGATTTTTATGTTTTGTCAACGATTTCAATAAAACATTTCAAATCTTCAGAATAATATAATTATAGGCCATATCAAATTTTACCCTAATTCAGAGTAATTCATGATACGACCTTAAAATATGTAAAACTATTTTTTATTTTTTTTATTGCCGTTATTGTTGTTACTGTCCTTACTGCGGTTTACCCTGTTGGGCTTAGCCTTAGGTCTTATTTTTATATCTTTTTTATTTTTTTTGCTTTTACTATATATAGCACCGCTGTTTAGATCCAAAAACCACAGGAAAAAAATTAAAAATGCAGCAGCAAATATATACTGCCATACCGTCCCATTCATATTATATCTGAAAGAAGCTGCCACAGCAGGCGGTAAAATAAAGGATGCTATGGATAGAGCAAGAATCAGCCACTTATTAGGATTAAGTTTACATAATACATGGGATTTTAAAAAATTATATACTACTAAAAATATTATTGCGATAAATATTATCTGCAATAGTACATTTAACCACAAAGGCATTTCATTACCCCCTTAAATTTGTCTGTCCTTTATATTATCTTATATTTTACATATTATATCAATACCCTTTAATGATAAAAAATGTACAATTGCCCGTAAACAGCTTATAACATAAATCAAAATAAAAGGCGATCCATCACACCACCTATAGGTAGGCAACTTCTCGCCGATTATGTTAAAACAAATAAGTTTTCCCGGGTTTTCTTGTAAATACAGTTACATCATCAATTTCCTTCTGCTGGCATACAAATCTGGTCATTCTTTCCACTCCGAAACCAGCTCCTGCAGTCTTGGGAATTTTCCCTTCCTTTGCGAGCTGAATATAGTTTCTAAAGGCATTTCCATCCATATGGGCTTCTTTCATTCGGGTGAGTATCCTGTCATATTTATACTCTCTTTCTCCACCGCTCAAACCTTCTATATACCCGTAGGGCCATATCAAATCATAATTTCTATAATTTCCAGGCTTTTCTAGATCTTCAGCATCATAAAATTCTCTTTTATGGTTTATAATCCAGAAAGGCTGAGTTGCTTTGGCCGATGCTGTTTCTTCAAAATCATCGCCATATTTTGCCTGAAGTTCCTGTGTTGTATACTTTTTAAAGGGCACAGTTACATCCAAATGTGATGTTCCGATTCCAAGAGCTTTAAACTCATCTGCACATTCTTTTTTTATATAATTAAATACATATTTGACAAGTCCCTCCTGAAATTTAAATATGTCATCCATAGTGGCACCTTTAAATTCGAAATCAATTTGTGTGAATTCAAATAAATGTCTCTTGTCTTCCTTTTCTTCCTGTTCGAATCTTACATTAGGCGATACTATATATATTTTATCAAGATAAGGACTGGATAAAATTATTTGTTTGTGGAATATCATTGATCTTGTTATATCGAACTTTTGTCCTTCATACTCCAATTCACATTCTTCCACATCATGATTCAACGGATCCGTAATCGGTGCTATCATAATAGGCATAATCCTGGTTACGCCTTTCTTGCTCATGTATTCATCAACTGCTCTCAACATAACTTGCTGTATATGCAGTATATGGGGCAGTTCTTTTCTTCCTACTTTTTGCAATGTCTTGTCCAAAATTTTCAATTCCCTTTTTCTTTCATCTTTTAATACATATGTCTTCATAAATGCGTCCCCCTTTAATAAGTTATATGAATTTATTACTTATTTACTTTTTTATGTTATTTATTGATAATATCATAATACTTTTTTGAATATATTGCAATATTAATAATAAAATTTGTATTTTTTTATTAACTTATTATTTGTATACATCATCAATTAATAATTTATAAATTATTAATTGATGATAACGTTTCAAATTATTAATTTAACAAAATTTCTGGTATAATATTAAGTGGGGATTTAAGTAACAATAACTTAACTATAAACAAGGAGGGGATTTAAATGAGTTTAAAAGTTTCTGGATTAGATGATTTGGACCTTCAAATTCTCGACATCCTTTTAAAGGATTCCAGGACTCCTTTTTTGGAAATTGCAAGAGAATGTCACGTGAGCGGCGGAACTATCCATGTTAGAATGAAAAAAATGCAGGATATGAATATAATAAAAGGGACAAAACTTATAATCGATAATTCCAAAATAGGATATGATGTATGCGGCTTTATCGGAATCTATCTGGATAAAGCCAGAAATTTCAAAGACGTTCTCGATAAATTGATAGACATAAAGGAAATTGTTGAAATTCACTATACCACCGGAGTTTATTCCATTTTTATAAAAATAATATGCAAAAATATATCGGATCTGCAAGATCTGCTCATGAATAAAATTCAATCCATAGATGGAATACAGAGGACTGATACCATAATATCTTTATATCAACCTGTAGAAAGAAGCATAAATATAGATATAATAAATAATACCTCAAATAGTAAAAATTAATATTTTTCCTTGTTTTTATTTTTCCTCATAAATTTTATATAATTTGTAAATAATAATTTATATAAAGTAATTTTTAGATCCAGGTGGGGTTTGCTTATAAGGAATACTTTTCTCCACCTGAACCTTAGAAAATCTTATCCAGGCGCGCAGCAGTGCTTATCCCCCACTTTGAGAAATTGGGAATATTAGCAATGGCAGCGTTCGGATAAAATAAAAAGGAGATGTAAACATGAGGACATTAGACATTATTGCACTGGTATTAGTGGTAATAGGTGCTCTCAATTGGGGGCTAATTGGATTTTTCAGATATGATCTTATAGCATCACTATTTGGTACAATGTCACCCTTTACAAGAGTGCTGTATGCTCTGGTAGGTCTTGGAGGATTATATGCACTGTCGTTTTTCGGCAAAGAAACAGAAAATAACAGGCATACAAAAGAAATTTAACAATTAAAAAGTGGAAAGCTTCTTAAAATCAGCTTTCCACTTTAGACATTTCTTCCTTCAATCTATCGCTTGAGATTTTTTTTAATTCCTCTGTTCAATGTATTTTCATAGTCTATGAATTCATAAACATCTTCTGAAAACAAGTTACTGAAATTTTTCAGCTCCTCCAGTGACAGATCTTCAATGGATTTATTTTTATCTTCACAGTACAGTACAATTTCACCAATAACCTTATGTGCATCCCTAAAAGCCATACCTTTGCCTACTAAATAGTCTGCTGCTTCTGTAGCGTTTAAAAAACCCTTCTTAACAGCATTAAAGGTATTGTCTTTCTTAACTTTTAATGTGGAGAGTATACCGTTCATTACCTTCAAACAGCTTAATACGGTATCTAAGGAATTAAAAAACTGCTCTTTGTCTTCCTGCATATCCTTATCATAGGCAAGAGGAATACCTTTCATAGTGGTAAGCAGTGACACAAGTGAACCGTATACTCTCCCAGTTTTGCCTCTTATGAGTTCTGCAGCGTCGGGATTCTTTTTCTGAGGCATTATGCTGCTTCCTGTGGAAAATTCATCATCTATCTGTACAAAATCAAATTCTTTACTGCTCCACAATACAAGCTCTTCACTAAGACGGCTCAAATGCATGATCAATATGGAAAAATCCGATAACATTTCAAGGACATAATCCCTGTCACTTACACCGTCCAGAAAATTATCAACTGGTTTTCTAAATCCAAGTTCCTCAGCAGTAAAATTTCTATCTATATCATAAGTCGTACCTGCCAATGCACAGCATCCAAGCGGACTTTCATCCATAATTTCAACGGCATTCAAAATTCTTTTTTTATCCCTTGAAAGCATGTAATAATACGCCATTATATAATGCTTGAAAGTAACTACCTGGGCCCTTTGAAGGTGAGTATACCCGGGCATTATCACATTATTTCGCTCCCCCAGGTTCTTTATTGTATTTTGAAGTGTCTCTATATTTTTAATCACTTCACCAGCTTCTCTTTTAACATACAATTTAAAATCTACTGCCACCTGATCATTTCTACTTCTGGCGGTATGTAATTTTTTTCCAGCCTGACCTATTTTCTTTATTAGATTTATCTCTACAAAGCTGTGTATATCCTCGTAGTTTCCCTCTACTTTCAGCTTTCCACTTTCTATATCCCCAAGTATTGACTTCAGTCCTTCCAATATTTTTTTCCCGTCTTCCCGGGATAAAATATTGCACCTAGAAAGCATTTTAACATGGGCCATGCTTCCCTCTATGTCTTCTCTATAAAGACGCCTGTCAAATCTCAACGAGCTATTGAAATCCTCCATAAGCTTGCTTTCGGATTTTTTAAATCTTCCACCCCAAAGTTTCATAGTCAATTCTTTTTCTCCTTATCTACCAGGGACTTAATTTTATAGGGAAGACTGAATAATTTGATAAAACCATCTGCATCCTTCTGATCGTACAGATCGCTGGCACCAAAAGAAGATATGCTCTCATTAAATAAAGGGTATTTGGCATTTATCGACGCTGTCATTATATTTCCCTTATACAGCCTCAATTTTACCGTTCCAGTCACATTCTCCTGGGTAGCTTCGACGAAAGCATCCAATGCCTTCCTAAGGCTTCCAAACCACAGACCGTCATATACAAGTTCGCCGTATTTCTGGGATACCAATTGTTTATAATGAAAAGTGTCTTTATCTATAGTCAGCCTTTCAAGGGCAGTATGAGCGGTATAAAGTATGGTTCCGCCAGGAGTTTCATATACTCCCCTTGATTTCATTCCTACAAGCCTGTTTTCCACCATGTCCACTATTCCTATTCCATTTTCACCGCCTATTTTATTCAGCTCTTCCATCATTGTAACAGGATCCAGTTCCTGCCCGTTTAATTTTTTAGGTTCTCCCTTTTCAAAATAGAGCTCTATATAGGTATTCTCATCCTTTGCCTTTTCAGGTGGGACGGTCATAAAATACATGCTTCTCTTATGTTCATTTCGTGGATCTTCCAGGTCTCCGCCTTCATGACTTACATGCCATATATTTTTATCATTTGAATATATTTTTTCTTTTGTCGCAGTTATCTCTACTCCCCTGGCATTTGCATAATCTATGGCATCTTCCCTTGATTTTATATTCCACAGCCTCCAGGGAGCTATTATCTTTATTGCCGGATCGAAACTTGCCACTCCAACTTCAAAACGCACTTGGTCGTTTCCCTTTCCGGTACATCCATGGGATATATATTTGGCACCTTCTTTATGTGCTATCTCGACTAATTTTTTCGCCATGAGAGGCCTTGCAAGAGAAGTACCAAGCATATATGAATTCTCATACAACAAATTGGCCTTAACCGCCTTAAAAAGATAATTTTTTATAAATTCTTCCTTCATATCTTCAATATACACTTTAGAAGCACCTGTTTTGAGGGCTTTTTCCCTCACCTTATCCATGTCATCATCTTGTCCCACATCTATGCAGGCTGCAATAACCTCCAGATCATAATTCTCTTTCAACCAGGGAATGATAACCGATGTATCCAATCCTCCCGAGTACGCCAATACCACTTTGTCTTTCATAAACTCAACCTCCATTTATATATTACTTGATAACTTTATACAAAAAAGCTTTAGTCCTGTCTTCTTTGGGATGTGAAAATATCTGTTCCGGAGTTCCCTGCTCCACTATTTTACCATTATCCATAAATATGACCCTATCAGCCACTTCTTTTGCAAAACCCATCTCATGAGTCACAACTATCATGGTCATCCCGTCTTTAACTAGATCTTTCATTACATTCAAAACCTCTCCCACGAGTTCCGGATCCAGGGCAGATGTTGGTTCGTCAAAAAGCATTATATCCGGATTCATCGCAAGTGCCCTTGCAATGGCCACCCTCTGCTGCTGACCTCCTGAAAGCTTTGAAGGATAAAAATTTTCCTTGTCTTTTAAACCGACCTTATCTAAAAGTTTTCTAGCATCTTCCCTTGCTCTCGATTTTTTCTCCTTTTTAACTACCATTGGAGCTTCCATGACATTTTGAATAGCTGTCATGTGTGGAAACAGGTTAAAGCTCTGAAAAACCATTCCCATCTTCGTAGCTATCCTTCTCACCATTTTCTTATCCTTCGGGTTCAATTTTTCTCCTTCTACGACTACAGTTCCACTGTCCAAAGTTTCCAGATGGTTCAAGCATCTGAGCAGTGTACTTTTTCCTGAACCTGAAGGTCCTATCACAACTAAAACTTCACCCTTTTTAACTTTTACATTAAGATCTTTAAAAACTACCAAATCATTAAAGCTCTTGGTTAAATGAGTAGCTTCTATCATATATTTATTTTTATCTAAATCTGTACAATTATTTACAGCTGTATTTTCCATTTAGATTACACCTCCAAAATAAATTCAAATAAATCTACAGTTAACTGTAAACGGCCAATTTCCTTTCAAATATTCCAAATACGGTAGTAAATACAGTAGTCATTATAAGATACAGCACCGCTGCTGTAAGAAATACCGATATCGGATCAAAACTGCTGGCATATATCTGCTGTGCTGATCTCATGAGCTCAACCATTGCTATAGTGGACACCAGGGAAGTGTCCTTCAATATAGATATAAATTCATTCCCAACAGGTGGTATTATGAGCTTCCATGTCTGGGGAAGTATTATCTTCCTCATGGTTTCTCCATAACTGAATCCAAGTGCCTTTGCTGCCTCAAACTGTCCCTTGTTTACAGATTGAATCCCTCCTCTTATTATCTCTGCCATATAAGCTCCACAATTAAGTGAAAGTCCTAATATTGCTGCTGAAAAAGGAGTAAGTTCTATTCCAACAAAAGGCAAACCATAATAGAAGAAAAACAACTGCAATAATAGAGGTGTACCTCTGAATACCCATGTATAAAAACCTGACAGTGATTTAAGCACGATATTTTTAGACAATTTCAAAAGTGCTAAAAGTATGCCAAGAAGCGTTCCCAAAATCAAGGTGATTACTGTAAGTTCCATAGTCATTACACTGCCCTTTAGCAAAACAGGGAGTATATCTTTTATAAATTCTATATTCACTGGTTCAATCCATTTCCTTTCTTAAAATATTATTTGTATATATCTTCTCCAAACCATTTTGTAGAAATTTTGGACATAGTTCCGTCTTTTTTCAATTCATCAAATGTCTTTTGTACTTCTGCCTCTAATTTTTTATCACCTTTTTTAAACCCTATTCCCATGGGTTCCTTACTTAATTTTTCACTCAAAACATTATATTGACTTTTTTTATTTGATTTGGATATATAGTATTTTCCAACAGGTTCATCCACTACTACTGCATCCAATCTTCCTATCAAAAGATCCTGAAGTTCCTCAGTAGTTTTATCGTATTTTTTCACTTCTTTTATATTCTTAAATTTCTTAACTACCTGTTCACTGGTAGTACCAAGTCCCACTCCTACCCTTTTACCGTCCAAATCCTTTGAACTCTTAACGGAACTATTTCCAGACTTAGTAACTATAATTTGATAATTTTCCACATAGGGTTTAGAAAAATCTATCTGTTTTTTTCTGTCATCCGTTATACTCATTCCAGATATTATGGTATCAAACTTTCCAGATTTAAGCGCTAAAACTATCCCATTGAATTCAGTACTGATAAACTGAGCTTTTACTCCCATTTTTTTAGCTATTGCATTTGCCATGTCTATATCAAAACCCTGAAGTTTATTTTGACTGTCCCTAAACTCCATAGGCGGAAAAGAATCTTCCAGACCCACCTTCAGAACACCTGATTTTTTCACTTTCTCCAATGTATCCTGAGAACCTTGTCCATTTTGTGACGTATTACCGCTGCCGCCGCAGCCTGCCAACAATACTGCCGTACATATCACCGACAGTCCTATTGTTATTATCTTCTTGAATTTTTTCATTTCTATCTCCTCTTTTCAAATAATAAAAACTTTAATTCCTTAGATTAAATATATAAATAATTATACATATATTATTATAATTATGCAATACCTTTTTTGTGATTTTTTTTATTTTTTAACTTGATTGAAACAAAAAAACTGAAAATATAATATTTAATCTATATTTCCAGTCAGCTTACATTACTTATTAAATTTAAGCATTTCTATACCGCTCCATGGTTCCTTTAAAAAGTTCGGCAGTAGACGGGGGTGTGTACGAAATGGCATTTGCACCTGCCTCTATAGTTTTTCTAATGTTTTCTTCATTTTTCCCTCCTGTGGCTATTATAGGGAATTCAGGATGATTTTTTCTTATCTTTTTCACCAAATCTATACTATTTTTGCCTGCAGCTACATTTAATATTGAGGTACCCGCTTCTATTCTCTTTTCAATATCGTCTCTTTCAGAAGTTACTGTAACTATAATTGGAATGTCAATTGCATCTCTCACAGCTCTTACAATTTCATTAGGCGTAGGACTATTTACAACTACCCCCATTGCACCGTTAAATTCAGCATTAAGTGCCAGATTTATAACACGCTTTCCGGTAGTAAGTCCTCCTCCTACTCCGCAAAATATTGGCATGTCAGAAGCTGCAACGAGAGCTTCTGTTATAACAGACTGAGGTGTGAAGGGATATACCGCCAAAATTGCATCTGCGTTTATGTTCTTTATAATCGCTATGTCCGTAGTAAAAGCAAGAGATTTTATTCTTTTCCCAAAAACTTTTATTCCGCTGGATTCTCTTATGATAAGAGGGAGATTTATCATGTGATCCCTAAGTGTCCCTCTTATTTCTGGTACGTACTTTGCAATTTTTCCATTAGCTTTTTCATTCATCTTTATCTCCCCAAACCAATATATATTTTTTTTCAAATATATTTTACATTAACTACAAATAATATTCCATAAAAATTTCATGAATTTAAAATTTAATAGCCGATTTTTATTTTTATTTCAACATTTTAAACTGTGGTGGATACCGGGAAAATTTTTTGAGCTATTTTAACAGCTTCCCTGGCATCTTTTGCATAGTAGTCCGCACCTATCATATCTGCATAATTTTGGTTCAGCACTGCCCCGCCTACTACAACTTTACATTTAAGCTGATTTTCTCTCAAAGCATCTATAGTCTTTTTCATATTCGGCACAGTGGTGGTCATAAGTGCACTGAGCCCTACAAGTTTTATATCCCTATCCTTCACAGTACCAACTACCTTTTCTATATCCACATCCCTGCCCAAATCTATTACATCAAATCCGTAGTTTTCCAAAAGTACCTTTACTATATTTTTTCCAATATCATGTATGTCGCCCTTTACAGTAGCCAGTACTATACTGTCTTTTTTTATACTTTTCTTTCCATCTTTCAATATTTTTTTCTTTATTATTTCAAATGATTTTTTCACAGTCTCTGCAGACTGTATAAGCTGGGGTAAAAACACATCCTGCGACTCATACATTTTTCCAACTTCATCCAGAGCCGGTATTATATATGAATTCACTATATTTTCAGGCTTCTCAACTTTTAAAAGACTGGATGTAATCCTTGCAGCTTCTTCTCCCATACCCTCAATAATTGCATCATTCAATTTTTTATCGGTCTCACTGCATTTTACCTTTGGAGAATTAGATTTAGATCCATATTCACCTATATAATTTTCTCCCTCTTTGTCTATCCCAGTTAAGACCTGGAATCCCGCTATAATATCTTTCATTCCCTGATCCTGTGTGTTCATTATCGGAAGATCAAGACCTGCATTAAGCGCCAGAGCAAGAAAAGTCCTATTTAATACACATCTTCTCGGAAGTCCATAGGATATGTTGCTCACTCCCAGAACAGTTTTAACCCCAAATTTTTCCTTTACAAGTTTTACAGCTTTTATTGTCTCCATGACTTCCTTCTGCTGTGCCGATGCAGTAAGTGTCAGACAGTCAACTATTATATCTCTTTTACTTATACCATAGGAAGCTGCAGTTTTTATTATCTTACCTGCAATTGAAACCCTGTCCTCTGCATTATTTGGTATTCCATTTTCGTCTATAGTAAGAGCTATTACACATCCTCCATATTTTTTGACTATCGGAAATACAGTCTCCATAACTTTTTTCTTCCCGTTGACAGAATTTATTATGGGTTTTCCGTTGTATATCCTGGCTCCAGCTTCTAGGGCCCTTGGGTTGGGACTATCTATGTCAACAGGCAGCTGAACCACCTCTTGAACTGCCTTTACAGCTTTTTTCATCGTAGAAGGTTCATCTATTTCAGGCAATCCTACATTTAACCCCAATATATCAGCTCCTTGATTATCCTGGACAACAGATTGCTTTTTTATATAATTTACTTTTCCCTCTATCAGTTCTTTCTTATAATCTTCCTGTCCCGTGGGATTTATTTTCTCCCCGATAATCTTTATCCCTTTCCCTATAAAAACAGTTTTAGTAGGAGAACAGACTGCAGTATAGCCCTTTTCTCTTATATCAAGAGGTTTCATAAATTTAAGGGCATTTACAATAGATTCTATGAATTCAGGATCTGTACCGCAGCAGCCCCCAAAAATCCTGACTCCTTTCTTAGCCATGATTACTATATTATTTGAAAATTCTTCAGGGGTTATATCATAAACCGTATTTCTGCCGTCGTATCTCGGAAGTCCTGCATTTGGCTGAACTAAAACAGGGATGGATGAATACTTTAATATTTCATCCACAATTCCCTGAAGTTCAGCTGGTCCAAGAGAACAATTTACTCCGAGGACATCTACCCCCAAACCCTCAAGTGCAACTACCATGGTTTTAGGATCAGTACCCATAAGAGTTCTGCCATCCTTCTGAAAAGTCATTGTACAAAATACCGGAAGAGATGAATTTTCCTTAGCTGCAAGAACAGCTGCCTTAGCTTCATACAGATCAGACATGGTTTCTATTAGGATCAAATCCGCTCCTGTTCTTTCACCTATAACAACCTGATTTTTAAACAGTTTATACGCTGCCTTGAAGCTTAAATTTCCAGTTGGTTCCATAACCTGGCCTATTGGACCTAGATCCAATGCGACCAATTTTCCTTTTCTCCCGGCCTCTTCTTTTGCAATTTTCACCCCGGCTGTAATAATATCCTCTATAGTATAATCTGAAGAATTATATTTAAGTTCATTGGCTCCAAAAGTATTGGATATTATTATATCCGCCCCTGCATCCAGATACTTTCTATGTATCTGTTTTATAACTTCCGCATCGGTCACATTTAAGATTTCCGGAAGTTTTCCAGGTTGAAGCCCTGATTTTTGAAGCATAGTTCCCATAGCCCCATCAAATAACATGAACTTTTTGTCAAATTTACTCAGTAGATTTTTAAATTTCATTTACTCCACCCCTTTTCAAATACAATTTTGCATATAAAAAGCCGCTTTTCCCAAGACAAGGAAAGCAGCTTACAATTTCATCTATAAAAAGCAATCTTTCTTATCTTTCAGAATTAATTCTATTCTGCAGGAATTGACACCGATACGTAACTGCCGGTTGTCGGATTTCACAGGGCCTGTCCCTCAATCTCTCTTGATAAGAATATTTTAATATTAATACTTAAAACCAAAATTGTCAAATGTATAAATTTTTTATTTTTTTCATTTTTCTCTTGACAAGTTATATAATCTTCTGTTATGATTTTCTTAATCAAATACGAAACTTCTTATCCAGAGCGGCTGAGGGACTGGCCCTATGATGCCCGGCAACCTGAATGATCATTTCCATTCAACGGTGCTAATTCCAGCAGACATATGCAAAAGCATGTAGTCTGAAAGATGAGGAGCATGAAGAAAAATCTTCTTGTATCTCATCGGCAGGAAGATTTTTTATTTTGCCAATTTAAATAGAAGTTTCGTCCAAAAATGTTTGATACATCAAAATATGAGGAGGAAATAAATATGAGTGAAAAGAGAAAATTAGGTTTTGAAACTCTACAAGTACATGCAGGACAAGTGCCTGATCCAACAACAGGAGCAAGGGCGGTCCCAATCTACCAGACAACATCCTTTGTATTTAAAGACGCTGACGAGGCTGCAGATTTCTTTCAGCTGAAAAAACCCGGAAATGTATATGCAAGAATAATGAATCCAACAGAAGATGTATTTGAAAAAAGAATAGCCGCTCTTGAAGGCGGAAGTGCAGGCCTTGCTACAGCATCAGGCTTGGCGGCAATATTATATGCCATATTGAACGTGGCAAATACAGGGGACAATATAGTTTCTGCCAGCACTCTCTATGGTGGAACATACGAACTGTTCTCTGTCACTTTGAAAAAGTTGGGAATTGACGTGACATTTGTAGATCCCGACGATCCTGAAAACATAAGAAAAGCAATCAAAGATAATACAAAAGCCGTCTATGCTGAAACCATAGGAAATCCAAGAATAAATGTATTGGATATAGAAGCAGTGGCAAAAATAGCACACGAAAATAAAATACCACTTATTGTAGATAATACTTTTGGGACTCCTTATCTTGTTAAACCAATAGACTGGGGTGCAGACGTAATTGTTCATTCTGCAACCAAGTTCATAGGTGGACATGGAACTACCATAGGCGGTGTCATAGTTGATGGCGGAAAATTCGACTGGAGGGCAAGCGGAAAATTCCCTGACTTCACTACACCTGACGAAAGTTACGGAGGACTTGTATATGCAGATCAAGGTCCTACCGCATTTGCTACAAAAGCAAGAGTGCAGCTTTTGAGAAATACCGGTGCCACATTGAGCCCTCAAAGTGCATTTTATTTCCTCAACGGACTTGAATCACTTTCACTAAGAGTTGAAAGACATGTTGAAAATACAAGAAAGGTAGTTAAATTTCTAAGCAAACATCCAAAGGTTTCATGGATAAACTATCCTGAACTGGAAGGAAGTCCATATAGGGAACTGGCTAAAAAATATTTTCCAAAGGGAGCAGGTTCTATATTTACTTTCGGAATAAAAGGTGGATTTGAAGCTGGAAAGAAATTTATAAATAGTGTCAAGTTATTCTCTTTACTTGCAAATGTGGCAGATGCGAAGTCACTGGTAATTCACCCGGCAAGTACAACTCATGCAGAACTAAACGCAGAACAACAGAAAGCTGCAGGAGTAACTCCTGATCTCATAAGACTTTCGATTGGCGTAGAGAGTATAGATGACATAATATATGATTTGGACCAAGCCCTTGCAAAAGCTTAATTAGACAACTTCCTAATCTTTTTATATAATTTAATTATAAAAGGCTATCCCTACAATTTGATGTGGAGATAGTTTTTTATTTTACAAATTTGAAATTATTTCATCTGTAAACTCGTCAGTAGTCGAATTCCCTCCAAGGTCAGGAGTTTTATGTTTTCCTTCTTCAAGCGTCTTTTCCACTGCCCTTTCAATTCTGTCTGCAGCTTCCTTTTCATGTAAATAATTTAGCATCATAACCGAAGACAGTATAATAGCTGTAGGGTCTGCCTTATTCTGTCCCGCAATGTCAGGGGCCGATCCATGTGCAGGCTCAAATATAGCTTGATTTTTTCCTATATTAGCTCCGGGAACCAATCCAAGTCCTCCAACAAGCCCAGATGCCAGATCTGACAATATGTCGCCGTACAAATTAGGCATCACAAGCACATCATATTTTTCAGGATGCAGTACCAATTTCATACTCATGGCATCCACTATTACATTGTCAAATTCTATATTTTTGTAATCACGGGCCACTTCCTCAGCTGTTCTCAAAAAGAGCCCATCTGACAATTTCATTATATTGGCCTTATGAACAGCAGTTACTTTTTTTCTGCCATTATTAACTGCATATTCAAAAGCTGCCTTTACTATTCTTCTGCTGGCATTCTTGGATATTATTTTCACGCCTTCCGCCGTTTCATCATTCACCATAAATTCTATTCCCGCATAAAGATCCTCTGTATTTTCCCTGAATATGACCAAATTCACATCATTGTACTTGGATTCTACACCTTTATAAGTCTTTATGGGCCTTATATTGGCATATAAATTCAGCCTTTTTCTCAAAGTCACATTAACACTCCTAAATCCCTTGCCCACCGGTGTGGTCACAGGTCCTTTCAGTGCTACCTTGTTTTTTTCTATACTGTCAATAACCTTCTCAGGAATGGGAGTGCCGTACTTATCTATAAACGCCGCCCCGGCTTCAACTACTTCCCAATCTACATCAACGCCGCTGGCAGCTATAACTTTTGTCGCCGCCTTACTAACCTCCGGCCCTATACCGTCGCCGGGAATAAGAGTTATCTTATGTCTGTTCTTCATGAAATAAATTACCCCCTTAATTATCTATATGTTCAACTTCAAATGCTGCTCTTTCATTAAATTCAACAGTCCACCATATTTTATCATATTTCTCTGCCTTTGGGTAACATTAAACGACATATTATACTCTTTATTTTTAGTCTTATTCTTTACTACAATCACATCACTGTCAATTTGTTCAAACATATCTACCATCTCAAGTTCATCCATCACATCTATATCTTCATAGTCTTCAGGTTTTTTAAAAGCCAGGGGAATTATTCCATTATTTATGAGATTTTGTCTGTGAATTCTAGCAAAAGACTTGGCAAATACCGCCTTTACTCCCAGATAAAGTGGAGCCAGTGCGGCATGTTCCCTGCTGGATCCCTGTCCATAATTTTCTCCCGCCAATATAAAGCCTCCTGAATTTTTTCTCGCTTTTGAAGGGAAATCTTTATCGCAGGGTGTCAGACAGTAATTGGATAAATACGGTATATTGGATCTGTAAGGTAATAACTTTGCATTAGAGGGCATTATATGATCTGTAGTTATATTGTTTCCTACCTTCGTGAGAACTTTTCCGCTTATCACGTCAGTCAGAGGCTTTGCCTTTGGAAATGGCTTTATATTAGGTCCCCTCATTATTTTTACATTATCTCCATTCTCACTTGGTTTGACCACCATATTGTCATCTATTAAAAATTCTTTGGGCATGTCAATTTCATAAGGCTTTCCAAAACACCTTGGATCCGTGATATGGCCTGTTAATGCGGAAACAGCTGCAACTTCCGGGCTTACCAAATATACCTTTGCAGATTTAGTGCCGGATCTTCCTTCAAAATTTCTATTGAAAGTTCTAAGAGATACAGCATCAGTAGCAGGTGACTGCCCCATTCCTATACAGGGTCCGCAGGCACTCTCCAATACTCTCGCACCTGCACCTATCATATAACCTAAAGCTCCATTTTTAGACAACATATTCAGAACCTGCCTTGAACCAGGTGATATTGTAAGTGAGACATTTTCATCTACAGTTCTTCCCTTTAGAATATTTGCAACTTTCATCATATCGACATAAGATGAATTGGTACAACTTCCTATACACACCTGATTCACTTTTATACTTTCCAGTTCAGAAACAGCAGCCACTTTATCAGGGCTATGCGGACATGCAGCCATAGGCTCCAGGGAAGATAAATCTATCTTCATTTCCTCATCGTAGCCCGCATCTTCATCCGGCTCAACGCAGGAAAAATCTTTTTCCCTTCCCTGTGCCTTTAAAAATTTATAGACTACGTCGTCGCTGGGAAATATCGAAGTGGTAGCACCGAGTTCTGCCCCCATATTTGTTATAGTTGCTCTCTCAGGGACGGACAGCGTCTTTGCACCTTCTCCCACATACTCGAATATCTTTCCGATCCCGCCTTTAACAGTAAGTCTCTTTAGCATTTCTAGAATTATATCTTTTGCTGTAACCCATTCTCTCAATTTGCCCTCTAGATTTACCTTTACTATCTTGGGCATATTCAAGTAATACTCTCCACCGCCCATGGCTACTGCCACATCAAGCCCACCTGCACCGATGGCAAGCATTCCTATACCACCTGCCGTAGGAGTATGGCTGTCAGAACCCAGAAGGGTATCTCCCGGCACTCCAAATCTCTCCAAATTAACTTGATGACATATCCCATTTCCCGGTCTGGAAAAATATATGCCGTGTTTCTTCGCCATAGTTTGAATGTACAAGTGGTCGTCCGCATTTTCCGGACCCGATTGAAGCATATTATGATCTATAAAAGCCACGGACTTTTTTGTCTTCACTCTATCTATTCCAAGTGCTTCAAACTGAAGGTAGGCCATAGTGCCTGTAGAATCCTGGGTAAGAGTTCTATCTATTTTTATTGCAATTTCCCTGCCAGGAACCATTTCACCTTTAACCAGATGATTCTTTATTATTTTTTTTGCTGCGTTCAATCCCACATTGCATCCCTCATTTCTATAAATATATTGTTTAATCAACTAGCTCTCTCTTCTTTTTTTTCTACAATTTCTGGCATTAATTTTTTAACTAGAAGTTCAAGTTCATTGTTACCTATCATTGTAGTTCTTCCTGATTTATATTGTTCATCTACCCACAATTTTATTTTATTGACCCTCTTGTCTTTTTTGTCAACTTTATCGCTGTCCTTTAATTTGTAGTAAGTATTAATCCAAGCTGCAATTCCAGCATGCCCTGAATACTGGTTCACCGCTACCACAATTGGCTTTCCCAAAATTTTATCTGTGTCAAAAGCATTGTAGATCTCTTCGTCTTTTAACATTCCGTCCGCATGTATTCCTGCCCTGGTTTCATTAAATTCCCTTCCAACAAAAGGTGTCCTTGTAGGTATATCGTACTTCATCTCTTTGCTAAAGTATTCGGCCAATTCCGTTATGACATGTAAATCCATATTGCCCGTGTTGCCCTTCAGCTGTGCATATTCAAACACCATTGCCTCCAGTGGACAGTTGCCAGTTCTTTCACCTATTCCCAGCAAAGAAGTATTTACAGAAGAAGCTCCATACAACCAAGCCGTCGCGGAATTATCTACTACACTGTAAAAATCATTATGTCCATGCCATTCTATTAAATCAGAGGGAACTCCACAGATAGTCCTAAGTCCGTAAATAATCTTCTGAACACTCCTCGGAACAGCTACTCCGCCATAGGGCACTCCCAGTCCCAAAGTATCACAAGCTCTTACTTTTACAGGGATGTTCGCCTCTCGAGACAGTTCCATCAGCTTGGTCACAAGCGGGACTACAAATCCATAAAAATCAGCCCTGGTAATGTCCTCCAAATGACATCTCAGATAAATTCCGCTGTTCAAGACTTCCCGAGCTATGTCCAAATACATATCCATAGCCTCCTGCCTCGTCATCTTGAGTTTTTTAAATATATGGTAATCTGAACAGGACATAAGCATTCCAGTTTCTTTAATCCCCATCTGCTTCACAAGTTTAAAATCTTCCTTATTGGCTCTTATCCATGAAGTCACTTCAGGAAATTTATAACCTCTTTCAATACATGTCTCAGCTGCCTTTCTGTCTTTTTCTGTATATAAAAAAAACTCTGTCTGTTTAATTATACCAGAATTATTATCCAATTGATGAAGATAATCAAAAATTCTTATTATCTGCTCGCTTGTATAGGGTGGCATAGATTGCTGTCCGTCCCTAAAAGTCGTATCTGTAATATACATTTTTTCTGGAATATCCATAGGAACATGTACATTATCAAAAGCTATTTTCGGTATTTCATCATAAGGAAATATGTCCTTATAGAGATTAGGACTGCTTACATTATCCAATCTGTAATTGACAGAACTCTTTTTCAAGAAAATCATCCCCCTGGCTTAAAATATTGGATCTATAATTTTAAATGGATTTTTGAATCATTATTGTCTATTTATTTCATATGTATCTTCTACAGCCCTATATAATTTAAAGATCCATTTAATAATCATAGCTTATTTAATTCATATAATAACAAATTAATTATTATTGTAACACTTTTATTTTATATTATCAAATAAATATTTTTTATTTATTATAATTGAATTAAGTCTATTATTATATGCAATTACTATATAAATAGGATTTTTATCTTATGAATTGGCTTAATGAATATCTCCAGCAAAAGTTAAATTATTCATTCAATATATATGATAATTGGATATGATATAATATATAGGTAATATTTGCGAAATCATCGAGTGATTCTACAAGGAGGAATCAAATTATGCTAAAAACTATTTTCTTGTACTTTATTTTTATTCTATACATGATAGGTACAATAGCCAAAAAAATAAAATTGGAAAAAATAAAAAGTACCGGTAATAAAGAAAAAGCAGAAAATTACATATATATTTCTGTAAAAAAATGGGCAAATTTCATTCTAAATCTAATGAATGCCAGAATTAAATTAATAGGTAAAGAGAATCTTCCGAAAGTTCCCTGCCTCTTCGTTTCCAACCACCAGGGATTTTTCGACATACCTATAATTATATCTGTCCTTGACAGAACAGTGGGATTTATAGCTAAAAAGGAAATTACCAAGATAGGACTGCTCACTTATTGGATGGAACAGATAAATTGTGTTTTTATCGACAGGCAAAATATACGTGAAGCTGTAAAATCAATAAACAAAGGCATACAAATTTTAAAAAGCGGCCAAAATATGGTGATATTTCCCGAGGGAACCAGAAGTAAAGGGCCTAAAGTGGGTAATTTCAAGAAGGGAAGTTTAAAACTGGCTCTAAAATCCAAAGTGCCTATAGTCCCTATTGCCATAGACGGCAGCTACAAATTGAGGGAGGGTAACAAACACAGTGTATTAAAACCAGCTGATGTGAAAATAACTATATGTGAACCGATATATACCGATAATCTTTCAAAGGAAGAGCTTTCAAATCTATCCAACATAATAAGGCAAAAGATATCCGAAAAAATACTGCCATATTAATACTGTTAAAGGAGCTGTTACAATGTGAAATTTATAAAAAAATACCTAAATATAATAAGCATACTCCTAATAGCAATCTTCATATTCTCCGGCTGTACTAAAAATGCTGTCAATGTACTGAATTCAAAAGTCAGATCTTCCCATATCATAATTCATTACATAGATGTAGGACAGGGTGACAGCGAACTCATTCAGGTAAATGGCAAAAATCTTTTAATAGATGCAGGTCCAAATGAAGCTAAAGATAATTTAATATCTTATCTGAAAAAATATGATATAAAAAAATTGGACTATGTAATTGCAACTCATCCAGACGAAGATCACATAGGAGGAATGAGTTCAATAATAAAAAAATTTGACATATATAAATTTTATGCTCCTAAAAAGACGGCCAATACTATAACTTTTGAGAATATGATAACTGCATTGAAACATAAAAATATGAAAATAAATGTTCCAATTCCACAAGTCACAGATTTAAATTTAGGTAAAAACACCAGAGCTGAAATATTAGCTCCAAACAATACTGCATATGAAGATACCAATAACTATTCTATAGTTTTGAAAATCACCTATGGAAATACTAAATTCCTATTCACAGGTGATGCCGAAAATAAAAGTGAAGATGAAATAATAGCTAAAAATTATGATCTTTCAGCAGATGTATTAAAAATTGGACACCATGGAAGTTCGTCTTCCACTTCAACAGAGTTTTTAGACAAAGTTGATCCCAAGATAGCTGTAATAAGTTGTGGAAGGAATAATAAATACGGACATCCAACAAGAAATACAGTAAATAAACTAAAAAAGAAAAATATACAAATTTATAGAACGGACGTAGACGGAACTGTACTGCTAACAAGTGACGGCAGCAAAATCAACAAAAAATAATCTGTAATAGTTCTTATTCTTATTCCATAGCACAAAAAATCAGGCTTGCATAAAAGCCTGAAAAACTTCCCTGATATAATATAAATTCAAAAAATAAAATGGCTCCGTGGAGAGGGCTCGAACCTCCAACCCTTCGGTTAACAGCCGAATGCTCAACCATTGAGCTACCACGGAACAAATCAAATATAAATATATCCGGCAGCGACCTGCTCTCCCACAGGGCCTCCC
>NZ_JBGFFE010000014.1:0-81396 GCF_041224415.1 Clostridium lapidicellarium | reverse complement strand
GGGAAAGTCTGTAGCTTTTTAACCTACAGTAAATTGACACGATCCAATTTATTTGATTATTTGCATTACAAACAACATTGTAGTAAAATAAATTTTATATAACTTAATAACATTCTCTTATCAAGAGCGGTGGAGGGACTGGCCCTTTGAAACCCGACAACCGGACATCTGATATGTACCGGTGTCAATTCCTGCAAAGTGAACTAAATTGATTTAGGTTGCTTTGAAAGATAAGAAAAATACCATACATAATTTTTTATAAACTGCAATTGAAAGCTATTTTTCTTATTTAGAGAGAAATAGCTTTTTTATATTACAAAAAATTGGAGGTATGTCTGATGGGAATTTTAGTAGTAGGCGGAGATAGAATTGAAAACATAAAAAACAAATTAAAGGAAAATGGGTTCGATAAAATAGTACATGTTACCGGCAGAAAAAAAGGGGATAGGAAGATAAAAATTCCCTCAAACACCGACTTAGTTATGATTCTTATAGATTACATAGGACATAACCTGGCTGAAATAGTAAAACAGCAGTCAAAACAAAATAATATCACTATAGTGTTCTGCAAAAATTCCTGGCCCAGCATAAATAAAAACATAAATACCTATATGAAAAAAATGCCTTAAAATTTTTTACCCACATATATATAAAATTCATGATCATCCTGAAGATAAAGTGGATAAAATCCCTTTTTCTCTGCAGCCCCTGCCAATTTATCTATATCCACCAGCAGGTTGGAATCTATTGTGTCCCCTATTTTACTATGATGGGAGTTTATTTTATCTTTACTCTCTATATGTGCTATTGCAAGTTTTCCCTCCGGATTCAGCAAATTATAAGATTTCTCAAAAAACTTTTCTTTGTCTTTCAAGTGGGGATAGCAGGAATAAGCTATTATACAATCATATCCCTCTTTACTTTCATATTTAAAAAAATCAGCTATTTGAAAATTTAAATTTGAGTATTTATTTTTTCTTCTAGAAACTTTTATCATATTTTCTGCAATATCAATTGCAGTTATGCTGCCATTTTTACCTATTTTCCGTTCCAGATAAGGTATGAGGACTCCGGTTCCACTTCCAACATCCAAAACTTTTTCCCCTTTTGCAAAGTCTATGCTTTCAATCACATGATTTACCTTTTCCGGAGGATGGCAGCACATATTGTCCCAATTTTCAGCTACTGTATTAAAAAATTCTCTATCTTCCATTTTTAACCTCAGCCTTTAAACCACTTATAAAGTATTCTTACTATAATCAACTCAAGTCCACTACTTTGCTTACGCCAATTCCAATTGCATCTGGGCCGACGTGGCATCCTATACTACATGCCAGAGGATCATAGGTGATTTCTATATTTTCAAAGGCGGCAGATACTTCATTTTTCCACTTTACTGCCATTTCATCGTCTAGGAAACTTCCCGCAGCTCCTATCTTTATAAGTGTATTATCCACACCTGAAAATCGTAAATTGATATCATTTCTTATTGCCTCTATCATCTTCTTCTTGCATTTGTTCATTCCTCTGCTTACTGAAAAAGCATCCAATTTTCCTCCCTGGATAGTCAAAACAGGCTTTATATTTAAAGCAGAACTTATAGCTGCAGCTGCAGGAGTTATACGGCCCCCCTTTTTCAAATACTTCAACGTATTTACCGCAATGTATATACTTGATTCATATGCATTTTTTTCTAAAAGCTTTTTTATATCGGAGGCTGAATAATTGTTTCTGGACAATCTTACAGCTTCTATAACCGATTGCTTTTGTGTAACGGATATCCTATGATTATTCACTACTTCCACACGCCCTTTATAATCTAATGCCAGGCCTGAAGCGGTATTATAAGAATTGCTTAATCCGCTGGACATCGGTATATACACGATCTCATCGCATCCATTATTCAGAATAGATTCCCACAAATTAACTACATCTCCCGGTGATGGCTGTGATGTTGAAACTCTCTTTCCTGACATGAGACTATCATAAAATAATTTTTGGGTCATATTTTTCCCTTCGAAATATATATTATCTTCAATAATGACAGGCATAGGGAGTACATAAATACCCCATTTTTGGGCTTCGTATTCAGATATTCCACTATTACTATCAGTTACAATAGCTATTTTCATTTAGCAGCAATACTCCTTATTATAATAAATTTAGGTTTATCAAGGTAACCTATAACCTATAATTTAAAATTTTCAATCCAGCTTCTAAAAATGTACATAATATCATAATATTTCTTTTGAAACTTCACACGGTTAAAATTAGTCATATAATATTCTATCATCTTATTCTAAAATTTACAAAGGTTTAGCAGAAAGCCTGTTGTTCTAGCTGTAGAATGAAAATCTAGCTATTTTTTATTAGATAACTGATACGTATAACAAACTATAGTATAAAAAGTCTGCCCTTACAAAAAGGGCAGACTTTTTCATCAATGTTTTACAACTGTCAGAAGCATTTTAAACTTCTCAACAGCCTGAAGTGCATGCTGAATACCTGAGGGCATTATTATCGTCTCTCCAGAATTTACAGCAAAATTTTTATTTCCAATTGTAATGGAAGCTTTCCCATCAAGCACCTGCACCATTGCATCCCCGTCTGTCGTATGGGCACTTATTCCCTCTCCCTTATCTAGAGAAAACAGTGTAATGCTCACGGAGGGCGTTTGGGCGATGGTCCTGCTTATAACCTGTCCTTCACTATATTTTACCAGTTCTCTCAAATCCAGCACTTTTGAAAACTGTATGTTTTTAATTAAATTGTCCATAGTAATTAACCTCCCTACATTATCTATATATTATCTACTAAATAGTATAGGATTATTTCAAATAAAAATATGTAACCGATGTTACAATTTTTATTGTATAGGATATGGGCTATTAAATCCTATATCATTAAGTTGCATGATGCCATCTGCATATCTATAATAAACATCAAAACCACCTATACTGTCAGCATGACAAGAACCTGATACTCCTCTACTCATCTTCAATCCATATATATCGTTGCCTATATTATACAAGCTGTATACCGGTCCATCTGAAACATATGGATTTATTTCAAGGCCCTCTGCTATGGCTGTCTGCAAAGCCGTATCATTTGTTAAATCTACAGAACAGCTCTTTCCAAACTTGTTCGAATACATATTGAGTGTATTACAGTTCAATGTAAATGAAAAAATATCAGGGCTTACATCATAATCTGAATAATTAGGATTTGAAAAGCCAGGATCTATTTTAACTAAACCGTTCTCATTTGCAGTTTCAATATCACAAGTTTCATTACCGGTGTTACCGCCTATTTCAGCTATAGATATTATTTCAGGTGATCCATCTCCTGTTACATCTGCCAGTATAATTTGTCCATAACCAAAATAACTATTACCCACGAGTTTTGAAGAAATTAATTGTCCGTTGAAAGCATTCTGAACATATAATGTCACATTCCGATTATTATTTATACCGCCAGTTAATATAAGATTTTCAAGACTACCATTATTATTTATATCTGCAGTTTTTAAATCAATAATCTCTTGTCCATTAAAACTTCCACCTGTATCTAATTTATTTCCATTAAAACAGCTTTCCACATCTGATGATATAGAACCTTGTCCACCCAAAACCGTCACATTATTACTATCTAGAGAATCTATATAGTCTTTCTGACTGCTGATGTTTTTACCATCAGTTAGTATTGTCGGTGCATTTAATTTTGCCGCAAGCGCTGCTCCTGATAAAGCATCAGGGAAATTCTCTCCATTAGCAAGTACCACATTTTTAGAATCTGACTTAAAATAATCAGCCACTTTTAGCGATGTTTCATATCTATTGTTCCCACTAATTCTTACAATATTTTCATCGTTTATACTAGATAATTTATTTTTTAACTGAGTCTGAATATTACCATTTAATACTCCGGTACCACCAATAATATAAACTTTTGACGGATTTATAGAAGAAATTTTATTCATAATAGTATCTGGTATACTATTATTCTCGCTCATGAATATAGGGTATCCTTTGGACGCCGCAATACTTGATATACTTAGAGCATCAGGAAAATTAAATCCATTTACTATAACTACAGGGGTACCAATTTCAACATTCATTTCATTAACTATTGATCTGTTGGTATCAAATCTATTTGCACCACCTAATCTTTTGATATTCTTATAATATCGTTGAAGTCCATACAATGTATCATTACTTATTGAACCTTCTCCGCCAAGCAGGTATATATTACTGTTTTCTGATAGATGCTTGCTCATATAACCCATCCATTCATATGAATTTGGACTGTCAATATCATCAACAAGTAATATAGGTGCATTTAATTTTTTTGAGAGAGTAGCCCCTGCTAATGCATCAGGGAAATCCTTTCCACTAGCAAGTATTACGTTATTAGCTATACCAGGATTAACTTGACTGGCAATATAAGAAGACGTACTATATCTATCTTGTCCTGCTAACCTGATAACATTATAATACTTTGACTGTGCAAAAACCTTGTAAAAGGGTGCTATAAATAATAAAATTACCGCTGTTACGATTACTTTTGTAATCTTTTTATTCACACATAACATCTCCTTTTGTATACTTTAATATCATATTAACACTTTGTTAACAATTAGTAAACTATTTCAAGCAAGGATATATAGTTGACCAATCAACCATATTGTGATATCTTATATTAAGAAAATAAGAAGGGAATATTATGGATAACAGCAGTGCCTCGATTTTGATTAAACTGACCAATAGTATATATAGATGTACACAAATGTATGTAGATAAAAAGCTCAAGAGATTCGATCTCACTACAGGTACATACCCCTATTTACTTGCATTGAGAAAAAGAGAGGGTATTAGCCAAAACGAACTGAGCAGAGAACTTAATGTAGATAAGTCTCTCTGCTCCAGATCCGTTAAAAAACTTACAAAGTTGGGATATATAAGATCAGAGGAAAATAAGGAGGACATAAGAGCCCATAAACTATATATAACAGACAAGGCAAAAAAAACAATACCCCAAATTATAAAAATCATACAACAGTGGATTCATATTTTAGTACAGGGAATTGACGGCAGGGAAACTGCAATCTCCATAAAATTTCTAGAACGGGTTTTAAATAACGGAACTATCTACAAGGAAAAATGCTGTGAAAGGATGAAGAAGACTTGAATAATATTGACAAAATGACATACAAGAGAAGGTGGATTATTTTGTTCACCGTTCTTTCTGCCACATTTATGTCCACTCTGGACGGAAGTATTGTAAATGTGGCTTTACCGGATATGTCTGCCAAGTTGAACGCACCTATGGCAGGCATTGAATGGGTTGTAACCGGATTTCTAATAGTTATTTCAGCTACCATTTTAATCTTTGGAAGATTAGGTGATATAAAAGGGAAAACCAGGATATTCAGTTTTGGAGTAGTGCTGTTTGTCCTTGGTTCTTTTCTTTGTGGTTTGAGTAATTCACTTGTATTTTTAATAGCCGCCAGATGTATACAAGCAGTTGGTGCCTCTGCAACCATGGCTACTAACCAGGGAATCATAACCCAGGTTTTTCCTCCTCATGAAAGGGGCAGCGCCCTGGGCATACTCGGAACATTTGTAGCCCTGGGTTCCATGGCAGGGCCGCCTCTGGGAGGTTTTATAGTTTCAGCTTTCAGCTGGAAATATATATTTTGGATAAATGTACCTATAGGGATAGCAGTGTTTATAACGGGTCTCAAAATATTTCCAAAATCTCACAGGACGGATGAAAGCCTGGATACAAAAGGTTCTACTTTATTTATGATATTTACTGTCCTGCTATTTGGTGCCTTGGTTCAGGGACAGAGCACAGGATATGACAACCCTCTTATGATTTCCGCCTTTGTAATATCCATTGCAACTTTTATTATATTCATTGTTATAGAGAGCAAGATGGAGCTTCCGCTGCTGCAGCTGAATATTTTCAACAACAGTCTGTTTTCCATAAGCATAATCTGCGCTTTTATTTCCTTCTGCGCCATAGGTGCCTCCAATATAATACTGCCTTTTTATTTTCAGGATACGATGAAGCTTTCGCCGGCGGCAACAGGACTATTCATGATGGTATCACCCATAGTTCTCTCTGTAGTAGCACCTTTAAGCGGACATATGGCGGATAAAACAGGTTCGGAAGTACTTACTCTGTTGGGGCTTTCCATTACAAGCCTTGGACTATTTCTAATATCCACCGTAAGTGAATTTTCGCCTCTGAGAATGATAGTGATCTATATAATAATAATGACCATAGGAAATGGAATGTTCCAGTCCCCAAATAATGTACTTGTAATGTCCACCGTATCAAAAGACAAACTTGGTATTGCAGGAAGTGTAAATGCACTGGTTAGAAATCTTGGCTTTGTCGTTGGAACCTCCCTTGCAACACTTCTTCTGTACAACAGAATGAGCAGCAAGATAGGCTATAGAGTAATTGACTACATAAAGGGAAGAGATGATGTATTCATGTATGGAATGAAATATGTATACATCTCGGCTGCGGTATTTTGTCTGGTAGGTGTTTTGTTAACAGGTTTCAGATTATACAGCAGGAGATCAAAAGCAAAATAACAGAACTGTCTTGTACGGGCAGTTCTGTTATTTTATCCCTGTAGAATTAACCACATTCATCATCTATTCTTACGGGAAAATAATATAATAAATACAATTATCACTATTACAACCATACAAATGCTTATTATACTGCATATTATAATCAAACTCTTTATCATTTTCCCACTCACCTGTTATCTGTATAATTATTTTCCGACCTTCTCACAACATTTTATCAGATAAAATGTTGTAAAGCTACCTTTTTTATAAACGGTTAATGTTTTATTATATTAAAATTATCCTGAAGCAGGGTCCAGTTTTGCGGAAATGGGAAACCAAGGGCCCAGTAACTGATACCTCTCAGCCCGTAATCTTTAACTGTATCAAATTTAGCCTGCACACTTCTCGCATCCTCAAACCATACCTGGTGGCTTCTGCCCTCCTCATCGACATAGTTATAGAAAGGCGTCTGGCTCAATGTATCAAACTGTATGGAAGCTTGATATCTAACTGCCTTGGCCACAGCTTCCTGCATGCTGAAAGTCTCAGCTTCCATACCCGGCCTGTGTGGTAAAACCCAGTCCCTGGCATAGAGCTGAAAACCAAATAAAATTTTCTGCCTCGGTATAACAGTAACTGCATAGTCAAGAACTTGTTTTATCCTGTTCAAAGGTGAGATTGCCTGTGGAGGGCCAAGCCTATATCCCCATTCATAGGTCATAAGTACAACAAAATCCACAATCCTCCCATGGGCCTCATAATCATGTGCTTCATACAGCAGCCCCTGCTGTCCCGGTCCAGTTTTAGGAGCTAATGCAGTAGATACGAAAAAATTTTCCCTATGGAGTCTTTCAACTGTAAGTTCGAGAAATCTGTTATAATTTTCTCTGTCATCAGGAAGTACATTTTCAAAATCAATATTTACTCCCAGATAACCTTTATTTTTCATAGTTTCAACTATATTAGTTATGAGATTCTCTCTGACGCTGTCATTTGACAGTACGACATGTGCCAGATTATGGCCCAGCTCCGTAGCCGTAAAATTTGTCACAGCCATCATTGGAACCACATTCTCAGTATAGGCAGCACTTATTAAAGCGGAATCATCTATATTCTCCAAACTGCCATCTTCTCTGATTCTATAAGCAAAAGGACTTAAATATGTCAGGTAATCTCCAACTTCTCTCACAATGGCAGGGGAATTTTCAGTAAAATCATAAATATATCCATTTACATATATATAAGGTCTGTTTTTTACATCATTAATAGTATCATCTACAGGAATTATCAATGACTGCCCGACAAGTAGACTGTCAGGATATTGAAGTCCATTAGCACTGATTATTCGAGCAGTTGGGACATTATAATAATTTGATATTTTCCAAAGTGAATCCCCTGGCTTAACTACATAAATAAGCACAAAAAACCTCCTATTATTACTTCATATATTAATTTATGTAGATAATCCAGAAAGAGTTCTCACAATAACTGATCAATCCTTTAAAAAATCCAAAGCTGTCTGTACATAAATAGAGGATCCTACAACAAGACAATTTTCATCAATAATAAAATGATTGGAATGCTGAGAATACATCCATCCTTTCTCCACGTTTCCACCACCAAGTATCACGAAAGTCCCCGGTACTTTCTCAAGGTAGGTTGAAAAATCTTCAGAGCCCATAACCGGCGGTATTTGAATTACATTTTCTTCTCCTACCACTTTGACTGCAGATTTTTTAACCAGTTCAGTGGAATCATCCTCATTAATAGTAGGACTACAGCCATTTTCATATTCAAATTCGGCCCTGCAGCCATATGCATTACATACATTATCTATCATTCTTTTCATCCATTTAGGTATCATTTCCCTGGAATAATCTGAAAATGCCCTGTTTGCCCCGGTCATCTGAACTTTTCCAGGAACAACATTAAATCTCTCACCTGCTTTAACAGTTCCAATATTTATTACTATAGGATCTCTAGCATCATTAAATTTGCTGACAATGGTCTGGAATCCTTCCATAATAGCTACCGCACAGGGCATTGAATCCACCCCCTGCCAGGGAGAGGAACCATGACATGATTTTCCCTCTATAGTAAGCTTCCATACATCTATGGAAGCCATTAAAGGACCTTTTTGAACCACTACTTTTCCGGCTTCAATCAGTCCAAAAGTATGCATGCCAACAATCATATTCACCTTTGGATTTTCAAGAGCTCCATGTCTTATCATATATGCAGCACCATTTCCGGCTTCCTCCGCAGGTTGAAAGATGAATTTGACACTTCCCGTCAATTCATTTCTTAAATCAGATAACATTTTTGCAGCTCCCAGAAGTTCTGTAATATGGGTATCATGTCCGCAGGCATGCATATAACCTGGATTTTTTGAACTATAGGAAAGTCCCGTCTCCTCCGTAACTGACAATCCATCAATATCGGCTCTAAGCCCTATTACCTTCCCGGGTCTTCTGCCCTGTAATAGTCCGATCACTCCGGTTTTCCCGGTAGGAATAGTTTCTATGCCCATTTCACTGAGTTTTTCAGCAATAATTTTTGAGGTTCTCACCTCCTCAAATGAGGGTTCTGGATGCATGTGAAAATCTCTTCTGAGTTTTACCATCCAGGGTTTAATTTCTTGAGCTTTTTCCATAATAACCATTTTTATCATCTCCAAACTAGACAAACTTTAATCATGATTCATCTGTCGGATCAAAAGCGTCTCTCAATCCGTCACCAATGAAGTTAAATGCCAAAACAGTAATTACAATCATAATTCCAGGCGGGAACCAAAGCCAAGGTTTTGTAGTCAAAACAGTAATGGCCTGGGCATCTGTGAGCATATTCCCCCAGCTTGCAGTAGGCGGCTGTACTCCCATGCCCAAGAAACTAAGTGAGGCTTCATATATAATAGCCCTGGCAATTCCAAAAGTGGCATTTACAAGTATCGGTGCCATAGTATTTGGAAGTATATGAGAAAACAATATTCTAGGAGTGCCAAATCCAAGTGCTATAGAAGATTTAACATAATCCGTTTCTTTTATCGAAAGTACATTTCCTCTTACCAAACGTGCTACACCAGGCCATCCGAGAAAACCCAAGGCCCATATAATATTCCAGAGCCCCGGACCCACAATGCTCACTACAACCAATATGAGCATCATCTGGGGAAATGACATGAATATATCTGTTACACGCATGATAATCATATCTATCTTTCCACCAAAATATCCTGATACAAGTCCGAGCACTGTACCTATGCCTACGCTTAAAATCACAGTCCCAATGCCTACAAGGAGAGAAACTCGTGCAGCATATACAAGACGGCTCATTACATCTCTTCCAACTTGATCAGTTCCAAGAATATGTCCTGCAGAAGGTGCGGCACCAAATGAGTTCTCTACAGCATATGGGCTCTGTGGAGCTATGAGTGGAGCAGCTACTGCAATTACAGCTAATATTGCTATAAATATAACTCCAGTTACAGCCATTTTATGTTTCTTAAAACGCTTCAGAATCAAATGTGCATAATTTTCACTATATGTGGTGGTCTCGACAGCTAATTCACCTGAACTGTTTTTCAATTCCGCCTCCATTTTGCTCATAATATTAACCTCCTAGTTATATCTAATACGCGGATCGACAATGGAATATATGATATCGACCAATAAATTGGCCACTATAACAACTACTGAACCAAATAGGATAAGACCCATTAAGGTAGTATAATCACGGCTCATCACAGAGGCTATGGTAAGTTGTCCTATTCCTGGCCACTGGAATATCTGCTCGGTAACTACAGAGCCTCCCAATAAAGTTACAATTTCCACACCTGTTACGGTTATAACGGGCAGTATTGCATTTTTAAAAGCATGTTTATTTATAACTATGGACTCTTTCAACCCCTTTGATCTTGCAGTACGGAGATAATCCTGGTCCAGCACTTCAAGCATGCTGGAACGCACATACCTGACAAGTGTTCCAGCTTCATTTACTCCAAGAACAACAGCGGGCAATATCAAATGTTTTAGCCTGTCCACAAAACCATTATCCTGCCCGAGGGTTATCATGCCCCCGGAAGGAAGTAACTTTAACTTCAATGAAAAAATATATATAAACACAAGACCCAGGAAAAAAGTCGGAACTGATATTCCGATAAGTGATCCTGTCGTAGAAATATAGTCTAATTTTGAATACTGCCTGGTAGCACTCAATACTCCTACCGGAACAGCAATGACAAATCCAATGAAAAGTGCGGCACCCATGAGTATAAAAGTAGGAAGTATCCTCTGCCCAATCAACTGTGATACAGGCTGGAATGATGTCATTGAATACCCCAAATTGCCATGAATAACATTTCCCAACCAGGCTAAATATCTGGCATATAACGGTCCATTCAGGCCAAGTGCAGCTTTTCTAGCTGCAATGTCGGCTGCGGTTAAATTCGGATCAACCATTTTATCCAGCGGGCTGCCTGGCGCCATATTTATGATCACAAAACTTATTATAGTCACACCAATCAGTACCGGAATACTTATCAATATTCTCCGTAAAATATAATTGCCCATCTAAAAGCCCCCTTAATAATATTAATACCAACTAAAATGCATCATGAAAAAAGCAGGCCGACAGATGTTCTCCCTTCACTCCTTTTACCTGTTTTAATCCAGGCACCTTTTCATTGCATATATTCTTTCTGGCAAATTTACACCTGGTGTGGAATCTGCATCCTTTCGGAGGATTAGCAGGACTGGGTACATCACCTTCCAAAATAATTTTCTTCCTGTTTCTCATATATGGATTAGGTACAGGATAGGCACTTAAAAGTGCCTTAGTATATGGATGCCTGGGATTTTTAAAAATTTCATCCGTACTTGCAATCTCTACAATTTTGCCCAAATACATAACTGCAATTCTGTCACTTATATATTTCACTGCTCCTAGGCCGTGGGCTATAAAAAGGTAAGTTAAATTTAACTTCTCCTGCAAATCCTTTAAAAGATTCAGCACCTGAGCCTGAGTGGATACATCAAGTGCGGACACAGGTTCATCGCAAACTATGAGTTTTGGTTTCAGTGCAAGAGCCCTTGCAATACCAATACGCTGCCTCTGACCTCCGGAAAATTGGTTCGGATACCTGTTTTTAAAGTTTTTAGGAAGTTCCACAGCATCCAAAAGTCTGTCAACTTCTTCAGGTATTTTGTCATCCGGTACAATTTTATGAACCTTAAGAGGTTCTGCCAGTATGTCATATACACGTTTTTTAGGGTTCAAAGAAGAATATGGATCCTGGAATATTATCTGCAGATCAGTACGAATGCCTCCCATGCGCTTGTTGGAATATGCTGCAATATCTTCATTGTTAAAAACTATACTGCCCTCCATGGGTTTTTCAAGTCTTACAATTGTACGTCCCATGGAAGATTTTCCACACCCTGATTCTCCCACAAGCCCTAAAGTTTCCCCCTGATAGATTTCCAAGTTAACACCATCTACCGCCTTTATATATCCAACTGTTCTAGATAAAATGCCTCTTTTTATGGGATAATAGGTCTTTAAATTCTTAACGGAAAGTAAAACCGCTGATGCTTTGATCATGAGCTATATTGCCTCCTTATCTGCTTCCTCTACATTCTCAGCTAAAAAGCATCGCACTTTATGGTCTTTTTCAGTAGAGCTTAAATCTGGTGCTTCCACTTTGCACTTCTGGGATGCATAGGGGCATCGGCTGCAAAATCTACATCCAACTATACCCTGATACGTGGATGGAACCATACCTCTTATGGATTCCAGGCGTTTATTGCTATCTGTGTCAATTTGAGGAATTGATCTTATAAGTGCCTTGGTATAGGGATGTTTTGGGTTGTCAAACAGAGTAAAAACATCTGTCTGTTCAACTACTTGGCCGGCATACATCACAATAACCTTATCAGCCATTTCTGCTATCACTCCCAGATCATGAGTAATAAGCACAACCGACATTTTCATTTCTCTTTTCAATTTTTTAATCAGAGCCAGGATTTGAGCCTGGATGGTAACATCCAGTGCAGTAGTAGGCTCATCTGCAATCAAAAGTTCAGGTTTGCAACAAAGTGCCATGGCAATCATCACTCTTTGCCTCATTCCTCCGGACAATGTATGTGGATAATCATCTATTATCTTGTCTGCCCTTGGTATACCCACCAACGTCAGCATCTTTACCGCATACTCTTCCGCCTTTTTACGATCCACATTCTGATGCAGTTTTATAGCTTCCGTTATCTGATCTCCTATAGTGAAAATAGGATTTAAAGATGTCATTGGTTCTTGAAATATCATGGACATTTTATTTCCCCTTATATTTCTCATCTCCTTGTCTCCCAAATTTACAAGATCTATATTGTCAAACTCTATTTTGCCGTTTTTTATATATCCTCTCTTTCCTAAAAGTCCCATTATTGACAGTGAAGTTACACTTTTGCCGCATCCCGATTCTCCGACTATCCCCACTGTCTCTCCCCGATTTACATCAAAACTCACATCCTCTACAGATATAACTTCTTTCTTATTGGACTTAAATGCTGTCTGAAGGTGTTTTACCGAAAGTAAACAACTCATATTTACCATCCTTTCTTTAATTTTTTAAATGGATTACTTCATTGTACATCCCATTTATACGCATCAATAAACATACCGTAATCTTTAGGTTTTCCATAAGTCACTCTCTTATTTACAGCTTTCAGCTGATTCTGAACATATACTGATGGGCAAGGTAAATCCTGTGTAAATATTTCCTGGACCTTGTCATAAGTTACCTTTATCTGGGCCGGATCAGTCTGATGCAGACCGTTTGAAAGTAAGCTGTCCATTTCCGGATTGCTATACTGTGATAAATTGAGCCCCTGTCCAGTTTTCAATATTGCCGATACGTCGGGATTCATGGGATAAACAGGTATACCTACCAGATATATATCAAAATTATGTTTTTTAGCTGTGGCAAGACTCGTAACAAAATCATATTTCTGAGGATTTACTTTAAATCCAACACTTTTCAGATTTTGAGTTATAATATCTGCAACCTGCTCACGAACTTTGTTTCCTGTAGGTATGTCAAAATTGACTGCTTTATTTGGATCCCAACCTGCTTCCTTCAAAAGTGCTTTAGCTTTTTCAGGATCATGAGGATTAACTTTTAAATCCTTATCTACAAATTTACTTTCCTTTAAGTATGGAAGCTCAATTATTTGTCCCTGACCTTTTAGCAGGCTGTTCACTATCATATTCCTATCTATGGCATATGAAATAGCTTTCCTAACTTTCGGATCGGTTATAGTCTGCGTATTTATCATCAAGGTCTGAATAGTACTCTGGATCCCTTTGGAATCGGTAGTTAAATTGTCCATAGCCTTCACTTTGCTGTAATCTTCAAAAGGTATCTGTCCTAAATTAGGGTCGTTCATGTCAATTTCTCCACTTTGCAGCTGAGCAGTTATATTGGCCCCGGGCATTATTTTGAAAATCAATCCGTCCAATTTGGGTGTGCCTTTAAAATAGTTTTTATTAGCTGTAAACTGCACATACTGATCTTTTACATATTTTTCAAGTTTAAAAGGTCCGTCACTTATTGTTGGTTTCTGAATAAAAGAACTCTGATAAATTTTTTCTGGTGCAGTACTTTGAAGTACATGTTTAGGAAGAGCCTTGAGCTTAGTTCCAATTGTATCTTCAAATAGTGTCAGTTCCATAGGTTCTTTCGTAGTAATTGTCATAGTGTGATTGTCTAACTTTTTTACACCTAATATGCTCGCAGTTCCAGCAGCATTTTTACCTTTTTCATCCAATCCCTCAACTATATTAAAGTTGGATGCCACGGTAGATGGAACTTTAGGGTTGGATATAAGTCCAATAGTATATATTTCATCATCTACCGTCACAGGTTTTCCATCACTCCATTTTGCCTTTGAATTGAGTTTAATTGTAAATGTCTTATTGTCTTTGGTCGTAATGGAGTCAGCCAACATGGGTTTGTACTTCATATCATCATCCAATTCTACCAGAGCTTGAAACAGCAATCCACAGCTCACTTCCTGAGCCACATCTGTCCACTCCAATGGATTGAAACCACTTGGTGCATTCATCATCCCTACATTGATAATTTTCTTTTCCCCTCCAGAACTTCCCGAATTTCCCACTGAACTTCCACATGCAGATAAAATAAGTGAAAAAATACATACTAGTGAAATCAGAATTTTACTTTTTGCTTTATTCATCCTCTCATCCTCCTAAAATTATACTAAAAGCAAGCTCAATAATTATGAATGTTTTTATAATGATACCATCATTTATTATTTAATTCAATACCATTTTGTCATTTTTTTAGATAATTTTTAATTACTTTATTATTTAAACGTTTTTTTATTTTTAATTTATTAAATCTGTATACGTTTAATGAATTGATATTATAATAATTATTCATTTATTGTAAATTAGTACACATTTTTTTGATCAAAAAAAAGCACAATTAATTCATTAGAATGATATTAATTATGCTTTAACCATTTATTTTAAAAGAATCTTAAATTTATCATAGTTGGCTTCAATGCCTTCGTCAAGATGAATTTTCAAATGCATGCTTTCCACATATTGAAGTGTTTTACTATACTCTTTTAATTCATCTATTTTCCTGTTGAGAATCAATAGCTCTTTATTACCACCTTTTTTAAAATTACCGTACAAAAATTTCTTCTTCTGGCATAACTTCTTATAGATGTCATATAAATAATTTTCTCTGATCATGGACAATAGATTTTCTTCATATCTATGTACATAAATCAAACAATTAAAGGCTTTTTGTTTACCCGATGTAAAAAGCCAATAAATAGGCTTCCCCCTGTACATTTTAACATGATCTTTAAAAAAATCATTAAAAAAATACCTTCTTATAGTATCACTGTCCGTTTCCTCTCTTTTCTTTTTAAGGCTGCATGCTATAAAGTCAAGATTTTGCGATAAATTTTCTTTTCCAAATATTGTTTTTACAAATTTTACAAATTTGGATACTATATCATTTTCAAAATAATTTCCATCAAGTACTGGAATTATATTGTCCTTTTCAGGTTTAAAAGAAGCATTTTTCAATGAATTTGCAAATTTTCCTCCTGCATATATTATTCCATCCCTATCTGGAGAATATCTTCCGAACATGCATCCCACCGCATAGGATATAAAAGATTTGACATCTCTCCCCACATCCGCCTTCCTCAATGTGATATCTCTTTCTTCCACTTCCGCACTCACTTCATTTTGAAGTCCATATATCTTTATAAATATTCTATTTAATTCCTCTTCAATGTCTTTTAGTCTGTAAAAACGCGTTTCTGAAAAATTTAGCCAATTGATATAGGCCTCTTCAATGCTATTCGAATTTTCTCTATAAGACAGGAAAGGATGTTTTTTAAAATTCCAGGAGGTTTCAAAAGAATCCCAGTCATCTTTGGATATACGCACACATTCGTCACATAACCTGTCAATTCTCTTTCTTATGGAAGGATCTTCTTCTATGTATATCGGAATTTGCCTGACGGTACCTGCTGTCAGATTTAAGGTAGGGGCGATAAATTTGAAAATATTCTCCATTATCTTGCTGTTAAAGAAACCCAACATGTATTTATAGTCGGCTTCATTTTTTACAAATATAGAATCTGCAGACTGATCAAAAATAAACCCTTTATTCAGCACCCTTATAGTATTTTTACCTGAAGTTATCCTTTTCCAGCTTATTCCTCTTTTGAAAAAGAATTTTTCATTTCTTACAATAGAACCTTTTTCTTCTCTTACCATTTTCCCATTACTTTTCCAGTAAATTATTTCAGATATATTTCCATACCATTTTCTTGCTTCTCCGCCCATCTGATAGGGCATCCAATACTTATAAGCCTTACTATTACCAGAAAAGCTTATGAGGTTATAATCCACTTCAAACCATTGTCTTACATATGCCTTATTGTTTCCTGTCTGCATACCCGTACAGGGGTGTGCAACATCACCTATAACTTTGGCCTTATTTAAAATTCCAATTTCTCTATCCGTAAGCCAGTAGCCAAATCTATTACCTGGAATCCCCTCCATTTTTTTCTGATTCACGGTAAACCTATAATTTACACGCGGATTTGCTATTGCCTCCAAAGTTTTTTCAAGTTGGCTCCCTTCCCCTTTAAAATCCGATAATTTTATATAATCCCCTGGTATATCCACATTGCGGTTTCTCAAAGTAAATGTACAGACGGGCACTGTAGCCTCTTTAAATCCAGAGTACTCCAGTTGAATCAAAGTGCTTATATTTTTACGCTTTAGTACGATTTTTCTCAATTTTTCATAAGACCGTATGAACATCCACACAAATGGAACCATAAAACCCAGATGGCCTGCAGGTTTAACTTTTGAAAAGCCATGAAGCATAAAGGCAGAAAACATATCTGTCTTTGCTTCCGGATAATTGCGGGCAATATAATTTCCAAGCAGTGGATTAAAATATCTATTCCCCATATAAGGCGGATTCGTCACCAAAACATCATATGTGCCTGACATTATCTCCGCTTGTTTTATGAGCCTAGGCAAAATTTCAACAATTTTTTTTCTTCTCTTATTCAGAAACAATTTTCCTTCAGGATTATTTGCAATATGTTTTAACCTTTTTACGAAAAAACTCTTTTCAAATCCATTTAATCGTATTAATGAGCCATACATCTTGGCATCTTTAAATGCCTCTATAAAAGTCTTTGTCCTCATATAATCTTCACCATGTTTTTCTCCGGATATACAGATTATATCGTCCTCGTCAAAAGCATTACTTTCCTGGATAGACACTATATTCGAGTAAAATTTTCTATCCATATTTCCAAGAAGCTTTTTATTGTACTTCATTCCCTGCATTACAACAGCAAAGCAGGACAGCCCATGTGCCTTGTCATCTACATCCATCCCATAGAGATTATTTTCCATAATAAGCTCCGGTATCTCCTCCTGTCTGTAACCGCATCTTCTATATATTTGATACAGTACGTCAAACATATATATAAGTATATGACCTGAACCACAAGCCGGATCAATACATCTGATATCTTCAACCTTCACTTCGTCATCTGCATCTGGTTGTGAGCCCTCAATGTAAAATTCCCAGTTTTTTTTAAGATCACACTGTTCCGGGTGGGCTTCAACCCAGTACCTTCCCAAAGAATTTTCAACCATATACTTAACTATCCAATCCGGAGTAAAAAGTTGAGTTACATAAGGTATCTCCTCCTTGTCATATTGTTTTTTTGTCTTCATGAGTTTATTTTTTTCTTCAGATATGTAGTACTCGTAAAGCCATCCTATGATAGATACATTTTCCCAATCGTCTTTCGGTATGAGAACATTATCCGTAAGCTTTTTTATAAAATTCCCTCCTTTTAAAATTCCCTCCGGAAATAACAATTCAGAACTGTCTCCAGATTTTTCAAATACAAACGGTAGAGAACTGCTTAAGCCATTGCATCTGGCTATTATCGCACGCTTAAACGACCCTTCTATACCAGATATTGTATCAATATTCGCAGGTAGATAATCGTTTACTTCCATAAACCTCAAAGCTGTAAATCTATTAAACCAGGCACAGGAAGTCTCTTCAATTATATTCCTGTATCCATTTTTACCCTCATTGTCCAAAGCTGCAATATCTCTAATTATTTTTCTCTTCTGTATCTCTTCCCCATTGCTGAGATCAGTTGAGGGTCCTTTCTTGTCTCCGCATATACCACATTTCAAGGCCCTTATATGTATTTTTTCAATCAATTCTTTCCTACCTTCGCAGGCCAAGTTTTTCAGTATATTCCTATTCATTTCCCAAAACCCCTAAATTAAATTTTCTTATAATCAAGAACACCATTGAAATCACAAAAATAAATGAATTCAATAGTGTTCTCAAATTTAATTCTTATTGAGATCCTTATTTTCATCAAAATCCAGCGTATCCCTAATGGATTCCAATACAGATTTTACAGTTTTATTAGCCAGATCCTCTATCTCATCCATTATTTCCTCTTTGCTTTTCACGCCAGTCATATATACATTCAATTCTTCTCTGTAAAGATCTTTAACTATCCTTACTATAACATATTCCAGGCCATCATTTTTAGGTACTATAATGTCACCTGTTTCAAGAGTTGAATACATGGGATTCTCCGATCTCACCTGGCTGTGAAATTTTTTCAACTCATCAGAACCTTCACCTGAAACAGTATAAAAATTTACAGTGAACTCCATAGTACTTCATATCCTTTCCTTCCAGTTTAATTCACTGTATTATATTTATTCAGGTAAAAAAATGTTACTTTTATTTTTCCCCTTCAGGTTCGGATATTTCCTTCGACCTGTTTCTATGTCTTTTAACAAGCAGTGCGGCCACAACAGTTGTAATGGGAATTGCAAAAATCAAGCCAATGCTTCCCGCCAGAGCTTTTAATATTTCTGAAGCAATTACATCTTGATCAACGGCAGTAGTAACAGAACTGCTGTAAGAATATGAAGAAACCATAATCATTATGTACATGGCGCCTCCTACATATGCAAGTATCAGCGTATTGGCCATAGTTCCCATAATATCCTTTCCCACATTCATGCCGGATTTTATCAGTTCTTTTACCGTTATATCGGGTTTGGCATCTTCAATTTCCTTCACGGAAGACGCTATGGATATACTCACATCCATAACTGCACCAAGTGCCCCCATAATTATTCCCGCAAACAGGAGCCCCGGAAAATCAAAATTGGAATTTTGAGCTACATAGATAATGGACTGCATTTGATCATCTGTAAGTCCGTTCACCCTTATTATAGAATTTGAAAACAAGGCTATAAATCCTGCAATCAATACACCTCCAAATGTGCCTATGATGGCAGACAGCGTCTTTTCATTCTTTCCACCTATGATGACGAGGTTCACTACAATTGCAATCATACATATAACAGAAGAAACAATTACCGGATTGAATCCCTGTATTACAAGAGGTATTAAAACTTTTAACACCATAAATCCAGTTATAGCCAAGGTTATAACTGATTTGATTCCCTTTTTGCCTCCAATGATAATCAGGAGCAGGACAAAAAATATTCCCAATTTATAGAGATATTTATACCTGACTATTTCATAGATATATGCCTTTTGGACATTGCCGTTTTTATCATATTTGTCAACATTTATCAAAACTTCGTCTCCAACTTTCACAAAACTCTGGGTGCTGCTGTTTTCATCTTTTATCTTTCCTCCAACAAAGTTTTGCACAGTAATTGTCCTGCCTTTAAGTTTCCCTGAAATTATCTTCACATCCACATTGGAAAACCTCTGTGAATTTTTATTTCCTCCTGATTCTATCTTAACAACCTTGCCGTGAATGGGTTTATTGTTTCCATTATTTACAGCTTTCACAGAAAACATACCTGAAAACAGCAATATGAAAATCATTAAAACAATCATAATATTTTTGTCTTTTTTTATCTTCAATATCCTAACTCACCTTCTCTGCATCAGATTACCAAACTAACTCCAACTTTTACAATAATATATTATAGTCTAAATTATATAGATATTAAAACCATATTATATAATATACTTTACATTATACAATGCATATGTTACAATAGGGTCAGCAAACAACATTGAGGTAATATTTAGCATGTTCATGGAATATATTACTTTGTAGACATAATAACTATAATTATATCATTAAAAGGAGTATTTGAGAATGAATAATTTAGCTGCCTTTTTATCGGGAGCTTTACAAATAACTTTGCTGGACATAGTTTTAAGCGGTGACAATATAGGAGTTATTGCCCTGGCAACTAAAGATCTGCCAAAAAAACATGCAAAGTCCGCTTCAATGATTGGAGTATTCGCTGCGGTTCTTCTGAGAATAGTATTTGCATGTCTTATCACCTATATACTGCTAATAGAATGGCTCCCCATAAAATTAATCGGTGGAATTCTACTTGTAAAAATCACGTGGAATTTTATAAAACCCGAGTCAAAGCAAATAAAGAAAAAGCAAATAAATCCATCAAATAAATATTTTGCAGCAATCGCAAATATAGTTGTGGCCGATGCAACTATGAGTCTTGACAATGTACTGGCAATTGCAGGTGCCGCCGAAGGACACATATTTCTTATAATTTTCGGATTGCTGTTAAACATTCCCATAATATTTTTTGGAAGTCAATATGTAGCAAAACTCATGAATAAGCATCCTATAATAATATACATAGGCGGCGCTATACTGGCCCATACAGCTTTTAAAATGCTTTTAGAAGACAGACTCCTGCATAATTTCACTTCTCCCATGATAATAAATGTGGTTTCTTTTGGTGCAGCTGCAATTGTATTTCTCTATGGAGTCTACAGAACAAGCAGACCTGTTTATTTTTCCCTAAAAGAATTTAGAGAACAGCATTTCAAGGCAAATAACAGCAAGGATATCAGGGGGAAAAATAAGAGAGAGTTTGAAGAACAACATTTTAAGGCAAATTAAAAGACGGTTCAGGTGGAGATACGGTCAAATCCCACCTGAACCCAATGATCATTTCATTCCTTTGAAGTACCATACAGATCTTCGTAGACAATATTAAATACTTCCAGAGCTTCTTTTATTCTATTTTTTAAAAGTTTCTTTTTATTTTTTAATTCACATATACCCAGATCTGTTAAAGTATATATTTTTTGCATTTTATTCTTGGAATTATCCCATTTACCTTCAATTAATTTATTTTTTTCCAATTTCTTTAACAGTGGATATATTCCGCCAGTACTGGGTATCCACCTTCCTCCGGTTCTCTCTCCTATTTTACGGGATATGTCATTTCCATTAGTAGGCTCTATACTTAGAATATGTAGCACATATATCTGCAAAAGACCCTTTGTAAATACCTGTCCTACAGCTTCTTTTTCTCTTTTTATCTTCTTAAGCTCGGCAAGCCTTTTCTTGTACTCTTCATATAAGCGTTTTTCCTCTTCTTTGGTACTATTTCCTAAATTAAATTTACTCATACAAATTATTCTTCCTCAAATAACACTAAACCCACCAAACCAGGTCCGCTGTGTACCCCCGATACAGGACTTATATTACCTCCAAAAGTGGCAGAAACTACATTTGAATTTTTCTTAATCACATCAAATATCTTTTTGGAGTCCTCAAGGGCACATCCATGCATCACTGCCATTCTACACTTTTTAGTCCTAAGAATATCATTTGCAATTTTAATCAATCTATTTAAAGATCTCTTTCTCCCTCTTACCTTATCATAAGTATAGTATTTCCCATCATTTACGTCTACAGCTACAATCGGTTTTATGTTTAAAAGCTCCGCAATACTTCCGGCTATCTTTCCTATTCTTCCTCCCCTTTTCAAATACTCCAATGTTCCAACTACAAAATATAAATGTAATCTTTTTCTCAGAGAGGGCAGCCTATTTACTATTTCATCAAAAGATACGCCTTTTTCTATAAGTTTCGCACACTCCTCCACCAGCATAGTTTCTCCTGCCGAAATTGACTTAGAATCATATATGTAAGTTTTAATACCGGGATAATTTTCACTGACAAGCTTTATCCCGTTGAAGATACCAGTCAGTCCGCCTGAAAGTGTTATAGCTATGGCATGGGTATATCCCTCTTTCTGCAAATTGCTAAATAGGGTTTCCATCTCATCCATAGGCGGTAGTGAAGATGTAGGTATTTCCCTATCCAGATTATCATAAATATATTTTGAATCCACATTTATACCGTCGATAAATTCCCTGTCCTTATATATTACCCTGTAGTGAAGCACATTTACATTGTATTTATCTACTATATCCTTAGGTATGTCACTTGTACTATCCGTTATCAAAGCAATTTTCTCCAAATTTTATTCCCTCCAGTTTTTACAAAATTTCAAATAAATTTTTGCAACACAATAATTATACCATGTTTTAGCTAATTATCAATAGTGATATATATCACTATTGATAATCAACTTTTAAAAAGGGAGTACGTACAGTGATTTGAAAATCACCATTACATACTTCCTTTTAATATATTGCTACAAAAGTACAAATTTTATAACATTATAGTTATGCGGCATTTCATCTCCTATATTTTTTTTGGGTTTTAAATTTCGATTTCCTTTCAAAAAATATTCTGCCATTTTTCGCACTGTAGATTGCACAAAACACATCATCCAAAAATTTTAGGAATGCCCTCTCTTCTCTAATCCTCCTCATTGTATTTTTAGATCGGCTTCTCCAAAAAGCATATGAAATCATAACCAGTCCTAAAAAAGCTTTGTAGGCAGTAAGTAAACAGAAAATACATCCAACAAAAGTTAAAAATTTAGACAGATTATCCCATCCATAAATAATTTTTTCCGGGCATTTATTGTTTGTATCCATAACGTTTACATCTCCTTTTTTACGGGGTTTTCATATATCCGTTAATTTAATATTACCACAAAATATTCTAATGTGAAATAAATTTACACAATTTATCGAATTTTTTAATAATTGTGCTAATTTATATATTGAGACAGAAAATTGGCTGCCGTACAATTGAGTTTTGTACGGCAGCCAATTTTCAAAGCATTGATTATTTGCATCCTTCCATCATTACATCCAAAATGACTCCATCTGTATTTGCCATTCCCTCAACAGATACCCGTCCTAAATTTTGAATAGTTTTTTCCGCTGATTCATCCAGTATGCCATCCTCAGATGGTATGAAAATATTTTTATTTGCCATTTTAGCAGCATCCAAAGCTGCACTTACGGATATAGACAATTTATACGAGCATCCAACTTTCGCCCCGTCACATATCATTCCACTTATACCTGCAATCATATTCTTGATAGCTCCCTTTATCTGGGTTAAATTTCCACCCATTAAGTAAGAAAGTCCTGCACTAGCTCCCACACCAGCTGCTACCCCGCACCCGCAGACCGGAGACAATGCCCCTGTATAACTTTTTATATATATGGTTACAAGGTGGCTCAGCGTAACACTTCTAACTATTTTTTCTCTTTCAATTTTCATTTTCTCTCCAATTACAGCTATGGGCAGTATGGCCACCAATCCGTGATTTCCGCTTCCTGCACTGCTCATTACAGGCAGGGGATAACCTGACATTCTCGCTTCCGAAGCAGCAGACGTAATCGCTTTTGCATACTGCTCCACATTCGAATTATCATTAAACAGATGTCCTATACCTATTCCCAAATTCAACTTGAGGCCTATTTCACCCATTTTTTCATTCATACTTATTCCATCCTCAATGAATTTTATTTTCTCATAAGAAATATTGTCCACAAAATCTTTAAAATCCCTTATAGTAAATTCTTTAATTTTATCCCTTAAAGATGGTTTATCAGCACCTGCACCTTTACTGTCCTTTGAAAAAATTTGTCTTCCATTTTTTTCAACCAGCACTATATTCAAATGGCTATCTTTTATGATAACTCTGGAAGAGCCACTGCCATTCCTGGCAATTACCTCTATATACAGACCCATTGCATCTTTTTTTAATTTTAATTTAATTATATTTTTATCTATTATGGCAAGTGCACTTTTCAGGCTTTCATCTGAAACATCTTTCAATACCTGCAGTCTGTATTCCGACTTACCTATAACCAAAGAGAGGGCAGCTGCCGTCAGGATCCCCTTTTTATCTGTACCTGGTATTCCCACTTCTTTACCATTTTTAAATATATTTTTATCGACATATATATCCAGTTCATCCACATCTTCTTCCAGAACTTCCCTTGCCTTGGCAACAGCATAAGCTACTGCTACCGGTTCTGTACATCCTAAAGCCGGTACTACCTGATCCTTCAATATACTTACCAATAATTTATAATCTTTCACAGATAAAAACCTCCTCTTATAATTAATATTCATGTATAAACTAATATGTAAGCACTTTTCATGCCAATGCTTCAAGCCCAATTATCCAATATTAATTCTCAATAATGATAAAAGAATGAAAGCACGCTATTTTATATATATGCTTCCACTCTCCTGGCAGTTTAAATCTGCTTCATATATCAAAAATGATAACTAATTCTCATTTTTGATAAAAATCAGCTTTTATCCATTTTTCTGTACAAGGTGGCCGGACTTATTCTCAATTTCTTAGCTATAAGCTTTTTAGAATCGGTATCCGAGCCATATTTTTCTATAAAATTATTTATAATTCTTTTTTCATACTTCAACACCATATCTTTAAGACTATCACCTTCCAAAACATTGCTGCTGCCTTCACCAGTCCTTCTCCCTATGGTCTCAGAAGTTATCAAATCTTTTTTTTCAAAATTCATGGCGTATTCTATAAGGTTTTGAAGTTCCCTGACATTTCCAGGCCAGGAGTACTCCAAAAACATTTCTTTTACCTTTTGAGAAAACCCTTTTATATTCTTATCATATATGTTGTTGTACCTATCCAAAAAATACTGTGAAAGTTCCAGTATATCATTTCCTCTCTGCCTGAGAGCAGGAATTCTTATTGGAATCACATTCAGCCTGTAAAACAGGTCTTCTCTAAACTGGCCTTTTTCCACCAGATCATACAGATCCTTATTCGTAGCTGCTATTATCCTAGGGTTTACTTTTATCGTACTTACACCGCCTATACGCATAATCTCTTTTTCCTCTAACACCCTCAAAAGTTTTACCTGCATGTGTAAAGGCAAATCCCCTATTTCATCCAAAAATATAGTACCGTCTTTTGCTATTTCAAACTTTCCCATCTTTCCGCTGTTGCTGGCACCAGTAAAAGCTCCTTTTTCATATCCAAACAGCTCGCTTTCCATCAGCGTTTCAGGTATGGCACCGCAGTTTATAGGCATAAATACTTCATTTTTTCTATAGCTCTCATAATGTATGGCCCTGGCAAACAGCTCTTTCCCCGTACCACTTTCACCCAGAAGCAAAACGGGCATATCTTTTTTTGCCACCTGTTTTACCTGATCCTTAACCTGGGTAAAAATGCTGCTGCTTCCTATTATATCTTTAAATCTAAACATGGAGTTTTTACCATCTATTTTAAATACAGATTGCTGCAATTTATTAAAATCTTTAAAAGTTATTACCGCCCCATATATCTCCCCATTGGAAATTATAGGTCTTACAGACAATAAAAAATTAAATCTTGATTTATTAAAATCCAAAGTTACAGTTTCCTCTTCTATATAATAATTGCTGGGTTGAAATTTATCCACTATTCTCTTGGGAATTATTCTATCTACATCTTTATTTACAAGGCAGGTTTCTTTCAATTTAAATTTTTCCTTTATATACCTGTTTAAACTCAATATTCTATTATGATTGTCTATGGTTATAATTCCCTCATTGACAGAATCTATTATGGTTAAAAGTTCAGTAGACTTGCATTCTAATTTATGATGCATCTTTTTTTCTTTTATCCTAAAAGAAATAAGTTCCCCCATCCTCCTGTCAAAATTCTTATAGCTGTCTCTTTTTTTTAAAAACATATCCTTTTTACTTTCATCAAATATTATCATAGCTATGACGCCCTCTGCCCTGCCATCTATAATTATCGGGAAACACACTTCTGCCTTTTCATCACATTGGGTCTTTGTTTCACAGACTATACATTCACTGCAATTTCCTGGATTTTCAATAAAATATGATTTCCCACTTTTCAGACATTTTTCAAACACGGAATTTCTAGGCGCATTCAATCCAACTTTTTTTTTAAGTTTTCCGGTACCTGCTACCCTCAAAAGCTCTCTGTTCATAATAGTAATATCGATGTCAACTACTGCCTTGATGGTTTCCGCTATATCCTGCAAATCATTTTTTATCTGTTCTATCACAGAAAGTTTCCCTCCTCTTTTTGAACTCACTACCTTTATCCAATATCAAGGTTATCATACTACTATTTTATAACATATTAAAGAAGGATAAAAGTATCCATACAGCTTTTACCCTTCTTCAGATCAATTATTATCCTTGTATATATCGTGACCAAACCACTTTACAGAAAGTTTAGATAGAGTACCGTCCTTTTTAAGCTCATCCATTGCTTTACTTAAAGCCTGGTGCAATTTTTTGTCTTTCTTATTCACTCCTATTCCCACAGGTTCTTTAGTAAGCTTGTCTTTAAGTATGGTGTAATCTTTCCTGCCCTTTGCCACGTAATATTCACCAACTTCGGAATCACATACCAGGGCGTCAATTCTGCCTATATTGACCTCGTGAAAAGCTTCCGTTATTTTATCATATTTTTTAATTTCCTTAACGCCGTTTACGCTGCCAGCCGCCTGTTCACCAGTACTTCCAAGCTGAACTCCAATTATCTTGTTTTTCAGATCCTCTTTGGTATTTATAGATTTGTTTCCTGATTTAACTACAATTATCTGTCCTCCATTTATATACGGGCCTACAAAATCTATGCTTTTTTTCCTCTCATCGGTTATACTGAGCGTAGCCAATATGGCATCAAATTTCCCGGATTTCAATGCTAAAACTATTCCATTAAAATCCGTTACCACAGGATTATATTTCACTCCCAGCTTTTTGGCAAGCTCTTTCCCCAGATCTATATCAAACCCTTCCAATTCATTCTTGTCATTTCTAAATTCCATAGGCGGATAGGAATCATCCAATCCTATAGAAAGCTTGCCGGAATCCTTAACCCTTTGAAGTGAATTATCCACTCCGCTGTTGCCGGACGTACTAGATCCACAAGCTGTAAAAAGCGTAAATGCCATAATTACGCTCAGCATTATTATACCTATTCTTTTCATATTTTTCCCTCCAATTATTTTTAATAATTATACATTAAATATTATAAATATGCAAGAACAAATTTTTACCTTCCATCACTTGAAATTCTCACAAGATAACCATTATAATATTATATAGACAAAATTCTATCAAAAAATTATTATCAATACAATATTTGCTTTAAGAATACTATATAAAACATATCAAGGAGATAAAATATGAGTTCTATAAAAGATTTTTTTTCAAAAGAATCTACAAAGAGAATACTTTTTTTTATTGCTTTAATCATTTTTTTCTATTGGTCTAGATCCTTTTTTGACATATTTTTGCTTACTTTCTTATTTTCTTACATAATGAACAGTTTACAGAATCTTCTACTTAGGAAAGTCCATAAAGTAACTTCGGCAAAAGAAAAATTGACTACTTCAATCCTCTATATACTCTTGTTTTTATCCATAGGAATAATTATTGTGAAAATAGTTCCGCAGATCGTAAGCCAGACAAAATATATAATAAACAACATATCAAGCAGTATATCAAATACTAAAACAAATCCTAAGTCCAATACGATTGAAAGCTACATAATAAATATATTAAGTGAAATCGACATAAAAAGCTATTTGAAATCGGGAGTAAACATGTCCCTGCAACTTGCTGCAAATATTGGAAAATGGAGTCTCAACACATTCATTTCCATAATACTCAGCCTATTTTTCATGCTGGAAAAGCATAAAATTATTTCCTTTGTGCAAAAATTCAAATACAGTAAGGTATCCGGATTATATGAATATCTGTGCTTTTTTGGCGAAAATTTTCTAAACACTTTTGGCAAGGTAATTCAAGCTCAGATTCTGATAGCTTTTATCAATACCATTATCTCAGTAATAATGCTTTACATATTGAACTTTCCCCAACTGGTCACTATAGGTTTCATGATATTTATGCTGAGTTTGATACCAATAGCCGGAGTACTCATATCTCTCATTCCACTGTGTATTATTGCCTTCAGCATAGGTGGTATTACTAAAGTAATATACGTGTTGATTATGATTGCAATAGTCCACGCCATTGAGAGCTATATTTTAAACCCCAAGTTAATGTCTTCCAAAGTGCAGCTGCCTATATTTTTCACTTTTATAGTACTTATAGTTTCCCAGCACCTCATGGGCATATGGGGACTTCTCATAGGTATCCCCCTGTTCATTTTCATATTGAACCTGCTGGGTGTAAAAACAGATGAATAAAAGGACACGAATTTTTCAGGAAATAATTCTTGAAAAATTCGTGCCCTTATTTCTTAACTTTCTAATCAAACATATTATCTGGACAAAGCTATGGGATCTCCCTCTTGTATCCAGCCTTCCTTAATTACTTTTGCAAATACACCTTCCCTTGGCATGATACAATCCCCAACCTGCCTGCGTATAGCACATCCTCTGTGACATTCCTTCCCAATCTGTGTAATCTCTAAAGATACATCTCCCACTCTAAGCACAGTTCCTACTGGAAGTTTATATAAGATAATCCCCTCTGTTGTAATATTTTCCGCAAATTTTCCGCTGGATAGATTCTTTACTCCGAGGTTTTTCATCTTATCAATGCTTTCCTTTCCGAGCAAGCTTACCTGTCTGTGCCAATTCCCAGCATGGGCATCATTTTCCAGTCCGTTGTTTTTTCTAAACAATCCCCTGCCTATGGGCTTTTTTATCTCACCCTTTTTTTCACTAATATTTACTGAAACAACTTTAGCCATAGTACTACCCCCATTACCCAGAATATTTCTAAAGTTTTCTCTTAAATAAACCAGACTTACCCCCGCTTTTTTCAACAAGCATCACATCTGATATCACCATTCCCCTATCTACGGCTTTGCACATGTCGTATATGGTTAGGGCTGCCGTGCTGGCCGCCACAAGTGCTTCCATCTCAACTCCCGTTTTTCCGGAAATTCTTGCAGAAGCTTCTATGTCAATTTTAGATTTTTCAAAATCCAGCGTAAATTCTATATCACATCCGGTTATGTTGATGGAATGACACATGGGGATTATATTTGCGGTATTTTTTGCAGCCATTATTCCCGCCACCTGGGCTACAGAAAGAACATCCCCTTTTTTTGCCTTCCCTTCCGCTACAATGGAAAGAGTCTCCCTCTTCATATATATGGAGGCTGCAGCTGCAGCATGTCTATTGGTATCTTCCTTTTCACTTACATCTACCATTTTCGCTCTGCCCTGTTTATTTATATGAGTTAATTCCATAAAATACTTTCTTCCTTTCTATCACAATAGCTAACTTGTACACCTATTTTGCGCATTCAGAATCCCATCCCATCAATATGTCAATGCCATGGGGAAGTGCAGGCAGTATGAATTGAAGATTCTCCACTGCTCCCTTAGGACTTCCCGGAAGATTTACAATAAGGGTATTCCTCCTTATGCCGCACACTGCCCTGGAAAGCATTGCCCTTGGAGTTATCTCCATAGATCGCATCCTCATTGCCTCTGCTATTCCAGGGACATTTTTTTCTATAACTTTCAAGGTGGCTTCAGGAGTGACATCTCTATTTGAAAATCCGGTACCACCGTTTGTCAGTGCTAAATTCACCTTTAATTTATCACAAACATAGCACAATTCCCTTTTTATATCTTCAATTTCATCGGGTATTATCCTATAATACACGACTTCATATTTAGATTTATTCAATATATTTTCTATTTCAGGTCCGGTCTTATCTATCCTTTTTCCCTGGGAACCCCTGTCACTTATTGTAATTACAGCAGTTTTTATCATAATACAACCTAAAAGGTTTTCAATTCTCCTTTCAACAAAATTTTTAAAATCAAATTATTTTTTTACCTCATCATAATCAACATCTACAATTTTTTCCTGTGAAATGCCAAAAGGATGTTTCTTCCTTCTGGTAAAACCATTCATTCTTTTATTTTTAGGTTTATTTATTTTTCTATTTTTAAGATATTTTCTTAATTTAACGAAAGTAAATAAGGCAACTCCAGCCACTACAATCCACGGTATTATCCTTATGAATATAACCACAGCAATTAGCGCCAGTAGAATTTTACAAACCGTAGAAAATTTTTTAAATATAAAATCCATCTTATTCATCCCTTTATACCTTTGTATTTACTTCTATAAATTGATTATAACATAAAATAATTTTTAATAAAGTATTATTTTCTTTTCTATTTAGAACCTTTATTTAACACTGTCCTTGCATTTCTAAAAGCTGCAAAATCTTCAATCACATCAGGTCTCACATGCACAAAATCTATAAAATCCTTCAAATACATTATGGTCTGATTATTAATTGTATGTTCCACTTTTTCCGTCTGCTCCAGTACATCTTCTGATATGCCGATAACTTTTAGAAAACTCTCCACAATATTATGCCTCTTCAACAAATATTGCCCCATATTTTTGCCTTCCTCTGTAAGTATTATTATACCATATTTCTCATACTGTATAAATTTTAATTCGGCAAGTTTCTGAATCATCTTTGTAGCCGAAGGAGGTTGCACATTTAGAGATTTTGCCAATTCATGAATTCTTGTAAAGCCCTCTTTATGTGCCAATCTATAAACCATTTCCAAATAATCCTCCATAGATGCTGTTAAAACATCACATTCCCTTTTCATATACTCACTGAAAGTAAAGAAATCTCCGTCTGTCATATTATTCTCCTATAAATTGCTATTTTTTACGTATATTTTGTATTTCCTTGATAAACTCTTTTATATCGCACCGTATCAAAATCACTAAGCTGAAAGGTATAACACATATAAACACAATAAAGATTATCTGTAATACATTCTTAATTAACATTTTCGATTTCCCAGTTTCAAAAATGAAACTCCTCCCCATTACAGCTGGCTAAATAAAAGATTATATGTACTATATATAAATAATATGCTTTAAAATTTTCACATATACTAAATTCCAATAATACTTTTGAATAATGATAAAGGGGCTTTCGGCACTGTAACTGTCGAAAACCCCCATTACTTTTGATCAAGCTCCTCCGTTATCAAATTCCTCTATCAGATTATGATTCAGCAGATCATCGGAATACTGCAATTCTTTTGTATACTCATCCTTCTCTTTTTTAAGTTTTGGTGTTTCATTTACTTTAGCACCAGTTTGCATATTATAATAAGTATCGGACCATGATACATATAAATTTTCACCATCTATAAAGGAACCATTTCTGAAAATGACTTTCTGACTATCTCCATTTAGCATGTCCTTACCGAACATATATTTTCGAGGTAAATTATACATATTTGCCAGTGTAGGATATAAATCCATCTGACAAGTATATTTGTGATTTACCCCTGCATATTGGTCATTCGGAAAATGAAGCAGCAGAGGCACTTTTTGATACTTAAACCACGTATAGTCATTATTGCTTTCATTTTCAAATTTGAAGAGCTGCTGGGCATTGTCCTTAGGAATAGCAAAATGATCCCCATACAAAGCTATGATAGAATTTTGCATTATACCGTCTTTTTCAAGGTTATCCAAAAATTCTCCCAACTGCGCATCCGTATAATGAATGGCTTTTAAATAATTCCCAATAAATGTTCCTTCATATTCTCCCACATTGAAACTTCCATACTTATCTACTGCTTCAAATGGGAAATGACTTGTAAGTGTAACTATGAAAGAATAATAAGGCTGCTTGAATTTCTTCATTTTTTCCAGAGATTGATTTAGAAATGATCTGTCACTTAACCCCAGACCTATTTTTTCATCTATGTTAAAACTGTGTTCTCCAAAGAAATCATCAAAACTCTGAGCTTTATACATGACATTCCTGTTCCAGAATCCCTCACTGTTTCCGTGCAAAGCCGCAGTATAATAATTCTTATCTTTCAGGGCACTTGCCAGAGAATCATATTTATTGCCGCTGTATGTATAGTAGGCAGCTCCCGATTGCGCAGGGTAAACAGAATTGTTAGACATCAGTTCCGCATCTGAAGTGTTTCCCCCTGCAACCTGATAAAAGTAATTGTCAAAATACAGGCATTTGTTCACCCACCTATTCAAATTGGGCGTTATCTCCTGTCCATTCACCTTTTGATTTATTACAAAGCCCTGAAGTGCCTCAACTTGAATCACTATCAAATTTTTGCCCTCTCCTATACCCTTAAAATTGGTCTCATCCGTAGAATTATTATTTTCCTTTAAAAATGCCTTGATATCCTTTATTCTCTGTTCTGGCAAGGATTTTGAGTTTTTTATAGCAGTATTTATATAATTATAGGAGTCAACTAAGTGGAAATTTACATTTCCTATTATGTTGGTTAAATATATTCTATTGCTCATAGCTGTAAGCAAAGTAGGCTGTTCTTTGGAAACCCTGTAAAAAACGACAGCATTCATTCCAATTCCAACCACAAATATTACCAGAAAACTCACTAGCCTCCTGATTAAAGGCCTTGCACTCTTTTTCTTCCTCTTATAAATTTTCTCCAATGGAAGCAGTATAAATAAGTCCAAAAAATAATAAAGATCCTTTGCATTGGCGACACTACCCACACTGGAAGACACTCCCTGCAATAGCTTGGCATTTCTTATAGCAGCTACAGTAGTTATATCTTTAAAATACCTATAATACATCAAATCCGTCACAAGTATCGCACTTATTACAATATCAACTATATACAAAAAACTTATTCTGTTTTTTTCTTTAAAAAGTAATGAAAAGCTGAGCAATATCAATATTGATGCAGCTATCGGAAAAACCACAGCTTTGTTCAGGTAACCTGAAGATATGTCCTTTTCATAAGACATAAGTTTTACATAAATTATACAGCAAAATAGGATAATATCTATATTATTGAATAATAAGTGAAATATCCCATCGAATACCTTACCCTTCTTAGCATTTATAAACCTCATTTCTTTTCCTCTCTTCTAAACAATCACTTTATCTCAAAACTTTAAATATAAAACTTTAATTTTAATTTTACATCATTTACGTGACACTTAAATGACAGGTTTTTTAACATTCTGTTAACAAACCCATAATCTAATATTAATAAAGTGATTTTTAGATCCGTTGGATTTAAACGAAATTTATTCACCATGCCTTCATACTTTATCCATAATAAAATAAAATATAACTCCTCTTTCCGTATTTTTTACTCCATATTCAAATCCATGTAGCTCCAGTATATTTTTAACTATGGCAAGGCCAATACCAGTACCGCCCAGTTTTCTGTTCCGAGATTTATCTATCTTATAAAAATTGTTCCATATTTTAGTTATATCCTCCACCGGTATATTTTTCCCCGTATTCTCTACGGATACAATAATTTTGTCCTTTCTGTCCGCTATGGCAAAAATTATATTCCCACCTTTCTCTGTATTTTTTATGGCATTGGTGATGAAATTATCCATAACCTGCTCCATTTTGTCCCAGTCGGCATATACCTTGACCCGTTTTATCATTTTAAAATCGACTTTTATATTTTTATCCTTTATCACCTTTGAAAATTTTTTGAATACATAGGTTATAAGTTCATCCATAAAAAATATTTCTCTATCCAGTTTAATTATACCGGACTCAAGGTGGGACAATTTCAGCATATCCGATACTAAATTTGCCATTTTATTGCTTTCATCTATTATGACATCAATATAACTGTCCTTTTCATCACCTTCAAAAATATTATCTTTTAATCCTTCTGCATACCCTTCTATTAAATTTATGGGGGTTTTAAGCTCGTGGGAAATAGAAGCTACAAATTCTTTCCTGACCTTTTCTATTTTTCTTTCCCTTTCTATGTCCTTTTCCAGTTTCAAATTCGCCTTTTTAAGTGAAGTCAATGCTTTATCCAGATTATAAGACAGAAAATTCAACGTGTCAGCCAAATTTCCTATCTCATCTTCATTTTTTACATCACATTTTTCCGAAAAATCAAGAGAAGCCATTTTCTTTGCAGTGTTATTCAATTTGACCAAAGGCTTTGAAACCATATTGGTATATATGAGGGAAAGTAACAGTATCAATATGACAGCCCCTATGTAAAAATAAATATAAAATTCCCTTATTACAGAAGATGCCTCATCTACCGGCTGAAGAGAAGTGACTGCAAATATTATCTCTTCCCGTTTATTATCCGGGACAGCAGTGAGAATATTTTTTCTACCATGAATTTCCCTATCGGTAATTACAGTTACGGATTTGTTATATTTTATCATATCATCTAACGAGTTAAAATTTCTTACCCATTCCACTATAATATCATTTATTATTTTTATTCTTGCCGCATCATAACTTTCATTGTCTAATTTCGTGATAAATTTTATTTTCCCCTCTCTATTCATTATAACCAATTTAGCATTATTATTTTCTTCAAAATTCCTTATAATTTCTACTACTTCATTTTCATCTTTTGTCTTATTGTACATTGTTTTAAACTTCTGTGTTTCACTTTGAATATTTTTTTCCTTTTTATTTATGTAGAACTTACCAAAAAAAAGCGATTGGAAAACCAAAGTGCCGCTTATAAAAATTATAAAAACCAATGCAGTTATTATAAATAACTTCCAGGTTATATTTTTCCTTATTTTTAATAAAAACTTATTTTCCCATAAAATGTTTCCCTTTTTCATCATTTTTTACCTCAAATTTATATCCAATCCCTCTAACTGTAGTTATTAAATAAGCTTTGGCTCCCAATTTTTCCCTCAATCTTTTAACATGGGTATCAACTGTTCTGAGATCCCCACAATAATCCAGTCCCCATACAGAATCCAAAATTTTTTCTCTGCTCAAAACTATGTCTTTATTTTTTATTAAATAGTATAGCAATTCAAATTCTTTTGGTGAAAGATATACACTTTTTCCATCTACCTTCACCTCATGTCCCTCTTTGTCAATAAAAATGCCTCCATAAATATTCTTTTTTACAGTGCTGTCTTCATCATAAACTCTTTTCAGAAGTGCCTTTATCTTGGCCACCAAAATCTTAGGGCTTATGGGTTTAGTCACATAGCTGTCCGTACCAAGTTGAAATCCCAGAAGTTGATCTTCATCTTCAGCTCGTGCGGTAAGCATAATTATTGGAATATTTGAAATTTTTCTAAGTTCCCTGCAAGTTGCCCAGCCATCCATTATAGGCATCATTATATCAAGTACCACTAAATCCACATGGTTATTTTTAAATTTCTCAAGAGCATCCCGCCCATTTTCAGCTAAAATAACATTTAGCCCTTCATGCTTTAAATATGCCTCTATGAGAACCCTCATTCTCTCTTCATCGTCTACCATTAAAATAGTTCTACTCATCTACATATCTCCTATTGTAAAGTTTTTTCCACTTTAGAAATTTATTTATTCACATTAACATAATATATGAAATGCGGTGATTTGTACAGATTAATCAAGCACACCAAATTTAAAATAAAATTATAACAATATTGTGAAAAGATTGCCCCGAAATTTAATTTTGAGGCAATCTTCTTAAATATAAAACTTATCAATTTTTCTTATCAAGGTAATTATTATAAATCTGCTCAAGATATTTTTCAGGTTCAGGCATGGGATAATTCTTGCCTTTTTTCCTCAATTTCTTATGCTCATTATAGCGTTTGACTATCCTGTCCCAATCCTCCGGATAATTTTGCCTAAATGCTTCTGCAAAATTTTCCAGACTGGAATCTTCTTTCAAGCCAGCAAATATCTTATCAACTTTATCAGACTTATCCTTTATTAACTGTGACTTTGAAACATGTATTTTTCCCATAATATAATCAACCCCTTCCTACATTCTATATTCTCCCCAACTTTAAGCAAATCCTCCAATATTCATAAAATTTAAAAAGATGTTGAAATTACAAATCCAATTTGTTCTCTATAATATAAGCCGTAGCATAAAACATTGCTATAATAAAAATCAGAGATACAGAAATTTCCGCTATATTTAAACTAACACCCGAAATAAAAGGGTTATTGGTATTGACAATGGCATTTCCAAAATTTGTCCAGGATTGTCCGCCTTCATTATTAAATATTTTCAACATAAAACCCTGGGGAAATACGTTGGAAACAGCATTTTCTACTTTAACCTGTATAATGCAAAGTACTACAAATATTATAAATGTACCCAGTTTACCCAATTTCCTGTTTTTAATAGCAACTCTCCCCAATGCAAGAGATAAATACACGGTAAGTAAAAATGAAATATACACAATTAGAACCACAAATATTGAATATGCTATAAATTGTGGAGTTACAGCACTTAAAAGCCGGCCAAAAGTTATCTTCAAGCCAAATGTGAAACCCTGGGTAAGATTCAGCATTTCAACCAGTATAGCTGTAAACAGGAACAGGAAAAATAATACTATAAGGCATTGTAAAATAGCCGTTATTATTTTATTAATCAATATGTTCTTTCCACTTTTAGGTGTGGTGAAAACAAGATAAGCGCTGCCCTCATATATATCCCTGCTGAATAATTTTATATTCCATACTATAACAATTATCTCAGCTACAAAGCTTATAACAAGGTTTAAAAAAATTATGATATTTGAATCCCATAGATTTATTCTTGTGAGCAACAGTAAATTTAAAATTATTATTGTACATATCATTATTACAAAATCTTTAAAGCATCCCTCAAGATCATATTTTACAAATTTAAACATTACCTGAACACCTCTCTGTATATTTCATCTATGGACATCTTTCTTTCGGACCTCAATTCCTCTGCATTTCCAAACAATACTATCCTGCCTTCAGATATAAATGCAACATCGTCAAATAATCTTTCGATATCACTTACCAAATGAGTAGTTATGAGTATGGAACTCTCCTCGGTATAGTTTTTAAGTATCGCATCCAATATCTTTTCTCTGGTAGTAGGATCCACTCCTCCTAAAGGCTCATCCAGCACATAAAGTTGAGATTTTCTAGACAGCACTAATGTAAGATACAATTTTTCACTCATCCCTTTGGATAATTCTCTAACTTTGCTGTCTTCACTTAAATTCATAAATTTCAACATTTCTCCTGCCTTTTCCTTGTCAAAATCATCATACATGTCGTCAAAAAAATTTACAGCATCGCTTATTCTCATCCATTTGTAAAGATAATCCCTGTCAGGTAAATAGGAGACCTGGGCTTTTGTCTTTATTCCCGGCCTGTTGCCATTTATAAGTATTTCCCCGGAACTTGGCCTTAATATTCCCGCTATTATTTTTAGGAAAGTGGTTTTTCCACTTCCATTCGGCCCCAAAAGCCCCGTTATTCTCCCTTTTTTAATTTCCAAATTGAGTCCATTTAAAGCGGTTTTCCTAAAATAGGACTTCTTTAAATCAGTACACTTCAATATAGTTTCCATTTTTAAATATCCTCCCGTATATTTTCTCTTACAATTTCAACTATTTCTTTTGGTGAAAATCCCAGTCCCTTCATATCTCTCATAAAATTACAGAGCACATCCTGTGCCATTTCCCTTTTTAAATTATTTATAACCGATATATCGCCGCTTACGAAAGTACCCATACCTCTCTGTTTATAAGTGATACCCTGTCTTTCCAATTCCCGATAGGCTCTTTGAATAGTATTTGGGTTTACTTTGAGCTTTACGGACATCTCCCTTACAGAATGCAATTTATCTTCGGGTTTCAATTGCTCACTTACTATTCTTCTCTTTATATCATTCATTATTTGAACATATATTGGTATATTGGGTTCAAATTCACTGTCCATTTTTTCACCTCCACGTCTGAACTAATATCTTAGTGTTATATTATCATAATACACTAATTATATAGTAATATCAACCTCAATTTTTATGATGTTTGTCCACAAATCACCTATTCTATTCTTTTCAAAAATAAAAATAATTTTCAACAGATACTATACAAATAAAATGCTGTCGTTAACTATGTAAGAAATAACTCCCTTTTTGTGTCCTGGAAATATAACAGATCTTATTTTTATCTTTCCCACATTGATTTCATCTCCATCTCTAAGTTTTGCATAATTTGCATTTTCAATATGAAAACATATCTCTTTAGATCTTCTTATAGATATATCTGCCGAAAAATAAATATCGGCATTCTTAAACAAATTAATTCCTCCCATGTGATAGAAGCTGGGATACGTTAAAAATATACCACAGACAGACTGAGGATGAATATCTATTTTTTTCAATTCTCTATTTATAACAGACGGCATAAATCCAGCATTAAAACATATAGTGGTATCACAATCAGAATATATAAAGAAATTAGAAATCAATGTTCTCACTACATATATATTTCCCGTCAACTTTTGTGTTTTCCCCAATTTAAACAATATATATTCCCTCCTACTTACAATTCCATCATATCATTTTTACGCAATAAAATACATTCTTACTGTAGCATATCCTCCTTTTATTAATTTATACATCCACATTAAAAATCAAAAATCACATCTACAGTTGATCATAATATCATTATCAAGTAATTCTTAGTTTCAGGTGGAGTTTGCTTATAAGAAATACTTTTCTCCACCCGGACCTTATTAGCAGCATTCTTAGTGTCTTCAGTACTTAGAATACGTTATCCTTTAGGGGGAGAACTTATCCAGGCGCGCAAGCAGTGCTTATCTCCCGTTTTGAGAAGCCGGGAGTATTAGCAATGGTAGCCTTTGTATTAATTTAATAATTTACATGCAAAAGCCAAAACTTTATATTTTTATCACTCCAGCCTAGATCCCAAGGTACTCTATTTCTATCTGTATTATGGCAACTTACAAGAGAATATCCTCTGGAGTCCGCACCTGTAACCATGGAAATATGAGTTATATCCCCTTTTTTTTCATATGCTATAAAATCTCCCGGAAGAAGTTTATAAGAATCTCTATAGACCTTTTCATAACTTCCATGAGCTACAACCGATGCCCTTCCGCTGTATATCATATAATTTTTAAATCCATCTGCATTTAGCCAGGAGCTGGTTGCCCCCGAGCTGTCATAATTCCATGCGGAATTTTTTTTGAATTTTCCTCCCTCATGCAGTACCTGGGATGCAAAGTTGGCACAATCACCGCCTTGAGAATTATAATTTCTGTATTTTTTATTATAAGTATACCCATATTTTTTTTCCGAAGCTATACCGCAGTACCTATCTGCATATTCCACAGAAGATTTTCTTCTCTCCGTAATACCCGAAAAGTCCCTCCTGTTCTGCAATAATATATACCGTTTTACAGAATCCATTTTCAAATTATCCAAATTAAGGGAATCTGCAAAAGGATCTTTATACCACTCCTTTGTAATAATCCACTTACCGTTTTTCTTTTCCATATTAAGTACATGTAAAGTTCCTATTCTACAGCTGTTTACTAATTTGGGCGTATCTTCATATACATATCTGTATTCAGTTGAACAAATTAAATTTACAGAAAATTTATCACCCTTATCTTTTATCCTTTTAACTACGACATCCGGCAGAATTTCTACAAATTTTACCCCCTGTTTATCTTCCCAGTTCTTTAAATATTTCATTTTTTTCTCTTCATGGTCATAGGCCCAGGCTCCATATTTCGTACTCTTGTCATAATAAGGCTCTATAAATTGTAAATTTCCATTTAATATGGCTCTATTTCTATTTTCAAATATCTGTTTAGTAGAATTTATAATCTCATTTTTCACATCACTTTCTTCTCCCAGTACACCCTTAAAAAAGCATGAAAAAAATATGACTAAAATCATTATCGTGGACCTAAAAACCATTTTTGTCAAGGAATGTTTCATAAGCTATACTCCTCATATAATTTTTACAATTATTGTGCCCAATTGTATAAGCATTCATCCCACAGTTAAAACTGATGGACTTTCTACCAAGCTTTTGTAAATTCTAGTAGAAGTTTCATATTTATTTCAGAATCTTCCCTATAATGTTTTTTCTATAGCTTCTTGTCGATCCACTCAATATATTTTTTTACATCTTTATCACTGCAGGGAGCACCTTTGTACCAGCAATCTCCATTTTGTCTTTTACCGCCGAAATATCTGGCTTTTAAAATTATCTCAGGTCTGTATTCAAAATGCAAAGTATCAAAATGGCTCCATTTTCCACCCCACACAAAATTATTTTTCTCAAATACTTCTACAATTTCCCTCGGATATTTTTTTATTCGCAGACTTCCTTCCTCTCTTGACACCCACTTCCAATAATCTCTTCTGTCCCTGGCAAGGTCAATTGCTATCCCGAAAGAATGGGGACTCAACATATTCGTTCCCGAAATATATCTGTAATTGAAAGTACCGCTGCTGGGAAACAGACATTTTGCTATATTTCCCTTTTTTTGCGAGAGGGGAATAAGCTCTTTCATTGCCCTTTCAAGAGATAATGAAGCATTATTGTTTCCGTTGAATTGAAATCTTCTGTAGCCTAAACTGGCCATTTCCAGGTTTGATTCCACAGAATTCTTATCATTGCCATAGATTTCCTTCAAAAGAGAATAAACCCTAAACCTGCCAGGATCAAAATTTTTTTCCGCAGCTCCATTTACAGCCCCCAATGGATATGGCTGTTCCATCATGTCCTGTAGATCTGTATTTTGGAACTTTTCTTCAGAACTTTTCTCTTTTTTGTCATCGTATAAAATCCTTTTACCTGATTTCATAATTACATATACCCTGCCGCTATTATCCTTTTCCACATCCGTAATATATTCTGGATAGGCCATCATGAGACACAGAATGTCCTGCTTTAATACAGTATCGTAATCAGCAGCTCCAGCTTTTTCATGTATGCTAAGGCACATGCATGTCAATATAAAAAATACAATTATTTTTTTTCTCATAAAATAAATCACTCCAATTTTACAATTATCAACAATTATTGTATGTACATATATTGACTTTATGCATAGTAATTATAAGTATCACTATTTATCTTGTGCTATTTGCATATAAAATATATTTGCAAATAGCACACTTATCATGTAAAATTGGTATGAAGCTTATTTTAAAAACAAATTATCAATTTGGAGTGTTAAACTTGTCAAAAGAAGAAATTTATAAATTAAAAAAAGAATTAGAAAAGCTGATTTATCAAAATATGAGCAAAGACAAGATTAGAAAAACAAGCAGCAGACTGGATAGAGAGCTGGAAAAATTTTTATTTGAAAACTTAGGAGGCGCCGCAAAGCATAAAAAATAATCTGTTTTACTGGATTATTACACTGCATACAGCAGTGCCTATCGTCTCCATTTTTATGAAATTGAAGGCGATAGACATGATGCAAGCCTTTAAAATCAATCTGTTTAGCTGCATTTTACCATTTCTCTATATTTAACCCTCTTTCTCAAATATTCACTCATGGTTTTATATTCTATAATCTCACCGTTCTTTTCTACCATTATGGCATCTACATAGGCATTAGCAGTATCAATGCAGGTAAAAATCACTTTATCATGGGCCAGTGCAGTACGCCTCAGTTCAAAACCCTGTCTACTGCTGTCATATCCCTGAGTCGGTATATTGATAACCACATCTACCTTATTTTCTTTAATATATCCCGGTGCATCTTTTATGTCAACCTCAGTACATTTTATACCATTTTTATTTAAAAACTCACAAGTACCTGCAGAGCCTAAAATATCAAAGCCCAATTTATCATATTTTGCTATTATATGAAGAGAATCTTCCTTGTCCCGATCATCTATGGAAACATATAGGTTCCCACTGTGAAAGATTTTAAAACCCGCTGCTTTAAAAGCCTTATACACAGCTTTATTTTTATCAAAATCAATTCCAAGAACCTCCCCTGTGGATTTCATTTCAGGTCCGAGAGCTACATCCACACCTGGAAGCTTCTTGCTGGAGAACACCGGCATCTTTACGGCATAAATATCACTGAACTTATATTCATCCTGCTTGTAGCCAAAATCTCTTATCCTCTTCCCCAGCATGATCTGCACAGCTATCTCCACCATTGGAATATCCGTAACCTTGCTTAAGATTGGCACAGTTCTCGAGGCCCTTGGGTTTACTTCTATTACATATATCTTATCTCCATCATACGCATACTGTACATTTAAAAGTCCTTTCACCTTTAATCCTCTGGCTATTTTTACCGTATAGTCTTCTATCTTTCCAAGAACCTTTTCAGGAAGATCATCTGCAGGATATACTGCAATACTGTCTCCGGAATGTACTCCTGTCCTTTCCACATGTTCCATTACCCCCGGAATTATTAAATCCTGACCGTCGGATATTGCATCCACTTCTATTTCTCTGCCCAAAATATATCTATCTACGAGTACTGGATGCTCTTTTGACAGATTTACTGCATCTTTTAAATACTGGGATAATTCTTCATGGTTGTACACTACCTTCATAGCCCTTCCGCCAATCACATAAGAGGGCCTTACAATAACCGGATAGCCTATCTCATCAATTAACCTGTCTGCTTCTTTTAAACTGGTCACGGAACCGCCTATGGGGGAATTGATATTCAATTCCTTTAAAAAGACCCTGAATTTTTCTCTGTCTTCAGCCAGATCTATGGACTTAAAGGAAGTTCCAAGTAATTTTACCCCTGCATCACTTAATTTCTTCGATAAATTTAAAGCTGTCTGTCCGCCAAATTGTACTATAACCCCGTCCACTTTCTCTTCATTTATCACATTCATCACGTCATCTATATACAGCGGATCAAAATAAAGTTTATCAGAAATATCAAAATCCGTACTTACAGTCTCAGGATTGTTGTTCACTATAATCGACTTATATCCAGCTTTTTTTATGGCCCATACACCATTTACGCAGCAGTAGTCAAATTCTATTCCCTGTCCTATCCTAATAGGTCCGGAGCCTATTACAAGTATTTTTTTATCATCCGACACTGTGTTGTCATCTTCCAGATCATAGCAGGAATAGTAATAGGACGTCCTTGCTTGAAATTCACCGCTGCAGGTGTCAACCATCTTGTACACTACTTTTATCCTGTTTACTTCCTTGATCCTCTTTAAATCTTCTAATTTCATGCCCATAAGCTTGCATATATATTCATCCGTAAATCCCATAATTTCAGCCTGCTGTATGGTATCCACATCTGGAGCGTTATTTACTAGTTCATTTTCCATATTCACTATATTTTTTATTCTATATATAAACCACTTATCAATTTTGGTTATCTCATAGAGCTCATCCACACTCATTCCCTTTCGAAGAGCTTCCGCCACTGCAAACAATCTCTCGTCATCCTGCATCTTCAGTTTATCAACTATTTCTGGTACACTTAGATCTTCAAGTTTGTCCAGTTTGAGTCCTATTAGCTTTCCCTCCAAACTTATCACGGCCTTTAAAAGTGCACTTTCAAAACTCCTGTCTATAGCCATGACTTCTCCTGTAGCCTTCATCTGGGTCTTTAAAGTTCTATCTGCAGTCTTGAATTTATTGAAAGGCCATTTTGGCATTTTAACTACACAATAATCAAGGGTTGGTTCAAAAAGGGCACTTGAGTTCCCTGTAACATAATTTTTCAATTCATCAAGTGTATAACCCAAAGCAATTTTAGCTGCAATTTTGGCTATGGGATACCCTGCAGCCTTGGAAGCCAATGCACTTGATCTGCTCACTCTCGGATTTACTTCTATGACCATATATCTGCCGCTGTTGGGATCCAGTGCAAATTGTATGTTACAGCCTCCTTCTATCTTCAAAGTTCTTATTATTTTTATGGCAGATCTTCTGAGCATCTGGTATTCCCTGTCATTTAGAGTTTGAGAAGGCGCCACAACTATACTGTCACCGGTGTGAATACCTACAGGATCCAGGTTTTCCATGTTGCATACTACCATACAGTTGTCTTTTTTGTCCCTCATTATCTCATATTCCAGTTCTTTCCATCCTGCCAAACTCTGCTCCAAAAGTATTTGTGTTATAGGACTTTCTTCCAGTCCATTTTTACATATTTCCAGATATTCTTCATAATTGTTTGCAATTCCACCACCAGTACCTCCAAGTGTATAGGCAGGTCTTATTATAATAGGAAGGCTGATTTCATTCAAAAATTCCTTGCACTCATCTAAATTAGTGGCTATGGTACTCACAGCCACAGGCTCTCCTATTTTCTCCATAAGATTTTTAAAGCTCTTTCTGTCCTCTGCATTTTCTATGGATTTTACTTTTATTCCGAGTAATTCCACATTGTATTTTTTTAAAATTCCGGCCTTGTTAAGTTCCATGGCCAAATTCAGGGCCGTTTGTCCACCAAATCCCGCTAAAACACCATCCGGTTTTTCCCTTGCTATTATTTTTTCCAATGATTCAACAGTAAGAGGTTCTATATAAGTCTTGTCTGCAATATTTTTATCTGTCATTATAGTTGCCGGATTGCTGTTTACAAGAACTGTTTCTATTCCCTCTCTTTTTATTGCCTCACATGCCTGAGTCCCTGAATAATCAAACTCAGCAGCTTGGCCTATTATTATAGGTCCCGATCCTATTATCAAAACTTTTTTCAAGTTTTTCCTCAACGGCATTGTATCACTTCTCCTTGTTTATTTATACTATAGAGTCATATATCTTAAAAACTTATCAAATAAATAATCTGTATCCTTAGGCCCTGGAGAACCTTCCGGGTGAAATTGTACTGAAAATATAGGAAGGGTTTTATGTCTTATTCCCTCTACAGTATTGTCATTTAAATTCAGATGGGTCACCTCAATAATATCTTTATCCAGGCTTTCTCTTCTAACGGCATAGCCATGATTCTGAGACGTTATAAAGGATTTGTCAAGGTCCCTGTCATATACGCCATGATTACTGCCTCTATGTCCAAATTTCATCTTATAGGTATCTCCACCCAGTGCAAGAGCCAGTAACTGATGTCCCAGGCATATCCCGAATACCGGAATGTTTCCAATCATCTTTTTTATAGTAGGCATAATTTTACCTAAATCTTTGGGATTTCCCGGACCATTGCTCAAAAGTATACCCTGGGGATTTATCCTCTCTATATCCTCATAGGAAGAATCATAGGGAAATACGGTTATATCGCAATTTCTGCGTTTTAAATTTTTCATTATATTTATCTTGGCACCAAAATCCAGAAGTGCCACTTTAGGTCCGCTTCCTTTAATATTCTTTACAGATGGGGTACTTACCTGCTCAACCAGATTTTTATCATCACAGGAATCCAGCATATTTTTAATCTCATTTATAGGTTTGTTCTTATTGCATATCACACATTTCATAGTACCTTTTGACCTTATCTTTTTTGTTATGCTTCTGGTATCTATGCCGCTGATACCCACTATATTATTTTTTTTCAGAAAATCTGTAAAGCTCTCCCTGCTTAAATAATGGGATGTATCAGAATAGGCGTTTTTCAACACCACTCCCTTTACCTGTGCTTCTCCAGACTGGCTAAAATCCTGGTTGACGCCATAATTTCCTATATATGGGTAACAAAAGGTAATTACCTGACCTCTATAAGAAGGGTCTGTAAGTATCTCCTGGTAACCTGTCATTGAAGTATTGAAAACCAGTTCCCCTGCAGTTACACCATTTCTTCCTACAGCTTTCCCCATAAACACGGTTCCATCTTCCAAATACAATATGGAATTCATAATATTCCTTCTTTCTAAATATTACTGCATAAAATGATTCCTAGGCTAAAGTTGCCACCATGACTGCCTTTATAGTATGCAATCTATTTTCTGCTTCATCAAATACTATAGAATGTTCTCCCTCAAATACTTCTTCTGTAACTTCCAGTGCTTCATAGCCAAATTTTTGATATATATCCTCGCCCGTATTTGTCTCTCTATTGTGAAAGGCAGGAAGACAGTGCATGAATTTCACATCTTTATTTTCACAGGATTCAACAAGTTTACCGTTTACCTGGTATGGCATCAAAGCTTCAATTCTGCTTTTCCACAGATTTCTATTCTCCCCCATTGAGAGCCACACATCTGTATACAAAACATCTGCTCCTTTTACGCTGCCGTATATATCATCGCTTATGGTAATATTTCCTCCATTTTTTTTCGAAATCTTTTTACATTCCGCCACCAGTTCATCTTCAGGAAACAGCTCCTTTGGAGTTATAATTTTAAAATCAACTCCCATTTTTGCCGATCCAATCATAAGTGCATTTGCCATGTTGTTCCTTCCGTCGCCAATATAGATAAAATTTACATCTTCAAGTGGTTTATCAACATGTTCTTCTACAGTCAAAAAATCTGCTAGTACCTGGGTAGGATGATCTTCGTCTGAGAGTCCATTCCACAGTGGTACTCCTGAATATTCAGCAAAAATTTCCATATTTTTCTGTGAAAATCCCCTGTATTCCACTCCGTCAAACATCCTCCCCATTACTCTGGCCGTATCTTTCACCGATTCTTTTTTACCCATATGGCTTCCCGTAGGTCCTATATAAGTTACCGATGCACCTTCATCATATGCCCCTACCTGAAATGAACATCTTGTCCTTAAAGAATCTTTTTCAAATATAAGAGCAATATTTTTTCCCTGCAGTCTCTTTTTTTCTTTCCCATTATGTTTTTCTTCCTTGAGTTTTTTAGAAAGATCCAGCAGATATCTTATCTCTTCTCGTGAAAAATCCCTGAGAGTTAAAAAGCTCCTTCCCTTTAAATCAACCATAAATATTTCCTCCTAATATCATTTTTTATACGCATCAAATCCAAACCATTTTACCGAGAGCTTAGAAAGTGTTCCATCCTTTTTCATGTCCCCTATGATTTTATCCACTTCTTTTTTCAGTGAATCATCATTTTTTCTATAGGCTATTCCCATAGGTTCCCTGCTCAATTCTCCGGGAAGCATTTTAAACTGACCCTTTTTCTTCTGAATATAGTATCCGCCAACCTGCTTATCGATTATAGCGGCATCCACCCTGCCTATGGACATATCTTGAAAAGCCTCAGTTATCTTGTCATACTTCTTCAGTTCCTTTACTCCTTTAATTCCATCTGCAACCTTTTCCCCCGTAGTTCCCAATTCGCAAGCTGCAACTTTTCCTTTTAAATCATTTACCCCTTTTATATCCTTCCTTTCATTCTTTACAGTAATGATCTGTCCTCCATTTATATATGGCACAGAAAAATCTGTGTTTTTCTTACGCTCATCAGTTATACTTATGGAAGCAACGGCAGCATCAAATTTATTTGAATCAAGGGCCAATATAAGTCCGTTAAAATCCATCACCAAAAAATTTGCTTTGACTCCTAATCTTCTGGCAACTTCATTGGAAAAATCCACGTCAAATCCCACCAGTTTACCACTGCCATCTCTAAACTCCATTGGAGGATACCCTTCTTCCGTCCCTATAGTGATTTTACCGGACTTTTTAACTTTATTCAGCAAATTTGAATTTGCATCGTTCATATTAGTTTGCCCACATGCTGTAAATAATACAATACCAAAAATAATTACAACCGCAGCTGCCATTATCTTCTTCATTACCAATCCCCCTAAATTATAATCTATTGATATATTTTATAATTATACATAAATATTAATAATAATGCAATATGTTTTCATATATTTGATGAAATTATTTATTGTAAAAATTTAGGCTTGAAAATAGAAGAGGGCTTCCTCGTAAAATAAGATCTGCAAGGAAGCCTGTATCAGCTTAAATTCAACTATTATCTTTTAGAATATAATCTTTAAGTATAACTGCCTTTATTTTATCATAGCTTATACTGTCTGGCAGAGATTCTTTAACGGGCTTTAACCTGTCCATGCCTATCTTTTTTATAACCTGTACAATCATATTTTCTTCTTCTTTCGAAAACAGGCTGTCAAAATTCATTTTCACATTGAGTTTGTTTCCCTGTTCCACATACTTCATTATATGCGATAATATTGTAGATACGGTAAGACCTCTTTTACTGGAGATCTCATCTATTCCCATATTTTCATCAAGCATGTTTACGGTAATTTCAAAAGTTTTCAACTTGCCATTTTTTCTGCTGCCGACTTCTGAAAGATTCCCTTTAAAGTACCAGTTGGATTTTATATTGTTTTTTTCTACATATTCCCTGACAATTTTTAAGAATATGTCACCATATTTCTTGAGTTTCAATTCACCAACTCCGGATATATCAAGCATCTGCTTTGAAGTTACAGGGTATCTGCTGCTAATCTCCCTTAAAGTGGTATCAGAAAATATTAAATAAGGAGGTACTCCCTCCCCTCTGGCTATTTCCCTCCTGCAATTCCTGAGCAATTCAAACAAATTACTGTTTACAGTTATCTTTTCCACCTTCGTAGGTTCCTTCAAAACCACTTTTTCCTTTCCCTTCAGTATTTTCACAGAATTAGAATTCAATATCACTGTTGGATATTCTCCTTCTTTTAAAGAAATATAGCCCTGAGCTATAAGTGTGTTTATAAAATTTGAAAGTCCATTTTTCGAATAATTTTTCATTATCCCATAAGTGGATATCTTGTCAAATCCATATTGAAGCACCTTTTTCTGGGTAGAACCTCTTAAAACGTCCACTATCATATTTACACCAAACTCCCTCTTCATTCTGTAAATACAAGAGAGCACTTTCTGGGAATCCACAGTTTTATCTACATATTTTCCCTCTCTTATACAATTGCTGCAATTTCCACATTCATCATAATCGACATGCTCGCCAAAATAATTGAGTATATATTTCCTCAAACATCCATTATAATGGACAAAATCAACCATAGATTGGAGTTTTTTATATTCATTCATCCTTCTGGCCGGCGACTGTATACTAGTCTCTATCAAATACTTCTGGGTGATTACATCCTGAGGTGAAAACATGAGTATGCATTCACTTTTTTCGCCGTCACGTCCCGCCCGTCCTATTTCCTGATAATAGCTTTCTATATTCTTCGGCATATTATAATGTATCACGAATCTCACATTCGACTTATCTATTCCCATTCCAAAAGCATTAGTGGCAACTATGACGTCTACCCTGTCATAGACAAAATCCTCCTGATTCTTCTTCCTATCTTCAGCTGACAAACCTGCATGATACTTTCCAACTGATATTCCATTAGCTTTAAGTTTTTCATATAAATTATCTACTTTTTTTCTAGTAGCCGAATATATTATGCCCGACTGTCCCAAATTTGCCTTGATATAATCAAGTACATATTCAAATCTATTTCCAACTTTCAAACAGCATAACTTTAAATTTTCCCTGTCAAATCCAGATATGAACACAGCAGGATCTTTCATATGTATCTGTTTCACAATATCTTCACGCACTTCATCTGTAGCAGTAGCCGTAAATGCAGTAACCACAGGCCTTCTAGAAAAGCACTCTATGAACTTCCAGATATATGTATAACTTACCCTGAAATCGTGCCCCCATTGAGATACACAGTGAGCTTCGTCCACTGCCACCTGTGAAACAGGCAGGTTTTTGATAATACTGCAAAAATCAGGAGATTCCAATCTTTCCGGGGCTACATACAATATTTTTACACCTCCATTTTTTAAGGAAGAACATATATTTAAAATTTCATCCTGAGCAATGGAACTGTTTATATAAGCAGCTCTTATCCCAAGTGTCTTTATACTGTCCACCTGATCTTTCATAAGAGAAATGAGTGGGGATATTACAATGGTTATACCTTTAAAAAGAAGTGCCGGTATCTGATAGCACAGGGATTTACCTCCGCCTGTAGGCATTATAGCCATAGTATCTCTTCCATTCAATATGCTTTCAATTACCTCATTTTGATCTCCCCTGAAATTATCATACCCGTAATATTTATTTAAAACTTTCAAGGCGCTGTTATTCAATTATTTCACCTCTATGTATACTGTTATTTTTCAAACAAATTATAACATATAAAGCTGTTATCCGTCTTGAAAAATGTATATAAAAATATTATTTAATTTAACGAATATTATCTTGATATATGCACTATAATTCACTATAATGGATACTATGAATTGTAATCAAGAGGTTATTCGGCAAATGCACCTTTAAAGTATAAATTACTATATAATTGATAGCAATATTAATCTATTAACATCATATAAGATCTGCTTTGTTAACAGAGTCTTTCATCCCAAAAGGGACGGAGGGCTTTTATAGTGTCAATATTTTAAAATAGGGGGAGAGTGGAATGAAACAAAATGCATGGGATTTAGCTGTAATTTTATTTGGACTATTTTTAATTTCATTTGCTTTAAATGCCTTTCTTGCGCCGCATAAAATCGTACCAGGTGGAGTTTCCGGACTTGCAATTGTACTGGAATCTGTAACGCATATAAAGAAATCAATAATTATGGGTCTTTTCAATATACCAATTTTCATAATAGGGTTGTTGACACTTGGGAAAAAATTTGTACTAAATACAGCTTTAGGAGCCTTTCTTGTTCCGATATTAGTAGAATTAACCAGCAGCATTACTCCCTTTACACATGATATTCTACTGTCATCCCTATTGGGCGGGGTATTTACAGGGGTCGGCGTTGGAATGCTTTTAAGCAAGCAATCTTCCGTAGGAGGTACAGATACCATAGCTAAAATCATATGCAAATATGCCCATAAACCCGTAGGTAAAGTAATGATGAGCTTAGATATGTCCATAGTAATACTAACCTGTTTTGTCTTTGGTATAGAAAAAGCTCTATATGGCATGGTTACAGTATATTTAATCGGAAGGGTCACAGATATATATATCAAGGGATTTACTGATTCCAAATCCGTATTTATAATTTCAGATAAAACTGAAGAAATCAACGATTTAATCTTGACCAAGCTACATGGGGGTACTACCAAAATTGAGGCAAGAGGCGGATACACGGATGATAAACGTGATATATTAATGTGTCTCGTCACAAATACAGAACTTGTAAAGCTCAAGAGGATAGTGAGAGAAGTCGATGTAAATGCCCTGGTCCTAATACAAAATTCCTACGAAGCCTATGGAAAGGGATTTGGTGCTGCTTAATCAGAATATGCATTGGATAAGAGTGGACTTGTGTCCACTCCCTTATTTTAAGCCATACCTTGCATTATGAAATATTCAACTCAAAACCAGACTTTTTTTTAAAAACCTTATTCCATTTCTTATCTCCTCAAAACTCAGATGCCCATATCCCATCAACACCATATTATGCTTCTTATAATTATCTTTATCAAAATAGTAAAAGGATACAGGGTAGACTTTAACCCCTTTTTCCAGAGCTCTATCTATCAATTCAGGCTCATCAAACCTGCTTTTCACCTGAAGTACAACGTTGAGTCCTGCTTTATCACCATAGATAGCGGCATTTTCTCCAAATTCATTTTTTATACAGTCTGTAAGAAACTGCTGCTTTCTAGCATATATGTTTCTCATTTTCCTGAGATGAGCTTCAATAGTCCCTCCTTCATAAATTCTGCAATTGTCAGCTGATGAATTTTGGATGCAGTTTGATTTATAAAGCTTCCTTCTTCAATAAAAAGCTTCATTATGCTTTCAGGTAAAATCATATATCCAACATGCATTCCGGGAAAAAGAGTTTTTGAAAAAGTTCCAAGATAGATCACTCTATTTTCATTATCCAGGCTTTGAAGTGAAGGTATTGGATTTACATTATATCTAAATTCGCTGTCATATTATAATACTCACCAAGCAGGTCGCATAATATAGCCATCAAAGTCTGTGTCCCTGCACCTACAATTATCTGTTCAGAAGAACAAGCCACCCCTCTTGAACTTTTGACATAATCTGCAATCTGATTTCTCAATTCAAATTCACCTCTGGGATCCGAATAGGTCAATATGCCTATATTTTCTTTTTTCATAATACCCTGCTCAATTTTTCTCCAGCTCGCAAATGGAAAACTGCTGTGCTCCACCGAGCCGGGTTTAAAATTATAGGAATATGGCCTCTCATCTATATGAATACTTCTCAGCGGTTTGAGCTTTAAGGGTATATTTTCTCTCTTGACGGTTTTTATCTGTTTATCTATAGCTCCCACATAATAACCACTGCCCTTTTTACTATAAATATAGCCCTCACACAACAGCTGATTATACGCCGCCTGAACTGTGTTTCTGCTGATACAAAGCCTGTTCTTAAGCTGTATTATAGATTCCAATCTATCATCTTTTTTAAGTATACCTTCCAGTATAGCTTTTTTGTAGCATCCATATATCTGAATATACAGCGATTTTTCACTGTTCTTTTCAATGAACACCGGTATTTCCATAAAATCATCCCCATAATTTTTATAAAAATTATACCTTTTTATAGTAACAATTATATAGTAATATTGTATCAAATATATATCACATGTAAAGGAGAGCGTTTTATGATAAAAGAAATACTGTTACTTGGAAATGAAGATCTATATAAGAAAAGCCTTCCTGTTGCGAAAGAGGAAATGGATGCAGTAAAGGAGACTGTTTCGGATTTGCACGATACCTTAATTGATTTCCGCAAAAAATATAACGCAGGAAGGGCAATTGCAGCGCCGCAGATTGGAATATTTAAAAGGTTGATATACATGTATATCGACAAACCCATGGTTTTTATCAATCCCATACTTAAATTTGACAATAATGAGATGATGGAAGTTGTGGATGACTGCATGTCCTTTCCAAACCTGCTGGTAAAAGTCAAACGATATAAAAAATGTACCGTGATGTACAAAGATATAAATTTCATGGATAAAACAATAAAATTTCAAGGAGATCTATCGGAACTGATACAGCATGAATATGATCACCTCGATGGAATACTGGCAACAATGAGAGCCGTAAACAACAGATCCTTCTATCTAAAAAAATAAGGGAATATAAAAATGAAGTGCTGTAAAGCTACCCTGATGAGTAATTTTACAACACCATTTTTAAACTTCTATAAGGCCCTCATATTTACCACATCATCAAACACCCAAAAGGTTTGCCACCTTTGCCTCATTGAATCCCACAAGATACTGTCCGTCTATAACTATAACAGGAACGGATCTGTATCCCTTCTCCATGAGCTGCTTTCTTGCATTTGAATCCGTGCTTATATTGTGTTCTGTAAAATCTATATTGTTTTTTGTAAAAAACTCCTTTGCACTATGACAATATGGACAGGTACTGGTTGTAAATATATCAACCTTACTCATAAAATCATCTCCTTGTAATATTTCCCTTTCGGTTTTATAATATCACACCTGATAAAATCTATCAATAGATTTTAATAATAATTATTATAAAATATTAATTATGCTTTGTACAAATACTATATATCACTGGATTAATATATGATCTTATAGAAATTTATGAAACTATAATTTTAAAAATTTATTCAACTATCCGATTACTTGAAACCAATATTTATTTCTCCCGTAGATTTTTTTCTGCAATTTTCTGTCCCATTTCAAAAGCCTTTTGGCAATCTATCGGAAATTGCGCTTGTTTATATACAGCCTTTTCTGTCTCCGAAAATTTAGAGGATTCATATTTGCTGTAGTTTGAAAACTGGTAGGTATTATTTACATATAAAACTTCCGGTTTCATCCCCAAAATTTCTTCCGCAAATAATTGTCCGGCTTTTACATTAGTATCTATACCTGCCTTGTGCATACTTTCTGCGCTCATATTCATTGTATAGATAAAACCGCTTGGTATTTTTTGGGTATAGCCAGATACTATCTCTCTGCTGTATAAATCATACGGAAAGAAAAATCGTTCCAGAAACGCCTGCATTCCAGATGTTATATTATAAAAATAAATCGGTGTACCAAAAACAATTCCATCCGCAGCAGATAATTTTTCCAGAATAGGTGTTAAATCATCTTTTTGAGCACATTTACCGTGGAATTTTCCGCCTATCATTTTACACGCAAAACAACTGACACAACCCTTGTATTTCAAGTCATACAAGTTAACAAGCTCTGTTTCTGCACCTTGCGATGCGGCTCCTTCCGCTGCTTTCTTCAGTACAGTACCCGTATTCCATTTTTTCCTCGGACTGCCATTGACAAAATATATCTTCATGATTTTTTCTCCTTTGCCATTGAGATCTACAGTTTCAATTATAACACTTTTCGAAACACAGCCTATCAACTACATTACGGCCTGTAATTGCCCATCGTCTTTCCAAAACCCGTATTGCTTCAATAAAATAAAAGGGTTTCAGGTTTATCTGAAACCCTTTGCCTATGCAGGGTCGGTGTCCCACAATTAGCACCCTGTGCTAATCGCTTTGTCCATTTTGTATATGCAAAATAAGCACTGGTCAAGTGATTCTCAGGCTTAGATGGAACTTGCTTATGAAAAAAATTTTTTCATAAGCAAATCACTGCAAACCTAAGAATCACCTTATTCAGACGTGCGACAGTGCTTACCTCCCACTCTATGAAACGGGGAGTATCATCAATGGCAGCCTTCGGATAAATTTCCTAACGGAAGTCATGATCTGTATTATCATCCACTATATTTGCGTCACCATTTGTGTTTACACGAGCCTTTTCTCTTTTTAGTTTTTCATCCACTTTCCTTGTTTCTTTAACTTCACGTTTATGAGCAGATACCTCTCCAGTTACCACAGTGTGTTTACCTACATTGACCTGCTCTTCACTGACTGGAATGCGTATGGTTTTTTCATCACTAATAGGCGTATCACTGGATTTATTATCTACTGGTCTTCTTTCTATAACAACTTCTTCATGAGTAACTGGAACATCGACTGTTTTTGGTTCTTCAACAATTTCTTTGCTCAGCTCAACCTCACCCTTTGGAACTTTGCTTTTATTTATATCAAGCTCTTCCTTATGAAGCGTAAGTTTTTCCCTATCCTTACTTTTCTTCTTGTTATTATCGTCACTGCCATTGCCTAAAACATTGTCAAATAAACCTTTCATAAAATATTACCTCCTAAAATACATATTTTCAATTCATTAATATTTTATCCCCGATGAAGTAATATATCCTTTATGAAATATGGAGTTAAAGTAAATTGCTTACAATATTTTTGACGACAAAATGGCAAAAAATCAGTAGTTTAAAACCAATGCTAAAATTTAATAGTTTTAGATTTTTCTGTAAAAAAATAGATAACAGTAGTTGCTGTAACACACATCCAAATATTATTCAAATCTAAGGGCATCTATTGGTTTAAGGTTAGAGGCTTTATATGCTGGAAATATGCCAAATACAATACCCACAACCATGGAAAAGGAAAATGAAAAAATTACCACAGGTATTGAAAATGCTACTGAAACTCCAAAGGCAGCTACTGTCTTTCCAATTAAAATGCCAAATATCACACCTATTATACCTCCCAGTGAACTCAGAACCAGGGACTCTATCAAAAATTGAATCATTATATCTTTTTTTGTTCCACCAAGTGCCTTTCTTATTCCAATTTCCTTAGTACGTTCTGAGACAGATACCAGCATGACATTCATTACTCCTATTCCTCCCACTATAAGTGATATGGCAGCTATTCCCCCAAGCAAATAAGTCATGGTACTCGTTATTGAACTCATGGTATTCAGCAGTTGTTTCTGACTCATAACCCTGCTTATGCTATTATCTGCGGACTTGAAATAATTATTTAAGTAGGTATTTACTTCATTTGTAACCATCTCTACATTCTGATCACTTGAAGATTTTATATACACACTTTGCACATTTCTACTGCCAGCAAGACTTATGGCCGTAGATGAGGGTACAATCACCATGTCATCTGTGTTATTTCCCATAGAACTTCCTTGTGATTTCAACACTCCTATGACATTATAGGTATTTCCGTTTATACTGATGTCCCTGCCTAAGGGATCATTGAATCCATAAAGCTGAGCTGCAATATCAGATCCCAGAACTGCCACCTTATTTCTGTAATCTACATCCAGATCGGCTATAAATCTACCTTCTGAAAGTGTCATATTTCTCACATCCATAAAATTCGGCGTAGTCCCAGTTACAGAAGTACTTTGAGATTTTGTATTGACTTTAACTGCAGCACTGGCATTAATGGCAGGTGCCGCCTCGGCAATTCCCTGTAAATCCTGAATATTTTTTACATCCTCAAGGGTAAATTGCTTGGTTCCATTGTTGTTGGTAGTATTTGCCATAATAAGATTAGTTCCGAGAGCCTGAACCTGAGAAGTTATCTGTTTTGTAGATCCGCTTCCCATACCTACCAATACTATGACGGAAGAAATTCCTATAATTATACCTATCATGGTGAGAATGGATCTCAATTTATTGCTTATTATATTTTTTACAGCTAGCTTTAAAGTCTGAAATAATTTCATATATTAATCAATCCCCCTCCATGTATAATTTCCCGTCTTCCAATTTTCCATCTTCCATGCTCACAATCCTCTTTGCCTGCTTTGCAACTTTTAAATCGTGAGTTATCAATATTATAGTCTGACCATTTTTATGGAGTTCTTTCATAGTACCCATTATTTTCTCACTTGTCTTTCTATCCAAAGCACCTGTCGGTTCATCTGCCAGTATAATTTTCGGTCCTCCTGCAAGTGCCCTTGCAATAGCTACCCTTTGCTGCTGTCCACCTGAAAGTTGATTTGGCCTATGATACTCTCTTCCTTTAAGTTTTACCTTTTCAAGACACTCCATAGCCCTTTCCCTGCATTTTTTCTCACTTATTCCTCTGTACAAGAGAGGTACTTCTACATTTTCTACAGCATTCATTTTGGGAAGCAGATTAAAATTTTGAAATATGAATCCTATCTGCTTATTTCTTACGTCAGCTAATTCAGATTCACTCATCTCATTTATATTTATACCATTTAAAATATAGTATCCAGAATCACAGACATCAAGGCATCCAATTATATTCATAAGTGTAGACTTTCCGGAACCGGATGGACCAACAATTGAAACAAATTCGTTCTCAGATATACTCAAATTGATATTATCCAGTGCCTTTATTTTAGTATCTCCCATAGTATAGTACTTGCACAGATTTTTAATTTCTATCATAGAAGTTCTCCTTTCACGTGTATTCCGATTTTATCCCATAACTAATTTGTTCCTCTATTTTGGCTTGCACCATTTCCACCTTGTCTAGAATTACCTATTTCTCCGCTTCTCATCATTCCGAATCCACTTCTGCTTTTTGTTGAAGATTGACTTCCGCTTGAACTTTCAGTCTGAGGTAATTGAACTTTTTGTCCTTCTGTAAGCCCTCCGACTATTTGAACCATCTTTCCGTTATTAATTCCTATCTGAACTTGCTGCATTTTTCTTTTTCCATCGTCAGAAGACAGTATTACAAATTTTTTACCATTCATATCTCTTATTGCTTCTATAGGCACAGCAGGTACATTATTTTTTGATGCCGTTACTATGGAAGCTTCTGTAGACATTCCGGATTTTATGTTGTTTATTTTATCAAAATATATAATTACATTAAAAGTTGACACCCCATTTGAATAGGTTCCCTGCTGACTTATATCCTTGATAGTACCTGTAAAGCTGGTATCTGGAAATGCATTGACTTTTATATTGGCCTTTTGTCCAATTTTTAGATTTGGAACATCAGTTTCATCTACGGATATTGTGGTATAGAAATTCTTGTCATCAAATATGCCCAAAAGATCCTGATTTGGATTTACACTATCTCCTGCACTTACATTTACCTGACTTATTATTCCGTCATAAGGAGCTGTTATTGCAGCACTTCCATTTTCAAAAGCAACAAGTTCCTGTCCTGCAGTTACCGCCTGATCTTTGCTTACAAGTACCTGAGCTACAGTATCTGTTCCCCCGGCTTTAATTGTTCCACCATTCAGGGGCATAACACTTCCCGATCCGGAAACTGTGCTCTCAATATTCTGCTTAGTTACTCGAGCTTGTGAATACTGTAATTTATTGTTTCCGGATTTTTTTGTAGTATTTTTATATACTACAGCGCCTACTGCTATTATCACTATTATTATTGGAATAAGTATCTTTTTCACGATATAATCCCCTTCTTTCCATCAAATTTGTTTTTTATCTAAACTAAATATAAGTTTAGATTTCTTCTGTCACAGTTTTGTTACAATATTATTAATATTTTTTGACATAAAAATGCCCCTCCCAAGTAAACAAGTTTTTATTATTTCACCTGTCTACCTAGAAGGGAGCATTACCATTAATTGCACAACAGACTTACAATCAATTAAAGAGAGTGTTTTTTACAAGCTTTTAGAACAATTCCAACAAGGTCACGGATTATTTAAATAACTTTCCGCTTATTATCAATTTTTGTATTTCATTTGTTCCTTCGTATATCTGGGTTATCTTAGCATCCCTCATCATTCTTTCAACTTCATATTCTCTCATATATCCATTTCCGCCAAACAGCTGTACTGCCTCCGCTGTCACATGCATGGCCGCATCTGTGCAGGCAATTTTAGCTTTGGCTGCAGGTATTGAATATGGCTTTCCCTCTTGTTTGTCTATGGCTGCCTTGTATAGTATATATTTAGCTTCTTCTATCTCAAGATCCAATTCTGCCATTTTAAATGCCAGATACTGCTGCTTAAACAGCGGTTTGCCAAATTGAATTCTCTGCTTCATATACTGCTTTGCACGTTCAAAAGCTCCCTCTGCTATTCCAAGCCCCTGAGCAGCTACTCCTATTCTTCCTCCATCCAATGTACTCAATGCTATTTTAAGTCCCTTTCCTTCTTCAGGCACCAAATTTTCTGCCGGTACCCTGCAATTCTCAAATACAAGCTCCGACACCTGTGCTGCCTTTATTCCACACTTGTCCTCAATCTTACCTATTGAAAACCCAGGATATCCCTTTTCTACTATAAATGCCGACGATCCTCTGGGACCCTTGCTTTTGTCCGTTATTCCAAATACAAGGAATGTCTCCGAAAGGGGTCCATTTGTAATAAAACATTTGGTACCGTTTAATATATAATAATCTCCCTTTTTCTCCGCAGTAGTTGTTGCTGCAGACGCATCAGAACCTGCATTTGGCTCTGTCATTCCAAAGGAACCAAATTTTCTACCCGATAATAAGTCAGGAAGATATTTCTTTTTCTGTTCTTCCGATGCATTGTTGAATATTCCACCTGCACATAATGATGTTGTAACTGAATAAGATATTCCCATGGAAGCGTGCACTTTCGATATCTCTTCTACAGCCAGAACATATGAAAGATAATCTGCCCCGGAACCGCCGTATTCTTTGGGATAAGGCAATCCTATTAGACCCATTTCGCCCATTTTTTTATACTGTTCTACAGGAAATTCACTTTTTTCATCATTTTCAATGGCTATTGGCTTTAATTCCTTTTCAGCAAAATCTCTTGCTGTTTTTTGTACAAGTTCTTGTTCTTTTGATAATTCAAAATTCATCTGCTCTACCTCCTAAATTTATTTTTTCAATCCCATTAATTTGTCACAAAAGATTCTTTCATCCATAGTCTTTACTTTGTCCATCTTAGGCCTGAACCCCATTAAATCGAGTATATCCTTTTCAAGATCCACACCTGGAGCTATTTCTGTAAGATACAATCCATCGTTTTTCAATTCAAACACAGCTCTTTCAGTTATATACATAACCGGCTGTCTTATTTTTCTGGCATATTCCCCGCTGAAAGTAATCTGTTCAACTTTATCTAAAAACTTAGGTACTTTTCCTTCTTGAATTATTTTTAGTCTTCCATTTTCAGTCTCCACTTTTAAGCCGCCCGCAGTGAAAGTACCACAGAAAAATACTTTTTTGGCATTTTGGGTTATATTTATAAAACCGCCACATCCGGCTATACGTGATCCAAATTTGCTTACATTTATATTTCCACCTTTATCCGCTTGTGCCAGCCCTAAAAATGCCAGATCTGTCCCTCCACCATCGTAGAAATCAAATTGATAGGCTTCATCTATAATTGATTCAGCATTTATACATGCACCAAAAGCTGATCCGCCCATAGGCACACCCCCTATGGGCCCTGCTTCTACAGTCATCGTCATATATTCCCCAATTCCCTCTTCATTGGCTACGGCTGATATCACCTCGGGTATTCCTATACCAAGATTTACAACGGTATCCGGTTCAAGTTCCATGGCACCTCTCCTGGCTATTATTTTTCTGGCGTTTAACTTAGGGCTTTCTATATCTCCAAGAGGTATTCTAACTTCACCTGTTAAAGCAGGATCGAATCCGCTGCATCCGAAAAACTGTTCATGGTACTCAGGTTCAGCAACCACAACAGCATCGACGTATATCCCAGGTATCTTTACAAGCCTTGGATCCAATTGTCCTACATCTACAACCTTTTCAACCTGCACTACAACAGTACCTCCCGTATTCTTACATGCCTGTGCTATTGAAAGCACATCTATGGTAGCTACTTCTCTTTCCAGTGAAATATTGCCGTTTTTATCTGCATAAGTCCCGCGGAGGAAACATACATCAATGTCGAAGGACTTATAAAATAATTTTTCTTCCCCTTCAATATCTATAAGTTTTACTATATCCTCTCTAGTGACATCGTTTAATTTTCCTCCTTCTATTCTCGGATCTACAAAAGTATTCAAACCCACATGAGTTATAGTTCCTATTCTCTTACCAGCTATATCCCTATACAGCTGAGATATTGTACCCTGTGGAAGATTATATGCCTCTATCCTATTCTCCACTGCCATTTTTCCCAATTCAGGTGATAAGTTCCAGTGTCCCCCCACAACTCTCTTTACAAATCCCTCATGTGCAAAATGATCTACACCTTTCCCTTTGCCATCTCCTTGAGCTGCAGAATATACCAAAGTTAAATCATTTGGATGACCTGTCTTCTGAAAACGATTTTCCAGCGCTGTCGTAAGTGCTTCAGCACATAGACTTCCTACAAAACCGCTTGTGACGATCACGTCTCCCTCATTAACTAGTTCAGCTGCTTTGGAGGATTTTAAAAATCTTAAACCCATGATAAACCCCTCTCTTTATTTAACGATCTTTGAAATTAGCTTTTCTTTTCTCCAGGAAAGCATTCATGCCTTCTTTTTGATCTTCAGTGGAAAAACATAATCCGAACGAATTTGACTCATATTTGAGCCCTGCCTCCAGATCCACGTCTAATCCATTATTTATAGAGGCTTTTGCCAGCCTAACTCCCCATGGAGATTTACTCATCACCTTTTTGGCAAACTCTTCTGATTTTGATATCAATTCATCAGGCTCATAGACTTTATTGGCAAGTCCTATACGGTATGCCTCCTGGGCATCTATCATATCTGTGGAAAATATCAATTCTTTGGCTCTACCCTTACCTACCAATCTTGGAAGCCTCTGTGTTCCTCCAAAACTTGGAAGTATCCCAAGATTGACTTCAGGCTGTCCAAATTTGGCTTTCTTTGAAGCAAGCCTTACATCACATGCCATGGCGAGCTCACACCCGCCGCCTAACGCATAACCATTAACTGCTGCCACAATTAACTTAGGTAAATTTTCTATTTCAGAAAATACCTTTTGTGCAAGTCTTGAAAAGTTTGCTGCTTCCATCGAATTTAACTTACTCATTTCCACTATATCTGCACCTGCTACAAAAGATTTTTCTCCGGCTCCTGTTACTATTACCGCTTTCACATCCCGTTTTTGGGATATTTCACCTACAACTGAATCCAATTCTGTTAAGGTTGCACTATTGAGTGCATTGAGTGCCTTGGGTCTATTGATAGTAACATAAGCTATACCGTTTTTCTCCCTTAAAATTACATTGTCCATTATACATCCCCCATTTTGTGCCACATAATTGGCAATTATTTTTTACTTTGTAAACATTATTTATGTTAACGTTTAATTCAATTATACTTGTATGCAAATTATTTGTCAACAAATAATTGTAAAAAATTGAACTATTTATTTTTTTACAAACAATGAATAATTTTATTCTCAAATTACAATAGAAACCCATATATTACAGTAGCTGCCGCACATATGCTTCCTCCTACTATGGATTCATACGGGATAAGTTTCATACGATCAGATATATTCATTTTAACAGATTGTGCAGATACCAGGAAAAAATTCCCGTGAGGTAGATGGTCAACCACCACTGCCCCGGTATGGACCATAACTGCCGCACTTATTGGAGATATACCCATTGCCAAAATTGCCTTTCCAAATGATCCTGTAGCCAAAATAGCACCGGTAGATGTGGAAGCAGTAGCCGCACCCATCAATATGCCTGAAATCGGAGCCAATAATGTTCCTGAAATTCCAGATGATTTAATGATACCTACTATAACTGAGCTCAAATTAGAATTAGAAATAATACCTGCTATAGATCCTGCTCCAATTAATAAAATAGCCGTGCCAGACATTCTATTTAATCCGGATGTCGTATATTCAATAACTTTTTTGGTTTTTCCCATAGCCAACAACCCTATTAACCCTGCCAGAGGGAGAATTATCATAGAGTCTATACTTATCTTCTTTAGAAAGGATATATTCAAAATATTGCCAATAGGATTAATACCTAACAATACAATTGCCACAATAGGAGCAACCATAGCTTTTAAAAAACTCGGCCTTTCATTATCAATCGATTTTGTTTTCACAACCAAATCCGAATCCTTAATTTGAACACCCTTTTTACTAAGTAATGCACCTACGATGCAAGTCACTATTAATCCTATTACAGCCGGTATAAAACCAGCTATCATAACCTGAGTCAATTCCAGATTAAATCCTTTTGCCACAGCTATAGTATTCGGATTTGGAGATATCACGTTCCCGGCCTTTCCTCCACCCACCATGGTTAAAAGGACTGCAGTCTTTGAAATGCCAACCCTTTTAGCTACAGATAAAGCAATAGGCGCCACTATAATAATTGCAACAGTTACAAATACTCCTACAGCAGTAATTATCAAAGTTGCTACAGCAATAGCTAATAATGCTTTTTTCTCACCAAGTTTTTCAACTATTGTTTCAGCAATCTTTTCTGCAGCTCCAGATTCAATAAGCACTCCTGCCAGCACTCCGGCAGTTAGTACACGTACCACGGCAGGCATTACACTATTGGTGCCTTCAATAATAATTGTAACTGTCTTATTCAGACTTGCTCCTCCCAAGACCCCTCCTATAATAGATCCTCCAAATAAAGCATATACGGGATTTACCTTTTTAAGAATCAGTACTATGGCAAGCACTAGTCCAAATACGGCACCACCCCAACTAATAGCAATTCCAGTCATTTTTATTTACCTCCAATTTTTTATTTTATAAAAATTAACCTTAGGCCTATCCTGCATGCTTATCTAAACCTTTACAGTTAAATTAAAATTATCATTTTCCTACCAGCATCTAGTAATTTTATTTTAATTGTATACAAATAATTTGTCAACGAATTATTTGGCAAATTCAATTCTGCCATACAAAAAAAACGGCGATGAAATTCGTCGCGAAAATTGATTGGCAGTATAGAATTTTATTTTGAAAATAAAAAAAATCACTGTCTTAAACATCAATAACAGTAATTTCTATCCTTCATATTTATAAAAATATTAAAAATATAGTTTATCTCACCTATAAAAAAATTAACGCTTTGCAATTAACTTTAAAAATTTTTTTAATTGTTTCTGTTCATCATCTGTAAATATTTCAAGCATATAGTTATTGACTCTATCTACAATTTTTTCCGTAGATTTCTGAAGCTTAGAGCCCTTTTCAGTAACAATAACTTTAAGTGTCCTTCTATCTTGAGGATTTCCAGCTCTTCTTATAAGATCCTTAACTTCCATTCTATCAAGTATTCCAGTAATAGTAGAACCATCTAGACCCAAAACATCAGCTATCTGTTTGGGCGTTTGACTTTCTTTCCCCCAAAGACATTTTAGCACACCATATTGAGCAGGTGTTACATTAAATTCTGACAGCTCCGATTTGAGGCACTGAAATACATTACGTTGTGCTCTCGACAATAAAAAGTTGATACATTCATTGATCTCCATAATAACTGCTCCTCATATAAGGTATTGATTCTTTTGCCATTGCCTATTGTAAATAGTGTACCTACATTATAAAGCTTTGCTTTATCATTTGTCAAAAAATTATATGCTAATTTTGACTTAGCAAAATGCCTATTATATTACCTATCGTTGCAAGTGGAACAGTATCTTTTCTTGTGACAGAAACAGTAATAGCCCCTTCAATCATCGTTTCAATGGCCATACCCAATTCTTCAGCTTTCTGCTCTGTGAATCCATTTTGCAGCAATTTTTCAGCGTAAACATGACTCAGTGCCATAAATACATTTTTGCAAGCTTCTCTCAAGATCTCATTTGAAGAATATGTTTCCAATGCTATTAAACTTATCGAGATATCCTGAAGCTTATTTTCTTTTTTTAAGTCATTCATTATATTATTTATTAAATACTTTATGGCTTTAATAGGATCCGAATATTCATTTAGTGCAGTTCCCACCCTTTTTATTATAGATTTGTTTGCCAGTTGAATTGCTTCTAAAGCTAATTGTTCCTTACCATCTGGAAAATAATAATAAAGAGAGCCCTTAGGAGATTTGCTTTCCTTTAAAATTTCATTTAATCCAGTAGCATTGAATCCTTTGATTTGGAAAAGCTTAGCGGCAGTGTTGAGTATTTTTTCCCTCGAATTATTTTTAGAATTCATAAGATACGCCCTTCTACAAATAAAATTATTATAACTAGTCTATATAATAGATTATTATAATTTAACTTCTATGTCAATATGATTTTATTAAAAAAACCATGTTTAAATCTCTTTTAAAGTATATAATATACCTGGACGTACATAAATGGAGATGTTACAATGAAATACAAAAAAAATGCTTTAATAATTTCAATATCAATTTTGTTTTTATTTTCTCTTGGATTTATTTATGGAGCAGAATTATCTCATAAAAAGTCGAAGACAATATCGGCCAATAATTCTTCTGTGGAATCTCAAAAATATATGAATAAAAGGGAAAGTAATGTACAAAACATCAGTTTAAAAGATCAAAATAATTTTAATCCCTATAGATCGGATGGAAGAAAAGTTGTATATCTGACTTTTGACGATGGACCTTCTGCAAACAATACTCCTCAAATATTGAAGATATTAAAAAAATACAATGTAAAAGCTACATTTTTTTTAATTGGTAAAAATGCAGAACGAAATAAAAGCCTCGTAAAAGAAGAGGCTGCCGGTGGAAATATAATTGGAAATCATACTTATTCCCATGACATGAGATATATTTATTCAAACCCGAAGATATTCATCAGTGATGTAAAAAGATGTGATGGAATATTAAAATCCATATTGGGGAATAACTATAACTTAAAACTCATAAGATTCCCAGGAGGTTCTTTCGGGCAGAAATTGCAGCCATTTAGGGAAGAAGCTAAAAAAAATGGATATCAATATGTAGATTGGAATGATCTGACCGGTGACGCTGAACATAACGGAGTTCCCGTAGAACACCTGATAAATAAGGTCAAAAGATACTCCAACCATGATCACCTAGTTGTATTAATGCACGATGCACCCACGAAAGTTACTACTGTACAGGCATTGCCTCAGGTTATAGAATATTTTAAATCACAGGGTTATTCCTTTGAAACATTGAAATAATATATAGGGACTGCTGCAAAATTAATTGTGCGGCAGTCCCTACCCAATTGTCATCTTTATTCAATTTAAAACGTCAGAAAACTTTAACCCGATTGGTATAAATCTTTTAATTTCTGGAATGCATAAAAGGATCTTTTTATCATCTCCGGATCAACACAATAAGATATTCTTACATATCCAGGACATCCAAAATCATCTGACGGCACAATTAGAAGATTAAATTTCTTTGCATTTTCAGAAAAATCAACTGCATTTTCTTCCAATGACCTTACAAACAGATAAAATGCACCATCTGGTCTGACACATCGATAACCCATCTTGTTAAGCCCATCATACAGTAATTTTCTATTTGAATCATACAATGCTATATCCGACGTTTTCCCAAGGCACTGCATGATTACCCTCTGGAACAGACTCGGGGCACATACATATCCAAGGGAACGTCCTGCACCGCATACCGCCGTATACACATCCCGGGCATTTTCCACAAAACTTGGAATCAGGATATATCCTATTCGTTCTCCTGGAAGTGAAAGCGATTTGCTGTACGAATAACATATAATTGTATTTTCGTAATAATCAGGAATATAGGGCACCTGTATGCCGTCATATACAATTTCCCTATAGGGTTCATCCGATATGAGGTACAAAGCTTTTTTATATTCTTTGGATTTCCTCTTCAACAAACCTGCCAAAGACCTCAATGTCTTTTCTGAATAAACAACACCCGATGGATTATTTGGAGAATTTATTATTATTCCTCTTGTATGAAAATCAATAGCTTTTTCCAGCAAATTCACCTGAATTTGAAAATCTTCCGGATCCGCCGGTACTGCTATGACCTTTGCGCCTGCATTTTTTATAAATACTCTGTACTCCGGAAAATAAGGTGCAATAATAATAAATTCATCTTCGGAACTTACAGTAAGAGCTTTAAGTGTAATGGACAGCGAGGCCGCCGCCCCACACGTCATATAAAAATTCTCCGCCTTAAGCTGGCAATTAAACTTACCGTTCATATAATCAGCTATATTTTTTCTAACTTCAAAATCTCCCTGTGCAGAAGTATAACCATGAATCTCATCTGACTTTTTCGTCTTCAGCAGCTTTATTATAGATTCTTTTACACATTCCGGTGCCGGAACAGTCGGATTTCCAATACTGAAGTCAAATATATTTTCTTTCCCAACAATTGCAGCTTTCTGTTTTCCATATTCAAACAGATCTCTGATTACAGAACGTTTTGCTCCCAGTTCATACATTTCTTTTGATACCATCATGTCACTCCTTTCTTTTCATCTTTCATGCAATGCCATTTTTTGCTATTTAACGGCTGCTGCAGACAATACCAGAGACAGGTACTTTTCTTCGGCGGAGGACCCTCTTGATGTTAAAACAATGGGAACTCTGGCTCCGACAATAAACCCTGCCATTCTTGCACCTGCAGAACACAGGAGAGATTTTCCCAGTATGTTTCCTGCCGTGATATCAGGAGAAATTAAAATATCTGCATCCCCTACCACAGGACTGCTGTAACCCTTTAATTCAGCTGATTTTTTGCTCACGGCCAAATCATAAGAAATAGGTCCTTCTACAATGCAATTTTTGATTTTTCCACTTCTGTTCATTTTTTTCAATATATATGCATCAACGGACTCGGGCATCTTAGGATTAACCTTTTCAACGGCAGCCAAAACAGCAACTTTGGGATTTTCATACCCCATGGCAATAAGTGTGTTGACAGCATTTTCAATAATTTGCCTTTTTTCATCCAAATTTGGGTACATCATCATTCCACCATCTGTAGTTACCATTAATTTGTGATAATTAGGAACTTCATTAAAGACAAAATGAGACATAACATTCCCTGTTCCAAGTCCTTTTTCTTTATTTACCACTGCTTTTAAAATATCAGAAGTCTGGATTTTCCCCTTCATAATAAAATCCACTTTATTCTGATGTATAAATTCTACAGCCTTCTCTGCCGCAGCATTGTCATTTTCCACGTCAATAATTGTACTATCATCCAGGCGTTCTTTCAATTTTTCCAGAACTCCCTCTATTTTTATTTTGTCACCTATCAATATGGGCTCTGCAATACTGTTTCTTTTTGCTTTAAATACAGCCATCAAAGTATGCTCATCCTGTGCAGCAACTACTGCCACTCTTTTTCTTTTTCTAGAACCTTGAACACTTTTAATCAATTCTGCAAAATTCTTAAATACCATACTTCTCCTCCTTCAGCTCTCGTGCAAAACATTACTGGCAAACTATCTCACAATAACTGCAACGAGCAAATATTATACCAATGTCCACTTTATCATCAACCGGGCACTTTAGCTTTAAAAAGATCACAAAAAAACTAATAAAAGGGTCAATAGGTGCATTAATTCATCCTATTAACCCTTTTAAGTTCTCTGCCTCTTCAGCATCAAGTTTTTTAAGTTTCAAACATCACTTATCTTCTACCAGAATATTTACATAAAAATCTTCTGGATTTACATTTTTCTTCAAAAGTCCCTGTTTTCTAAACCAGTTTATATTGTTCTGCCATACACTTTTATCCTGACTCAGAAAAGGTTCATTTTTTGATTCCATTTTAGGCAGAAGTATGCTTAAACTTTTCTTTTCTACATTTTCCTTAAGGGGAAAACTCCCTTTTTGTTGGTTGTCCATAAGTATTTTCAAAGCCTTATCTGGATTATTCTTTGTATATTCAAAACCCTTTTGTGCAGCTTTCATGAATTTTTTAATGGTTTCAGGTTTTTCTTTAAGAGTCTTGTCACTAGTTACAAATACTTCTTCATAATAGTTAGGCACTCCATATTTAGAGGGATCAAAATAATTCACAGGATGATTTTCATTTTCCATCATGAGGACCTCGTGATTTATAAGACCTCCCGTAGTAGCATCTACCTTTTTAGTTACCATTGACGATAGGAGATCAAATCCCACATCTACCATTTTAACATTTCCCGGATTTCCGCCATCCTTTTTAACCATGGTTTTTACATATTCAGTGTTAAGTGGATTTCCCGAATAACCCACAGTTTTTCCCTGAAGATCCTTAGGAGATTTTATATTATTTGATTTTAAAGCTATTATTACATTCAAAGGAGTGTGTACTACTGCTCCGACAGATTTTACAGGCACACCCTGGTTGGCCCTTGCAATTATAAGATCCGGCTGATAATAAATCCCAAGAGTTGCCCTGCCCGCCGCCGGAAGGGTAAGCGGATCTGTAGGATCGGACGGAAACTTAATGTTTACTTTAAGTCCCTCCTCTTTAAAATACCCTTTTTCAATGGCCGCATATATAAAACTATGTATGGCATTCGGATACCAATCAAGCACCAAATCCACATTTTCCAATTTTCCACTGCTGCTCTGGGGCGATTTGCTGCCGCATCCTGTTAAGCTCACCACTATCAGGACTGACAGCATAAAAGCCAAAACTTTTGATTTCTTCAAGCTTCATTCCTTCCTTTCACTATTTTATTTTCAAGAATACCTATGATTTTAACCATAATAAGTGCGACTACAGATAATATTACAATAGGTGCAAAAACTCCAGCGCCGTCCAGCTGTGTCATCATCCTCTTGCTAAAATATCCAAGACCTGCCTGTGCCCCAAGCCATTCACTTATAGCTGCACCGACCACACTCAGCGGTACTGCTATTTTAAGTGCAGAAAAGAAATAGGGAAGCGATGCCGGGAATTTCAACTTTATAAATATGTCTTTTTTACTGGCACCATAGGTAAAAAGAAGTTCTTCCATATCTTTTCTTGTAGAGCGAAGTCCGTCATATACATTTATTGTTATGGGAAAAAATGTTATAAGTATTGTAACCAGTACCTTGCTCCATATTCCATATCCAAACCACAGCACAAATATTGGAGCAAGTGCAGTTATTGGAACTGTCTGAGTTACAATTACAATTGGATAGAGAGCCCTCTGTATTTTTTCGCTGATATTCATGGCAGCAGCAAGAAGTACACCAAATACTACGGATATGCCAAGTCCTTCAAGAGTCACACTAAGGGTTGCGGGCAAATGAACCAAAAATAAGATATCTTTTAATTCCCATATTTTTTTTATTATCACCGTAGGCGAGGGAAGTATATACATCGCATCTATATATCTGGCAATTCCCTCCCATGCTGCAAAAAACAATATGCTTATTATTATGGAGGATCTATATTTTTTCAAAATTTTGCCCCCTTTTTAAGTTCTTCTATAAGTTTTGATTTTACTTTCAGAATATCAGGAGTATCAATCATATCTCTTTTTCTTGGATAACCCAGATTCATCTTTATTTCCTTGAATTTTCTTATGGGGCTTCCATCCGTCACAAATATTCTAGTAGATAAAAAAAGAGCTTCTTCCACATCATGAGTTATAAACAATATGGTTTTATTCAGTTTTGACCACTTATCCAGAAGCCACTCCTGCATTGAAAGCCTCGTTATCGCATCTAATGCACTAAAAGGTTCATCCAAAAGAAGTACCTTAGAACCTGTAAGAAGAGTTCTCGTAAAAGACACCCTCTGGCGCATACCACCTGACAAATCCTTCGGAAATTTATCCTTATACTTTTCCAGGCCAAAATCCTGAAGCATTTTTTCCGCTTCATGCCTGGCCTTTTTTATATCTCCACCCTTGATTTCAAGAGGCAGTGAAGAATTTTGAAGTATAGTTCTCCAGGGTATCAAAAGATCATTCTGGGGCATATACCCTATATAGCCTCCTTTTAAAGTATTTATATTTCTGCCTTCCAGGAATATATCACCTTCAAATGGTTTCTCCAATTTGCAAATAAGCCTGAATATAGTACTCTTGCCGCATCCGCTGGGACCCACTATGCTTATAAATTCACCTTTATTTACCTTGAAACTCAGATTTTTTATTATGAAATCAGGGTCTTCGTCATATTTAAAACTTATATTTTTAAATTCCAGCATAATTACAAATTACATCCCCTTATTGTATGCCATATCCCAAAACATGCTTTCATATTTACTGGTATTTATAAAAATTTTCTCCAGTTCCTTAAATTTATTTTCAGATATATTCACAGTCAGCCTGTCGATTAAATCAATCAACCACTTAGTTTCTCTTTCATAGTCTTTTGAAGAGTACCCCCTTATCCACTGTCCATAAAAATTATTTTCAACAGCTCCTTTTATTTTGCTCAGCTTACTGCCAATTAAGAAATAACTCCACATACAGGCCAGCAGGGAAGCCGTTAAATTAGTCAAATCTCCCAGCTGTGAAACCGACAACATGTAATTCGTGTAGGAAATATTCTCCATACTAGCTTCGGTATTCTCTATATCCTTTCTTGTAATACCAAGTCTTCTCATATAGCTCCTGTGTATATCCATCTCGCCGTTCAATATATTGTCCACCATCTTTGAAAAGCCCTGCATAGTTCTCTCATCCTTGGCTTTGACTATTCCAAGTGCATATATTTTTACATAATCCAGAAGATATATGTAGTCCTGAATCATGTAAAACTTAAATTTATCCACTTTCAAACTTCCATCTGCCATTCCCTTTATAAAGGGATGTCTGTAATAAGAGTCCCATATAGTATTTACACTTTTGTATAATCTTGCAGATGTTTTCATATAACCACCCCATTTACAATTTACAGTTGATAATTAACAATTGACAACTATCAACTGCTAATTGTCAATTGATATTAATATTGTTCGGATAAAAAAGGTACAAACTCTCAAATGTTTGTACCTTTATTTGGCTAACTTAAAATGTAACCTCTTCCTACGCTGGCATTAACCAGATCAGGTACAATTTAGGGTCTAAGAATTAAATTCCTACTCTCAGCCAGTAACACCAGCACCCCCGGGATCATTGTAAAATTATTTGATTTTACACTTCCAAACCAACACTCATAATACTACAACAATTAAAATTAATCAATGCCCCCATTCAATCCAGTGAATAAATTATATCTCCCAGTTTGTTCGCCTCTTCCTTATCATGAGTTACCAATATAACTGTTCTTTTATTTTCCCTGTAGAGCAATAAAAACTTATTTATTATGTCACCCTTTAATCTACTATCCAGCCCTTTAAAAGGTTCATCCATCAAAAGCAAATCACTATCATAGGCAAAAGCTCTGGCAAGCGCAACCCTTCTCTTCATACCTCCGCTTAGCTCCCGGGGAAATTTATCTCTGCAGTCCCACAATTCAACCATATTCAAAAATCTATTTACGGTTGATTGGACCTTATTTTTATTCATATTGGACTTCAATACAAAAGCCACATTTTCATATACATCAAGATGTGAAATAAGCCTGTCTTCCTGAAAAACATAGGATATTTTATTGCTCTGCAAATATACCTCTCCATTATAATCTTTTTCAATTCCACTTATAATGTTTAAAAGAGTAGTTTTTCCACAGCCGGAAGGTCCAAATACAACCGTAATTCTATCCTTTAAAAAGTTGAGACTCAAATCCGTAAATACAGACAATTTGCCATAGGATTTATTCAAATTCCTAATTATAACTTCATATCTATCGTCATCTTTCATAAAAAATATCCTCTCTAGATCGCACAATTTTTGGATAAATAATACTTGAATATCTTTTCAAAAGTGAAACTCAGTATAACAACTACAATAGTCCATGCAAACAACTCGGGAGTTTCAAGGGTTGTCTTAGAATTTAAAATATTCAATCCTATGGAGTAATTAGGTGTACTCAATACCTCTGAGGCCACCGATACTTTCCATCCAATTCCAAGACACATCAATATGCCAGATACAATATAATTTTTTATGCTGGGAAGATATATGTCTTTCAGCAGATACTTCCCTTTGACTTTATATACATTTGCCATCTGAATCAAACCTTTATCCACCGATTTTATTCCCTGAATAACATTTGTGTATACTATGGGAAAACATATTAAAATAGCTGTAAAAATAACCACATGGGATGAAGTAAACCAAATCAAGGCTATAATAATTATTGACATAACGGGAGTTGCCTTCATTGTAATTATAAGAGGATCCAAAATCTCCTCTACAAGTCTATTCAAACCTGCAATTACCCCCAATACAATGCCTATGACTATTGATATCAAAATTCCTAAAATCACCCTCACTATGCTGCTAAATACACTTTTCCAGAAATAAGTTCCCCGTGCAAGAATAAAAAGTGTTTTTATAACTTCAAAAGGCGATGGGAGAATAAGCGAATTACCTATAAAAAGAGAGCAAAGCTCCCACACAAACAGCCAAAAAAGAAGTATGCATAATTTTTTAATTGCCGTTGTTTCCACTGTAATAGAAATTTTCATCTGGTATCTTTCCTCCAACGGATTTTGGATCGCTCTGGTATAAAACTTCATAAAATTTCTGAAGAATTTGCTTCCCATCTTTCGCATTTATAAAGACCATATTACTCCTCGGTATAGCCATTTCAGCAACTTTGGCCTTTGGTAATATACCATATTTTTGAATCAGTTTTCCAGCCTCTGATTTGTTTGAATTTACAAAATTAACGGAATCTTTATATTTACTTAAAAACTTATCTAAATCTTTTCCCCTTTTATCTATAAATGATTTTCTGAAAACAATAGTACCCATAGCCAGCTTACTTTGTCCACCCGAAGCTTTATTCCATTCTTCAGTTAAATTTATAGGTACCTGCAGGCTTTTGTCCTTCATTTTTACAGTAGTTACAAAAGGTTCCGGCAGTACTGCCAAATTGACTTTTTGGGACGACACTGCCGCTGCCAAATCACTGTGATTCATTTTATAATCTACAATTACATCTTTTCCCGGTTCAAGTCCATTTTTTCTCAATATGTAATTCAATATGAATTCAGGAGCAGCACCCTTATCACTGGAATAAATGGTTTTTCCTCTCAAATCCGCTATATTTTTCACTGCACTGCCATTTTCCACAATGTATAAAACGCCCAGGGTGTTTATGCCGACCACTTTAACCGCACCTTTAGTCTTATTGTATAAAATAGAAGCCAGGTTTGAAGGAACCGCTGCCCCGTCTAACTCTCCATTTATAAGTTTAGAGGTTATTTGATCCGGTGAATCATATAAAGTTATGTTATAATCCTGTTTGTCTTCCATAAGTTTTGCCATTCCCATTCCAGTAGGACCTTTCAGAGCCGCAATCCTTATGGCCTGATTTTTGGAATTGTCAGACGAAGTACTGTCCGTACTGCCGGAGCAGCCTGCTGCAAATAAAGTGGATATTACAAGCACTAAAGCCATAATGAATACGCCAATTTTCTTTTTCATAAAAATCCCCCTTAAAACAACTTAATATTATCATATTTTCTATTATAACATTATTTTTGAATTTTAATTGCAATTAAGCCTCAAAATTGATTACATTCCATGGATAAACAGTAAATAATATAAATTAAAAGAAAAATTTGTTGTTGACATAATAAATTTATTATACTACAATAAATTTACTAGCAATTCATGGCAGTGAATACTGATAATATCATGGTAATTTGAAACATTCTTAAATTCCATAACTTTAAATTCATATCTTAAACTGGTCCTCCATTATGTTATGCAGGGCACAGCAATAGTTATAAATGTTACCTGACAAAATACTATTCATGAATATAACATGCTTTCCATTAATATAATAAAGTTATGTGTGATAATTTAAATTTATTTGGGAAATAACATTCTTATTAAAACAAGCAGGAATGTTTATTCAATATAAGAAATTTAATTAACACAAGGGAGGAATCAATATGAAAGCATTACTTTTAGCTGGGGGTAAAGGTACTAGATTAAGGCCTCTGACAAACAAGTTACCAAAGCCCATGGTTCCAATTATGGGAAAACCGCTCATAGAGAGAGTGATAACAAAGTTGAAGGAATCAGGAGTTACTGAAGTAGTTCTGAGTACATGCTATAAATCAAATTACATTAAAAACTATTTAAATAACGGGTCAAAATTAGGAGTAAAAATTGACTACGTTTCTGAAGATATCCCACTGGGAACAGGCGGTGCTATAAAAAATTCCGAAAAATTTTTTGATGACACATTTATAGTTCTGAATTCCGACATAGTAGACAACATATCTTATAGAGATTTTGTAAAATTCCACAAGAAGAAGGGAGCTTCGGTTTCCATTGCAATGACAAAAGTTAAAGATCCTTCTCAATATGGAGTTATAGAATTTGGCCACGATAAATATATAAATGCCTTTAAAGAAAAGCCAAAAGCAGGAGAAACAGATTCAAAATGGATAAATGCTGGAGCTTATGTATTTGAGCCGGAAGTTTTTAAAGAAATTCCAAAAAATAAGGTAATTTCAATAGAAAAGGACATTTACCCGCTGCTGCTTGAAAAGCACTATAAAATGGCTGCTTATGAGTACAATGACTATTGGATTGACGTGGGAACTTTGAAAAAATATATACAGGCTCATATAGATATACTTCACAGCAGCTGCAATAAATTCAGAAAAACCAATAATATTTCAGATATAAAAAACATAATCTTTAAAAATAAAAATGTAAGAATATCACCAAACGCAAAAATAGTAGGGCCGGTATTCATAGGGAATAATTCCTCTATTGATGATGGCGCCCAAATAGGACCTTATACAGTTATAGGAAGCAATTGTCAAATAAACAAGATGAGTACTATAAGTAGAAGTGTCCTTTGGGACAGAATAAAGATAAACGAAAATGTAAATATAGCAAATTCCATAATAGGATCAGATTGTACTATAGACAAATATTGCAAATTGCTCAACACAGCACAGGTTTCAAATGATTACGATAATAACAATCTACTTGCTATATAAAAAAACTAAAGAGGTGAATACCATTGAGTAAAAATATAATTTTTTTAAGTACTTATCCTCCCCGAGCGTGTGGAATAGCCACTTTTACTGCTGATTTGATCAAAAATCTAAAAAACAAATTTCCTTCTGACAATTATAAAATAGCTGCCATAAACGATGAAAATTACAAGTACGGAAATGAGGTATCTTTTGTCTTAAATCAGTTTGACAGAAAATCCTATATACGTCTTGCAAATTCAATAAATAATTCCAACACGGATTTAGTGGTTATAGAACATGAATACGGAATATACGGAGGAGACTGCGGAGAATATTTACTGGATTTTATAAACAATTTGAAAATCCCATTTATAACAACTCTTCATACCATACTCTCAAAACCAAATAAAAACCAGCGAGAAATACTCAAAGTATTGGGCAGTAAAAGCAAGAAAATAATCACCATGGGAGAAAATTCCATAGGAATCTTAAATCAAGTGTATGACATACCGGAAAATAAAATTGCAGTAATACCTCACGGTGTACCTGATATTGCCGTAGAAAGTAAAAAGACCCTAAAAGAAAAATTAGACTGCAAAGGCAGAAATGTAATAAGCACATTTGGGCTTCTGGATCCCGGGAAGGGAATAGAATATGCCATTGAAGCCATAAGTCAGGTAGTTGAAACCCATCCTAAGGTACTTTATCTAATACTAGGTGAAACTCATCCCTGTGTACGAAAAGCCCATGGAGAAAGTTACAGAACCAAATTACAAAATTTAGTTTCAGAGCTTCATATAGAAGATAACGTACGTTTTGTAAATAAATATCTTACAAAAAAGGAAATAGTACAGTATTTAACACTGTCCGACATATATGTAACACCTTATCTGGCAACTGAACAAGCAGTAAGCGGTACACTGGCTTATGCCGCAGGATATGGAAAAGTAATAGTTTCAACTCCCTACAGATATGCCAAGGAAATGTTAAAGGATGGAAGGGGAATGCTTGCCAAATCAAAGGATTCAAGCTCTCTGGCAAAAGCCATATTATACCTGTTGAATAATCCAACGGCCAGGAAAAGTATGGAAAAAAAGATGTTTAATACAGGTAAAAAAATGAAATGGCCTTATGTAGCACAACAATATGAGAATCTGTTTTCAAACACAATTAAAACCAGTAAAATTACAAAGCAGGTGGTGTAAAAAATGCGTATTTTTGAAGAAGAAAACTCAGTACCACTTTTTATAGCAACGGATGATACGGGAATCATCCAGCACAGTGTATTTTCAGTGCCTGATCCAAACTCCGGCTACACTACAGATGATAATTCAAGAGCTTTAATTACAGCTGTAATGCTCTATGAAAAATTCAAAAGCAAAAAATATTTAAAATTATTATTGACATACAGTTCATTTTTGTTGTATGCCCAAAATAAAAAAGGTACTTTTAAAAATTTCATGGATTACAATAGAAATTTTATAGAGGAAGAAGGATCTCAAGACTGTTTTGGAAGGTGCCTGTGGGCGCTTGGATATACCTTCAAGTCGGAAAGTGTACCACAATCCATAAAATCTGCAGCTTTAACCATGATATACAGGGCGCTTCCCAATATAAATTCATTGACCAATATAAAGGGGAAAGTCTATTCACTGCTGGGATTAAACCTTATTTACAAGGTTTTGGAAAGGAAAAACAACTCTGGTGTTATGAAAGAACCTATGGATAGATATTTAAACGGTATTGAAATTTCAAAAGTCAACAATGTACCGGTAAAAAATATGGAAGATCTGATGAACATTGCAAAAAGTGAAATAATAAATATATGTCAGTATCTCATAGATAGTTTTAAAACTCATTCTGAAAATTCATGGCATTGGTTCGAAGACAGCCTGACTTACGGGAATGCAATACTTCCATGCAGCCTATTGAGAAGCGGAAACATTTTAGGCAATAAATACTATTTGGATATTGCACTTGAGTCATTGAATTTTCTGGAAAAGCTCTGCTTTGCAAAGGGATATTTCAAACCCATAGGCAGCAACACCTGGTTTAAAAAAGGAGATTCAGCTCCTTCCGAATTTGACGAACAACCCATAGAAGCCTGCGGTATGTGCATCATGTATACAGAAGCATATAAAATATTCAAAAATCAAAAATATCTTGACAAGGCATATGCCTGCTATGAATGGTTTTGCGGAAAAAATTCTAGAAACAAGATTTTGGTGGATGAATTTACCCATGGAAGCTATGACGGAATAATGAAAACACATATAAATTTAAATGAAGGCGCTGAAAGCATACTTGCAAAAATAATAACTGAACTCACATTGGATACCTTACAATAGTCTAAAGTCTAATTTATTTGTAGTCATAACATCATAGTCTACAAACAAATAACTGCCAGTTTCTGATTTAAATCAAAAACTGGCAGTTATTTATTATCCTACTTATACATTTTCCCGAATTCATCCGCAGTAAGTATTGCAGAATAGACATCTTCTTCTGTTACCTCAAAAGGCATATTTCCCATAGTGTCATTTTTGCCGCAGGAAATCTCCGCCACTTTCATTATATCATCCTTATTTATTTCATTGATTCCAAGATCCTCCAGCGTAATTGGAAGCCCTAATTCCACGCAAAAATCTATTACCTCCCCTATTTCCTCCGCAGGACTATTTTCAAGAATCAATTGAACTAAAGTCCCAAAAGCAACTTTTTCTCCATGATATAGATTATGGCATTCCCTGATTGCCGTAAATCCATTATGAATGGCATGGGCAGCTGCCAGTCCACTGCTTTCAAATCCAATTCCACTCAGATAGGTATTTGCTTCAATTATATTTTCCAATGCCTTTGTAGACACTTTATTTACAACAGATAATTTGGCCTTAAGCCCATCTTCAAGCAGCGTATCGTAGCACAGTCTTGAAAGTGCAAAGGCGGCTTTTGTAACTTTACCTCCTGCCATGGTAACTGCCCCGGATCTGACGCAGGCCCTGGCTTCAAAATAGGTTGCAAGGGCATCTCCCATCCCTGAAACAAGAAGTCTTACCGGAGCTTTGGCCACTATCGATGAATCCACAAGCACTATATCCGGATTTCTAGGAAGTACCAAATACTCGCTAAACACACCTTCATCCGTATATATTACAGAAAGCGCACTGCAAGGTGCATCAGTAGCCGCTATAGTGGGAACTATTACAACTGGAGTACCTGCATAATATGCCACTGCCTTTGCAGTGTCAAATATCTTTCCCCCACCTACACCAATTACCACATTGCTGCCATTCTGTTCCATTTTCTTGCGTAATCTATCTATTTCGCTTTTAGAACATTCTCCATTAAAAGATTCAAAATTCAATGAACAGTTTTTTCCCTTGAAACTCTCCTCTATCTTGCCTCTTGTCCTTTTGATACCATTTTCACTAGCTATTACAAAAAAACTGTCACCGAGTTCCTTGACATAATCTGCTATCTTATTGAGCTCTCCATTACCCTGTATATATTTTCCCGGAGAAATGATAATTCTGGACATTTTTAACCACTCCCTTAATTGTAGTTATTTTAACAATTACATTATACTATAGTAGAACATAATATAAAATACACATCTATCACGTTATTGTACAAATATTTTATCTTCCCCAACATAATTCAAAACTATACCATAAATAAAATCCATCATACTTTTAAAGTGCATCTTCGAGTAGGTACATACACCTTCCTGCACTTTAAAAGGATAAGAGAGTAAAAATGACTGAGTGTTCGATCTCATCATGTTTTTAAAATAATTCTTTGAAATTCTAAAAACTCCTATACTGATATCCTGTATTTTTTCTGCTGGAATAATTTTAAAAGTTTTTTCGATACATTTTTTATAATATCTATCCCAATTTTTAACATATAGTGCCGGATCAAAACATATTCTGACTTTCCATCCTCTGTCCAGAGCATTTTTTGCCGATTTTAGCCTTGAATCCAAAGTTGGTGCCCTGTGCTCATATTTTCGGGCAATCTCATCCGGTGAAATTGTCCACGCAAGTATCACATTATCTATAGGTTTGATATTCTCCATACTTTTAAAATTAGAGCTTTTTGTTCTAATTTCTACCTTTAAATTGTCTCTTTTTTCAGCAAACTTCAACCATCTATGTAAAAATCCAGTTATATTTTCAAAAGACATCATATCTGTATCATAGGATATGCAGATATATGCCGGGTGTCTCTTCAAGATACGGTCTACCTGGGCAAAAATATCCTCTATATTGACAAATATAACTATATTTGCCGAGGAATACATCCCCTGAAGATAGCAGTACTCGCAATCATAAATGCAATTTATAATAGAAGACGTATAATAAAAATATTTGTTTCCAAAATCATTACAGACTTTAGCTCCCTTATAGATTAAATTTCCATCATTATAGGCCAATATCAATTTGGCAGATTCTTTTTGAACCGAAAATGTCTGATTATGTCTGCAGAAAATATCCTTGTAATGTTTTATCCTTATTACCCTTGAATTTTTAAATTTTGAAAGAATAGCCCTGGTATTTTCATTTTGGAAGATTCTGTCCTCTACATAAATATGAGAAAACCTAGATGAAATTAAGCTGTTGTTCAAGTTTTTCAAAGTATACCTTCCCCTCCCTCTTAGTTTTACAGCAAATTTGTGTAAATGGCTCCAGGGCAAGCAGTAAATCACCATTCCTTATTTTATAGGCTCTGGCCAATTTTTTGAGTTTTTCCTGCATGGATACCGACAAACTGAGATTGGATATAATTTCATTTATATAATCCATATCTCTCTCATCAAGTACATTTTTAGGCTTTCCACACCCCCTGGCGACATCATACATCCACTTGCAGATTTCCTCTATATTTTTCCCAACCAAACTGCCTTTTTCTCTCTCCTCCAGAGTACCGCTGCTTAAATATCCCGACACTATTTTCAAGCAGTAAATTCTGTGAGCGGGCAGAAATATGGATGCGGATTGAAAAAAAGCGGCCCCTTCCTTATCCAAAATATCTCCCTTTGATTTTTCAAGTTTTTTATTATCCAAAACACCTGGGAAACTTTCCAGACACCCTTCTTCAAAAGGGTGTTTAAATATCATATCAGGATAAAAATCACTATTTGTATCACTATCCATTATCTTATTGCAAAGCACTGCAGTGCCTTTTTTCAAGTTTCTATTTCTGCTTACACACAGCCCCACATTTATAAAGATGTCATATTCATCCATGTCAAATTTACCTGCAGCATAAGCACAGGCGCTGGCAGCATTAACAGCACCTTTTTTACTCACTATGACTACAATCTCGTTGTTTTTAAAAACCTGAAACTTTTTTATATTCCTGTCTTTTTTCAAAGAAAATTTCTTTATAAAAGGCTCTGCTTCACAATGCAATACTGTCGATATAAAAATCAATATATTTACCTCCACTTTTATTCAATTCACAATTTACAATTTACATTAAGTTCTACTGTATATAATAAGAAAGAACCTGAATAAATTCAAGGTCCTTTCTTATCAAAATATTATTTTCTGTCAGTCTTTGCTTTAACCTTGACATCATCTTCCTGTATCTTGAACTTGCACGTCTCCTCATTCAACTTCTCTACAATCTTGTTAAGCTCCGATGC
>NZ_JBGFFE010000013.1:0-82099 GCF_041224415.1 Clostridium lapidicellarium | reverse complement strand
ACCATTTTTCACACCAATCAATTTAATTTACCTCTCTTCCAACTTATACTAAATCGTTCATATACTGTTCTACCAAATAAAGAAATACTGTTATCCCTAGTAAGTCAGCACTTCCTCCTGGGCTTATGTTCTTCTCTATGAATTCATTACAAAGATCATTTATTTTTTTTCTACCTTTATTTGTTTTCATCCCCCCAATTAAAAGCGTTTCTCTAGCTTCTTCCTTTACCTGTTGTAAAACCCCAATGGAATGTCTGTATATTATAGTTGAATCATCACAAATTTGCATTATCCCGATAAGGGTATGTACCAATCTATTATTAATAGTTAAATCCATATTTCTCTTATAAAAATCAAGAGAAAAATCAAACACTGTAGGGATTCCTTTTTCCACTTCCCCACGTACACCTTCTGTTTTATACTTAATAAATAATTTTTCTCCATGACTTAAATTCTTTTTATCTCTCAAAGTAAGAAGTTCTTTTGAAACTATTCCTTTTGTCATCTGCTTTATAATATTTCTAATTTCATAAAACTTTTTTCCTTCATAAATAGCTTTTCCCACTGCAGCACAACATACTCCTATTAAAAACAGCATTCCCTTATGGGTATTGACACCCTTCGTTTTTAAAAACATGTCCTCTTCCGCTTTAACTCCAATAGATCTTATTCTGTTAAAAATACATTCATAAGAGTTATTTGCATATCCCTCCTGTACAAATTGAACCAAGTATCTACTTAATACAGATGTACTATCAATAAATGTATAATAATTCATATCATTATGTGCCCCATTGGATACCGGTGATACCAATCCCGGCGATGGATAACAGGCTACTTCATAAAGCATTGCTTGTATTGCAAAGCTCCCAATTATCATAGAAACTTCACTTACTGCAAATTTTTTTTCATTTTTCATATTATTTTTCTCCATATATCATTAATAACTTCAAATAAGTCATTATTTTTTGACATTCTCAGACAGCTTCCTGAACTAGACAGATATGAGAAATAAAGAAGAACGTATTCCTGTTCTCCTTTATTTCAGCAGCTTCACTATTTTCAGTTATAAAAATTCATCTATCAATTCATAGATCTTATTCAAAAGTTCCTCTGTAGAATGCCTTCTGCTCCTTCCACATACCTTTGCATTATTATTGCACAACAGGCATTTTCTTTCCGGAAAGTCTAATTCTGTCCTGCTAATTTGTTCTCCGGTTTTAGTAAATACATCAAAATCAAACAACCTTCCCAACTCATGGTTTTCTTCAATAAATACAGTGACTTTTTTTACAGCAAACGCATCTGCATTTACATTTAAAAATGCCTCAGGTCCAGCAGCAGAAACATTCAACATTTTATGAAGTATTTTCATATTGTACTTTTTTAATTCCTTTTCAAGCAAGCAAATCCCCTTTTTATGAAGTTTAGCAAAAAATTTATTGTTTTTTTCCACACCTGGTATATTCAATGTAAAAGAAATCAATGTGTTTTCAAATACATCCAGTAGATCCTTTTGAATTTGCACCCTTCTTTCTTTAGCTTCAAGTATTTCATTAAGGATATTGCCCGTATCTTTCATAATCACCGCCCCGACTATTTCACTTCTCTGATAACATCAATAATAGTACCGTCTCTGTACTCAACTATACCTACAATCTTATCGCCATATTCTATAGGTCTAGGCTTTCCCGTAATTTTCTCTGCCTTCTCTTGCAATTCCTCTATAGTACATACCGGTAATTTTGTTTTCTTAAATTTATCAATCAAATCTTTCCTAAGAGGATTTACTGCTATCCCTCTATCTGTAACTACTACATCTACTGTCTCTCCTGGAGTTACTACAGTATTTACCTTTTTTACTACAGTGGGTATCCTTCCTCTAATAAGCGGGCAAACTATCATGGCAAGTTTTGCTCCCGCTGCAGTATCACAATGTCCTCCTGATGCTCCTCTTATAACTCCATCAGACCCCGTAATTACATTCACATTGAAATCTGTATCCACTTCAAGTGCACTTAATATAACTATGTCCAATTTATTTGAAATACATCCATTATTGTGAGGGTTGGCATATAATGATGAACTTATTTCATAGTGATTGGGGTTTTCCCCTATGGATTTTGCTGCTATTAAATCAAAACTCTGTACATCACAGATTTTTGAAATAAGACCTTCTTTCTGCATTTCTACAAATTGACCTGTAATTCCACCTAATGCAAAACTGGCCTTAATATCTTTTTCAATCATTTTTTCCCTTAAAAATCTTGCTACTGCCAGAGATGCTCCCCCGGAACCACTCTGAATCGAAAATCCTGGTACAAAATATCCCGAAGCTTCTATTGCCTCAGCTGCATACTGTGCAATCAAAAGTTCTCTCGGATTTTTCGTATATCTTGTCGCTCCGGATGCTATCCCCTTAGGATCTCCTATGGCATCAACCTTAACTACATAATCCACATTATTTTGTTCTATACTTGCAGGTACATTGGGATATGGCACTAAATTATCCGTAATAAGCACTACTTTTTCCGCATATTCCGCGTCTATTTTAGCATATCCCAATGAGCCGCAGAAAGATTTGCCTGTACATCCGCTAGCATTTCCATAATCATCACAACTTGGTGCTCCTAAAAATGCAACATCTATTTTTAAATCACCAGCTTCTATAGCTCTTGCTCTTCCACCATGGGAACGTATTATAACTGGTATATCCAGAATTCCCTTTGATATAGCTTCTGCCAAAGGTCCTCTAATTCCACTTGTCGTGATTTTTGTAACAACTCCATTTTTTATATGCTCAATTAAAGGCTCATGTACAGTACTTAAAGAACTTGGAGCTAAAGTCAAATTCTTAATTCCCATTTCGGCTATGACATCCATAACCATATTCAGCACATAATCTCCAGCCCTGAAATGGTGGTGGAATGATACTGTCATACCATCCTTCAATCCAGTTTTTATTATTGCTTCCTTTATACTTTCAACAAGCTTGCCCTCCCCAGGTTTTATACTGGATATTTTCTTTGAAAATTTTCTTTTGGCTGGTTTAAAGCTAAACAGTCCTTCATAAGGTATCAGATTTCCTATTCCATCTATGTAATCTGGTATTTCTCTTCCTATCTTATTTTTAGTCAATGTCATTTCCTCCTTCACTCACACGTATACCTGAAGCTTCTGCCAACATCAAAGCTCTCTGCGCACGTTCTATAATAGGCTTATCTACCATTTTCCCGTCCAGTGAAACTACACCGGAACCTTTCTTCTTAGCATCCTTTGCAGCTCTTATAACACGTACAGACTTATCTATTTCTTTTTGTGAAGGGGTATATATCTGGTGAACGGGAGTAATCTGCCTTGGATTTATCACGGATTTACCATCAAACCCCAACTGTTTTATTAATTTTACTTCATTTATGAATCCCTCTTCATTGTTTACATCAGAAAATACTGTATCAAAGGCATATATTCCCGCTGCTCTAGCAGCCAACAACACATGACTTCTTCCTGCAAGAAGTTCTATTCCATCTAGAGAACGGGTTGTCTTTAAATTCGTAACATAGTCCTCTGCTCCTATTGCTATTCCCATAAGTCTCCTGCTTGCTGTGGCTATTTCATAGGCATTCATGACTCCTATGGCACTTTCCACAGCTGCCATAATCTTCGTCTTTCCCACAGGTATTCCCGCTTCACTTTCAATTCTTTCTATCTCCTTTTCCACATCTATAACGTCTTGTGCACACTCTGTCTTGGGAAGTCTTATGATATCAGGTTGTGCCCTCACTATTGCTTCTAAATCCTCCATTCCGAAAGGTGTATCAAGGCCATTTATTCTTACAACTCTCTCCGTACCTTCATAATCTATGGACTTCAATGCATTATACACTAGGAATCTGGCACTGTCTTTTTCATTCAGTGACACCGAATCCTCCAAATCAAACATCAGGGAATCTGCTCCATATATATGTGCATCTTTAACCATTCCTGGATTATTTCCCGGTACATACATCATTGTCCTTCTCAACTTATACATTAATTTCTCACCTTCCAGTTGAATTTTGTCTCTTCTGCAGCCCTCATTACTGCAGTCTCCACACGTGCTTTTATAACGCAATCCAAAGCTCCCTTGTCATTGACACCTACACTAGCACTCTTTACATCTAGTTCTTTCAAAGTATCCAATATGACCTTTTTTATCTGATCCCCAAATTGTTTTTCTACAGAACTTTTCAGTCTTATAGACACCTCATTTTCAGAATTAGGCTGTATTGATACTGTAATATCACTGGATTCAAATGTTCCTGCTATAGCAGCTTTTTTTATTTTCATAAGTGAACCTCCTATATTAATATTAGACTTCATTTATTTTGAATTTTATCGATTATCGGTATTGCTTTTTTTGAACATAAAAAACTATAGGTACTGTCTGGTACTAATTCTTTTACCTGCGAAAACTTTCTTTCTCTTATAAGTTCTCTTACCTTTGATGCACTAACTATTTCTCTTTTTTTACTAAATCTTGGAATTTCCACAATTTCTATACCATGAAGTGAAAGAACTTCCTTCATCACATTATTATAAATTGCAGTGACATCACAAAACGGCTCTTCTCCTATATATCTCCTGGTAATACCCAATGCAGGCACTATATATTTAGTGAAAATTTCTATATCCAAAAGTGCTTGTATCCTAGTTACTTTATCTCGTCTTTTTATAAAATAGGATGGAAAAGTTGCACTTGAAATCACATAATCCTTACCTTTATGAAGTATTACATTATTCAAATGTCTTATCCCATTTCTCGCCAATTCATATCTTATATTGGAAGGGAAAACGGACTTGTTCTCCCATACTATAAATACATGAACTATATCACTTTCTTTGGAAGCTTTTTCAATCAAGTACTCATGACCTAAAGTAAACGGATTGCAGTTCATAACTATAGCTGAAACCACTTTCCCATCTACCCTCTTTTTTTTCAGATTTTCTACGAATCTACCTACAGCACAGGGATCATTCTCAAGTAAAATGACTTCGCCCGGAACTTGTGCTACTTTATAAAATCCCATGTCGCCAAACGTATTATAATTATCAGGTTTTGTGTATATAAAAAGATGATTGTTCCCCCGTACATACTCTTCTGCCACCAATTCAGATATTATTTTATTTGATATTCCCATTCCTCTGTAATTTTTATCCACAGCTATACATTTTAAAATGCTATTCTCGAAAGAACCAGTAGCAACTATTTTATCTTCATCATAGACTGCTATTGTGTACTCTATATTTTTATCCAACCGCAGCCCTTGTTTTAAAAGGAACTGTTCTATTTCCCTTAATTTTTTAAAATCTTTATTATCTATTATTTCTTTTTTCAGGCTAAGATACTCCACTGCAATCATCTCCTCACCAGACTGATAAATATATAACTATAACTAAGTTGTTACCTCACTATTTTTGTGCCGTATTCATAACCGCCCTGGCAACCGCATCACAGACATTTTTATTAAATACACTCGGTATTATATAATCTTCATTTAATTCATCCTTCTTTACCAGACTCGCAAGTTCCTTAGCTGCAGCAATTTTCATTTCATCACATATTTCCCTAACTCTTGAACTCAAGGCTCCTTTAAAAATTCCAGGAAAAACCAAAACATTGTTTATCTGATTTGGAAAATCAGATCTTCCTGTTGCTATAACCCTTGCTCCTGACTTTTTTGCTTCTCCAGGCATTATTTCAGGTATCGGGTTAGCTAACGCAAAAACTATGCTGTCTCTATTCATGAGTTTTATCATCTCACCGGTTACAACATTTCCAGCAGAGACACCTATAAAAACATCTGCATTTTTTATGGCATCTTTTAAGCTTCCTTTTTCCAAGCTTCTATTCGTCACCCTTGCTATTTGTCTTTGAGGTTCGTTCAATGAATTATCTCCTTCACAGACTATTCCATCTATGTCACATAGTATTATATTTTTCACTCCTGCTAAAATCAAAAGCTTGGCCGTTGCAATACCCGAGGCACCGGCACCATTTATGACAACTTTTATATTGTTAATATTTTTTTTGACTATTTTCAAGGCATTGTACAATCCCGCCAAAACTGCAATAGCAGTACCATGTTGATCGTCATGATATACGGGTATATTCAATTCTTGCTTTAGCTTGTCTTCAATATAAAAACATTCCGGAGCTTTTATATCTTCAAGATGTATTCCGCCAAATCCCGGTGCAATGTTCTTAATAGTATTTACTATGTCATCGGGATCTGTGGAATCCAAACATATCGGTATTGCATCTACATTTGCAAATCTCTTAAGTAGTAAAGCTTTACCTTCAACTACAGGTAATCCCGCTGAAGGTCCTATGTTTCCAAGTCCAAGTACTGCTGTCCCATTTGTAACTACAGCTACTGTCTTTCCCTTTATCGTATATTCATACGCTTTTTCCTCGTCTTTGGCAATTTCCATACAGGGTCCTACCACGCCGGGGGTATAAGCTACCGCCAAATCCACACTATTTCTCAAAGGCATTGTTCCAACGACCTCTATAGTACCACGTTTTTCTTTATGTAATCTTAATGATTCTTCTTTTACATCAACACCCATACTCTTCTAGCCGGGCTGTAGGTAAACCCGGCTGTGCCTCCTCTCTTGCTGTACCTCAAACTAAATATCCCCTAATTTTTCTATTGTCTCAATAACATAATCACCATATTCCTCCGTTGACGCATCTTTCCTCAAACTTGTAATAACAATCTTTCTTTCTTCTATACCACAAATATTTAAGGCTTTGGTAAGCTTTTCCGACTGTTTCTTATATCCAATATAAGATAATAACATGGCAGTTGCCCTGAGAATACTACTTGGATCCGCATATTCACCTCTGTTATGACTCATTAAAAATGGTGCTGAACCATGAATAGCTTCAAATACAGCATATCTTGTTCCTATATTAGCTGATCCGGCGGTTCCAAGTCCGCCTTGAAGTTCTGCAGCAATATCTGTAATAATATCACCATAGAGATTGGGCAAAACAAACACTTGAAGACCTTGATTGAATTCTGGATCTGCCAACTTTGCTGCTGTCGCATCTACAAATCTTTCTTCCAGGGTTATTCCAGGATAATCTTTAGATACTTTTTTACAAGCACTAATAAAATTCCCATCCGTAAGCTTTACGATATTGGCTTTCGTTACAACTGTAACATTGGTTTTACCGTTATTCTTTGCAAATTCAAAAGCTGCTCTCGCAATTCTTTCTGAACCAAATGATGTCTCCACAACAAAATCAATGTCAAGATCATCATTAACGTGAATTCCCTTGTTTCCCCATATGTACGCCCCTTCAATATTTTCCCTGTAGAAAGTCCAATCTATCCCCTTTTCCGGTATGCACACAGGTCTTACGTTTGCAAACAAATCAAGTTCTTTTCTTAAAGTTGCATTGGCACTTCGAAGGTTAGGCCATGGATCCGTTGCCCTAGGCGTCGTTGAAGGTCCTTTTAATATAACATGACATTTTTTTATCTCAGCAAGGACATCATCTGGAACTGACTGCATCTTCGCAGATCTGTTCTCAATAGTAAGCCCTTCTATTTCCCGCAATTCAACTTTTCCTGATCTTATGGCATCTTTTAAAAGCAAATTCAAAACTCGTCTAGCCTGTTTTATTATAATTGGTCCAATACCATCACCTGGTGCAATACCTATAATAATCCTGTCCAGTTTTTTAAAATCTATAAATTCCTGCTGTTCTTTAATATCTTCTATTCTTTCCAATTCAGAAAAAATAAGCTTGCCAAATTTCTCTTTAGCTGCATCTACATTCTTCATAATAACTTGCCTCCGCTTTTCAATAAACTTTACTAATTAAGTATCCGGATACTATAAAATGATTATTTCATTTTTGTGTATTTCATGAATTTTTAAATTTAATTTTCAGCTTTTATTCACTATTGCATATCTTATATTTTCATTATATGTCTTGAATTTAATAATGTATAATAGTATAATTTTATTGATAATCATAACCAAAAGGAATGATACTATGGATGAAAAGGACTACGAAATAATTTTAACTTTGCACAAATTAAAAAACATTACTAAAACATCCGAGAAATTATTTATCAGTCAGCCAGCATTAACAAAACGAATTAAAAAAATAGAAAGGGATTTGGGTATTGATTTGATCATCCGTTCTAAGAAGGGTGTTATATTTACTCCTCTAGGTGAAAGTGTAATACCTTATATTAAAAATGTAACAAACACCTTGAATCTAATGCGCCAGCAGGTAGAATCCAACCATAATTTTGTCGGTGGAACCTTAAATATTGGAATTTCTTTGAATTATTCCCATTATCGTTTACCTGAAGTTTTAAAAAACTACACAGAAGCTTTCCCAAATGTTGATGTCAAAATAGTTACCGATCAAAGTACACATCTGTATCACAAACTTGAAAACGATGAGATCTCTCTAGCCGTCTTGAGGGGGGAGTACAAATGGGATGAGGAATCAATATTATTGAACACAGAACCAATATGTTTCGTATGCAATAATAAAAATATGAACCGCCCTCTTGATTCTTTTACATATATCGGAAGACATGTCGACAGTATTTTTCAGGCAAAAATACAGACCTGGCTTATAGAAAACGGATTATCCATCGAAAACACAAAATTTTGGATTGATGACATAGAAACTTGTTTGGATATTGTTAAAGAAGGGTTGGGGTGGACGATTCTCCCTAAAATTTGTCTGAATAACTTTAATGGGTATATTAAAAGCCTATATTTTGCAGACGGCACTCCTTTCACCCGCAGCACCTATATCTTATATAAAAAATTATATTATTCATTGCCTCAAGTCAAATTATTCATACAATATTTATTGGACAATGAAAAAAGCTACCAGGATTAGTCCTTAAAATTTTTAATATTCTGTCCTCAATTCTGTAAAACACAAAAGTACAGAACAAAATGAAATAGAATTTTTTCATTTTGTTCTGTACCATAATTATTTATTCATTTTATTCTTATTGTAGTTAATCAAGCAGCCAGACAGTAATATTTCAATTTCATTATCTGTAAGTCTGCCGACGCTTAAGGATATTTCCTTTATCCCATCACCTATAAGATATCCTTTGATTTCCGGTTTTCTCTCCCTGATTGAGCTTGTGATATCTTTAAAATATATAAAATCTCCACATTTAAATTCCGTTTCTTCTTTTATAATGAAAGGCAGTATTCCCCAGTTGATCAAGTTCGAACGATATCTCTTGGTGGCATATTCTCTCGATATATTTGCAAATCCTCCAAGAACTTTCTGGCAGCTTGCCGCCTGCTCCCTTGCAGAACCATCTCCCGGCTTAACGGCATAAATCGTACTTCCCAGCAGTGTATTTTCTTTATTGAAATCATTAAAACGGGCTGAAAGTTTTTCATAGACTGACTTCAGTTCCGAATTATTCTCTTCCGGAGATAATCCTTCCATCCTTCTTTTTTCGGCAGCCTGGATTTTCTTTGAACGTCCTACATAGCCCGGATCCTTTCTGAAAAGAGTAAATTCAGCTAATTTATAGGGATTTGAACGATAGCTTGACGTATCTCCCGATGGAATGAGTTCATCTGTCGTGGTCACAGGATCCAATAAAACAGATGTCACCTGCAAAAGCACATCATCCGTAATGGCTTCCATTTCAGGCCAGTCTTTAATATTGGGACCGAACCTTAAGGCTTCGCCGCTGTTTGCTTTTCCCACTCCATTGTAGACACGATTATCATAGATTGCCTTGTTGAAATAATATTTAGGTATATTGTAATTTGCATCTATATCCGTGGCTGCTGTGACAAATCCCCTGTTAACGGCTGTAGCCGCTATTGAACGTGCATCCATAAGTGCCACATAGGAAAGCTGTCCTTCATTGGGCCTTGAACCTTCACGGTTTGGAAAATTTCTTGTCGTATGTCTTATGCTGAGAGAATTATTGGCGGGAGTATCACCTCCTCCAAAACACGGTCCGCAGAAAGCTGTCTTGACTATTGCCCCTGCCTGCATCAGCTCTGCGGCAATCCCGTTTTGACTTAAACTATAATATACAGGCTGACTTGACGGATAGACACTCAATGTAAATTCATCATCCCCAATTGATTTGCCCTTCAATATACTGGCAGCTTCACAGACATTTTCATAGTTGCCTCCCGCACATCCAGCTATACATCCCTGTTCCACATACAGCCTGTTATTTCTTACCTTTTCCTTCAATGAAAATTTAAGGTTTTTGTTTGACATCCTCTTCCATGCGTCTTTCTCTACCTTGTCCAGTATATCATAAAGGTTTGCATTGAATTCTTCAATAGTGTACACATTACTGGGGTGAAAAGGCATGGCTATCATGGATTTTATTTCTGAAAGATCTGCACATATCATTCCATCATAATATGCAATATCTCCAGGATTCATCTCTTTATAATCCTCTTTCCTTCCATGCAGTTCAAAGTAGTCACGGACTTTGCTGTCAGTCCTCCATATCGAACTGAGACATGTGGTTTCAGTAGTCATTACATCAATGCCGTTTCTGTATTCCACCGACAAGTTTTCCACGCCGGGTCCCACAAATTCCATCACCTTATTTTTAACAAAACCATTCTTAAATACCTTTCCGATTATAGACAGGGCGACATCCTGCGGTCCTATGCCCTTCTGAGGTTTTCCAGTTAAATAAATTCCTATGACTTCAGGATAAGATATATCATATGTCTGTGACAGCAGCTGCTTGACAAGTTCTCTTCCGCCTTCACCTATGGCCAATGTACCAAGTGCTCCATAACGGGTGTGGCTGTCCGAGCCCAGTATCATCTTACCGCAGCCTGCCATCATCTCACGCATGTACTGGTGGATAACCGCCAGATGGGGCGGAACATAAATTGCTCCATATTTCTTTGCAGCAGACAGGCCAAACAAGTGATCATCCTCGTTAATTGTCCCTCCAACAGCACACAAGCTATTGTGGCAATTGGTAAGCACATACGGTATCAGGAATTTTTCAAGCCCGCTGGCACGTGCTGTCTGTATAATTCCCACATATGTGATGTCATGTGAAGTCAAAGCATCAAATTTAATCTCAAGTCTTTTCTTGTCCCGGGATTTATTATGATTTTGTAAAATAGAATAAGCTATAGTGTGCTTCCTAGCTTCTTCTTTGTTTATATAACGTTTGCCTAGGATCGACTTGACTTTTTTATCACCTTCTTCACAGGAAACAATTTTATTATTAACAAGATAAACACCCTTATTGTAAAGTTTAATCATTTTATTCACTCCTCACATATTGCCAATCATAAATTTAGAAATATTTTTTATTAACTATTAATCTCTTAAGAAAAAATAATGCAAACCGGGCTGCCTGTCTCAATAATTTGACCAGTATGTATAAGCCTGCCGTCTGGCTGAATACTAAAAGGGATTATTGTATCACTGTCTTCATTTGCGACATATAAAATCTGTCCAGTTGGATCAATTGTAATAAATCGTGGTGTATTGCCTAAAGTGGAGGACCAGCCTATACTTTTGAGCATACCTGTCCGTGTATTAATTTTATAAATAGCAATACTATCATGTTTTCGATTTGATACATAAAGATACTTACCATCATGACTTACAACAATACCACTAGCCTGACCATTCCCTGTATAAGTTTCAGGTAGAGTAGACAATATCTGTTTTGGTTCCATTATACCCGTTTGCTCATCAAAAATATGAAAACAAACTGTATTATCTTTCTCATTTACTAAGTACAAGAACCGATTATTAGGATGAAATGCCACATGCCGCGCCTCAGCCAATTCCCTAGTCTGAAGAATATATTTTTCCGAAAAAGATCCACTATTTGAATCAAATGAAAGAACTGTGGTCTTACTTATACCCGCATGCCTTCCTTGGGCTGGTACTAAGAGATACTTTTGTGTATTATCAAACATAGTTTGATGTGGGTGAGAAACATCGCCTTCTTTTTCTCCAGTAATTATAAACTTATCTTTCACATTTCCAAGACTACCATCTTCATTCCGCGGCAAGGAAACAACTGTACCTGTTTGCAGGTTTGCAACAATCATATAACTATTGGTTTTATCTGGCGTGAGAAATACTGGATTAATTCCTCCTGTACTAACTCTATTTAAAAAGGTTAAATTTCCCGTTAAATGATCTACCGAAAAAGAACTTACTTCACTAAAATCTCCATGTACTGTGTAAAGAAACTCTTTTTCATTATCAAATGATAGATAAGATGGATTTATCAAATCACCTATAGTATACAAATGCTCCCATTTTCCTGTTTCATCATCAATATGATAGATTTCAATTCCCAAACCTCTTGCATTTCGTTCCTTAGTAGTTCTACATCCTACATACGCATACGTTATCATCTCAAATCTCCTCTCTTTATAATCCTTACTTTAAATAAAAGGTTTAAATATACCAACTAATGTTAGAGCAGCAGCAAATAAAAGCAAAGAAACACAGAGAATAAACAATTTTATAAAAAGTGACTGCTGTTCTTTTTCATTTGCCCCAGTATCTTGTGTATATCCAGCCATTAAAAGACAGCCTGCCGTAGAAAGAGGACTTATGCCAGAAAGCGTTGAACATGACACAATAGCACTTACCATTTCTACAATATTTGCACTACCACCTATACTCATAACAAGTTTAGGAACAGTTGGTATCAATGTCGGCATAACAACCCCATTTGCTGAGCTAAACCATGTCATAATTCCTGCTGTCAAACCAATAATTGGAGCTGCAGTAAAACCATTCATAAAAGATGCAAGAATTTTTGCCAGTAAAGTAATACCCCCCATGGATTGAGTAACAGCCATTAGAACACCAACACCGCAAACCAGGATAAGTACACTCCATGGCACTAATTTCATTGCCATTTTTTCATCCGAGACCTTAAAAATTGTCAAAATAACAGCAATTAAAAACGATATCAAACCAACATCAAGTTGAAACCCTATAACCAAAACGGCCAATGTTATCAGACCTATTAAACTGATTTTTTGCTTTGTATTAAATTTAGGAACTTTGTCCACTGAAACCTGCATATCTGAATTAATTTTATAACCTTTAAATACTATGTATACGATCACTGCACAAATCAAATTTACAAGAGTAACTCCTAAAAAAACTTTCACCTGAATTTCATGAATGCCAGTAATTTTTTGGGCTGACAGCAAATCTCCTACAATTATACCTGTAAGTGCTATTGGCGAAGCAGTACCACCTACTGAGCCTAAAAAAGCAAGTGTACCCATCATAATTGCTGATACATTCATTTCTACAGCAAGTGACACCGCAAATATGATAGTGACTGCTTGTACTGAAATTGCACCAGGTCCTGCAGCAGAAAGTACATAAGAAACTACATACATAATTATTGGAATAAAAAAAGTACGTTTTCCAACCAACAAAATAATTTTTTTAGATAAAAGTTCCAAAGTCTTATTTTCTTGTAGCATACTAAATAAATACATTGTTCCAAGCAAAGTTATAAACAATTTGGTTGGAAAGCCGTTAAATATAATTTTAGTATTTACCCCGCCAATCATAGCAAGAATTAGAGCAAGACCTAAACATACTATACCAACATTTATTTTTTTTACAACACCTAGTATAATTGCCCCTATTAAAAATATAAGAGACACAATCTGCATGATCATTTAATATACCTCATTTCTATTTTTTTAAAATTGCATATGTTAATTCCCCACCTCAACTTAAGCCTATTTATAACATCCCCTAAATTAAACCCTCTATCGTTTATAAACATATCTCTATTATTGCTTAAAACAATAAACTAGCATTTTGTAAATCTCAGAGTACAAGTTTGTTCTCAAAGCTTTGGCATTTTTGTATATTCTTCTAATTTTAAGATTCTATCAATTATTTTTTCTTTATTTTCAGAATAATGTTTTTGCATGATAATTTCTGCTTTTTCTATAACTTGATTCGTTGTCAACGGATTATAAATACTTCCAGAAGGGTCTTTTATAATAGTTTTAAAAGTTCTGCCATCTTTGCAACGAACATGCATTTCACAACCCCAATGTTCAGGATAAAGTTCAGTAAATCTTTTATCTTCTTTGACTATAACTTTATGAAGCAATTCTTGAACCTTAGGCTTATCAATTATATCCTGCTTAAATTCATCCATAGTAACTTTTCCATATAAAAATGCAACAGCTACTGCATACAGAGTAGAAAATTTTGCATCTAACGGTATCTTAGGGTTCAAACAGCCTTTGCTAACTGCACACTGCTTATAACCCACAAGATATGTCCCTACTTGTATTTTTTCAATCTCCTCATATCCTATACCGTGTTCTTCTCGTATTTTTAAGGCACTATCAATTGCACAATGTGAACTTCTACAACACGGATATGGTTTATTATCTAATGATAAAATCTCATATTTTTCACCCAATCCTTGGGAGACCTTAGTTACATCATATTCATCAGACATAGCCGCAAGCAGCCCTCCATCTTTTGCATCCAAAATATGTTCTGGACCCGTCATACCTGCTTTTGCTAAAAATGCAGATTCTAAACCATTTGAAGCAGCTCTACCAACATGTAAAATCTTACAATTTGCTCCATCACCAAGAAAAGCCCACAATCCACATGCCTGAGTTCCTGCCATCCCTAAAGTAGATATTGTTTCTTTTTGATCTAATTTAAGCAATTTAGCACAAGCTGCAGCACAACCAAATACTCCACAAGTTGATGTTGCATGCCATCCTTTATTCCTGTGGCTAGATGCCCCTAATGCCATCCCTATTCTAGCTGCAGTTTCGTAACCGCAAACTACTGCTAATAGAAACTCTTTTCCTGTACATCCTAAATATTCAGCTGTAGACCAAGCTGCTGGAATTACACTAGCCCCGATATGAGCCTTTGATGCAGTGTGTACATCATCTAATTCTAAAGTATGTGCAAACATAGCATTTATCATTGCAACTGTGGAAAGCGAAAATTTTTCCGACTTTCCCCACACACTGCAATCCTCAGCTTTTGTTCTCATTTTATAGGATTTAGCAATACTATTCACTAATTTATCATCTCTTGCACCAACAGCTACTCCTATTATGTCTAGTACACAGAGCTTAGCTGCTTTTACAACTGGCTCAGGTAGATCCTCCCATCTCAGATTGCTAATAAACTCAGCTAATTTGCGTAAATCATTCATAGTTTCACGTCCTTTATGATTGAAGTTTGTTCTTATAAAAATTAATTAAACTTCCTGCAAGTAAAATTTCTCTTTCTGCTTTTGACACATTTTCTAGTTTAAGAATTATACTTCTCTTTTCATTGTTTCTTATAATGAAACCTTCTACTTTATCAACACCTTCTGCTATTAACTTTCTTATATTCGGCAAATAAATATAATCATCTACCATCAAATCAATGTTATCATCAGCATAAGTAAATGGGATTATGCCCCAATTAATACAATTACTTCTATAACGTTTTGTAGAATACTCAATACATATGTTAGCAAGTCCCCCCAATACTTTTTGACAACTCGCAGCATATTCACGAGCAGAGCCATCTCCTGGACGCTTTGCATAAAGAACAGAACCAATACCTGTTGTTTTTATCAATTCTTTTACAGGAGTTTTATTACCAAGTACTTTTAATATCTTATAATACTCTGTAGTATTTTCTGTTTTATTTGCAATTCTTGCTTTTTCATAAGCTTGAACAGCTTTTGCTTTTCCAACATAATTTGGATCCTTTCTAATTAATGTAAATTCCGAAATTTTATATGGGTTTGATCTATAAGAAGCAGTTTCTCACGATGGAATTAATTCATCTGTTGTTGTAACTTCATCTCTAATTACACTTGCAACCTTAAGTAATAAGTTATCTGTTAATGTTTCCATTCTTGGCCAATCCTTGATGTCGGGACCATAAATCATTTCCACTTTTGGCTTGGGATTTCCGAATCCGTTATATACAACATTTTTATATATTTTATCACTAAACTCATATTTTGGAATTTCTACATTTAATTGGGAATTCCTCGCTGACGTTAAAATGCCACCATTGAATGCTGTTGCTGCAATAGAACGTGCATCCATAAGTGCAACTGATGCAATTTGACCAGCAGCTGGATTCGAACCCTCTCTGTTGGGAAAATTTCTCGTAGTATGTCTAATACTAAAGTCATTATTACCCGGAGTATCTCCTGCACCAAAACACGGACCGCAAAAAGCTGTTTTTATTCTAGCACCTTTTTCAATTAAGCTATTCAAAATACCTAATTTATTTAATTGATACATAATCGGCTGACTAGCAGGATAAATATTAAGTCCAAAATCACCTAATCTCCTTGGTGAGCTTTCAGCAATTTTACTCATCAAATATATATTTTCGAAAGAGCCTGAGCAGCATCCTGCAACAACACCCTGATCAACCTTAACTCCATTCTTAGTAATTTTATCCATCAAATCAAATTTAATATTATTATTTTCAAATACCCTTCTTGCTTTCTTTTCAACTTCTGCAAAAATTTCATTTGAATTTTCGATTACATCATCAATAGCATAAACATTACTTGGATGAAAAGGTAATGCTATCGATGGAGCAATTTTATCCAGATCTACTTCTATGACCCCATCGTATAAAGCAACATTACCAGGATTAATTTTCTTATATGCTTCTGGTCTTCCATGAATGTTAAAATATTCCTGAACCTTTTCATCCGTCGTCCAAATTGAAGAAAGGCAGGCACTTTCTGTAGTCATAGTATCAATACCATTTCTAAAATCCATAGACAATTTTTCTACGCCAGGTCCAACAAATTCTAATACCTTATTTTTAACGAATCCATTCTTAAATACCATTTTAATTATATTTAGTGCAACATCCATTGGTCCCACATATGGTTTAGGTTTCCCTTTAAAAAATACAGCAATTACTTTCGGATAACTCAGAGCATATCCCTGACCAATCATCTGCTTTACTAACTCTGGGCCACCTTCTCCAATTGACAACGAACCCTGTGTTCCATATCTTGTATGAGAATCAGAGACAATTGACATACCTCCTGATTCAACTATCATTTCCCTCATATATTGATGAATAACAGCTTGATGTGGCGGAACATAAATACCACCATATTTTTGGCATGCTGTTAAGGCGTATTTATGTACGTCAGCGTTAATAGTGCCACCAACAGCACCTAAACAATTATGACAGTTAGTAAATACACATGGCATAGGAAATCTCTTCAATCCACTTGCTATAGCAGTTTGTAAAATACCTACATATGTATTATCATAAACGCCCATTGAATCAAACCTTAATTGTAGATTTTTCATATCCCCAGAAGTATTATGCCTTTTTAAAATACCATAAGTCATAGTATTTTTTGTTGCTTCATTGGGAGTTATATCAACTTTCTCATTAATTTTCCCAATTCTTTCATTATTAATAACATACGTTTTTCCTTTATGTAATTTAATCATAATTGATTCCTCTTTTCTTAATCTCTTACATATACATAACCATCCATAATTCTTCTAGCAGTTCTAGTTACACCACCTTTTATTACTTCCTCTCCATCTATCTTCATATCTACTTTAGTAATGCCACTTGAGTGACCAATTGCAATAATATTTTGATCTTCCTTTGGATTAATTAAATTATTAACAATAGTTCCTTTAATTTTAACAGCTGAGCCAGTCGCAATAGCAACTGTCATTGGATAAGCTTTATGTATTTTACCAACTGAAACTGCTCTGCAGCAAATATCCATATCCCCAGCTTTTACTATATTTCCATCCATATCCACATAATTCTGCGGCTTTGATATAATAGAAACCTTAGGAATTGATGTAGACGTTTTTCTTGCATCTTCCCAATTTTGTACAAAACCAATTTTCTGGGCAGATATACTTCTAATGCGTTCAATATGCTCCATAATATCCTTATTACTATTTAATTCAACAAGTTCTGTACCTTTAATACCTATATCCTCTGCTTTAAAAAATACAACAGGATTTGCACAATCAATAATCGTTACCTCTATAGGATCATATCCCGGAATATTCAACATATCCCTTTTGCTTCCCGTAGGAAATAATTTTTCTGTTACTGCTCCAGCCGGCTTCTCAAAATACATATCAATTCTAGAACCTGTTCCAGGAACACCTTTTATAATTTCATCACCATGAACCATAGCTTTTCCATTTTTTACTCTTACATGTTCTTCAATGATTTTATTTGTATTTGTGTTTAACACCCTAACTACCGTAATCGGCTCTACAGCTTCTACCAACCCCTCATCAATAGCAAACGGACCTACCGCAGAAGAAATATTTCCGCAATTAGCACTATTATCTACTCTTGGGATAACAATATCTACTTGAAAAAAGTTATAATCCACATCAACACCCTGGTGATTCGAAGGCGATATTACTGCAACCTTACTTGTTGATGATACTGTCCCCCCCATACCATCAATTTGTTTTATATCTGGCGTACCCATTACTTTTAAAAAAATTTCATTCCATAAAGCTTTATCTTTCGGTAAATCCTTTTCATGAAAGAAGACAGCTTTGCTTGTTCCACCACGCATATATACACATGGATACTTTTTCATATACATACTAAAACCTCCCTAATCATTTACACAACTTCATTATATATCTTAAATTTAGCAAAGTATAATAGCATAATTTTATCAATATCCATAACTAAAAGGAATAATAGTTCATATGCAAAAAGCTACTTGACAGTAGCTTTTTTAAAACTGATACAACGTGTCATATTGATTTTTATTTCATAAAATTAAAGTATTTAATTTATAATATTCTATAAACACCTAAAATAGCCAATATAGATACCAGTGCCAAAGCCACTAGAGTCCATGCCCAAAGTCGTATAAAGATTTTATTTTCTTCTCCTTTGCTTCCCCCTTCTGTCATAATTGTAGCCATTATCAGACTTCCAGTAGTTGTTGTCGGCCCTACAGTTATAGTTGCAGCTATACCAATAGCAGAAACAAGTTCATTTATAGACACTCCATTGCCAACTAGATGGGCAATACCTCCTACTGTCGGCATCAATGTCGGAAAAACAACACCCAATCCAGAAACAAACCATGACATAGTTCCTGCTGTAACTCCCATTATCGCACCTGCCGTGTATTTATTCATTATAGAAGCAAGAGCATGGGATAATAATTTTATTCCTCCCAGCGATATTGAAATCTGCATCAGTACTCCCACTCCAGTTACTAAAAGCAGGACCCCCCAGGGTATCCCCTTTATACTCTTCCTCTCGTCAGCAACACCAAGCATAAGTAAAATTATACCTATGAGAAATGCCGCCAGGCCAGGATTAAACTTAAAAAACATTACCATTATAACCATAGCCAACAAGCCAAATAATGATACTACTTGCTGTTTACTGAATTTGACTGTAGAATTTTTATCGACATTTTTTGATGCTATAACTCTATACCCTTTGTAATATACATATATAATTATACTTAGTATAATGGCTGTAACAGTCATACCTATATTTAAATGCAGCATAAAACCGCTTATTTTTTGTTTTTCCAAAATTCCCGTAATTAAAACACCTTCTGGTGTTATCGAATTCATTCTGCCTGAGAAAACCCCGCAATCGGCTATGAGGCACAACATCAAGGGATCGAATCCCATTTCTTTAGCCAGCGGTATTGCAAATGCAGGCATCAATGCTAAAGATGGAATTGCACCCGGGCCAGCAGCACATATTGCATATCCTATTGCATACATCAATATGGGTAAAAGCCAAGTCCTTTTTCCAATTAATCTGACAATTTTTTTTGCACCAATCAACAGCGCTTTATTCTCATTTATAATGCTAAATAAAAAAGTTACTCCCAGCAAAGTCATGAACAGGGACGCATCAAATCCTTTTATTATAGCTTTATCGGAAATTCCCGCTATTCGTCCCATTACTAAAGCCACTCCGATTGACAATATACCTATATTTATTTTTTTATAAAAACCTACTACAATTGCCGCAATTAATGCTATAAGTGATAACAAAGCCAAGTTCATGTGAATATCCCCCTCTAAATTTTGTATTAACTACGAAAATAAAATACAAACAGGACTTCCCGTTTCTATTTTCTGACCTGTATACTTTAATAGTCCATTTTTCTGATTTACTTCAAAAACCACTATGCTATCACTATCCTCATTTGCAACATACAGGTACTTGCCTTCTTCATCAAAAGTAAAAAATCTGGGTGTTTTTCCCAAAGTTGATTCAAATCCTATATTTTTTATATATCCAGTATTGGGATCTATAGAAAATATGGCAATGCTATTATGGATTCTGTTTGAAGCATATAAAAATTTATTTGATTTATGAACCATCACTTCACTTGCTTGTCCTGGGCCTGTGTACGTTCCGGTAAGGTTGAAACAATTTGTTTAGACTCCAATTTACCATTGCTATCATCAAAATAATGAAAAGTTATAGTACTGTCTTTTTCATTCAGCAAATATAGATATCTATTGTTCTGGTCAACTGCAACATGCCTTGGCTCTGCAAATTCTCTTGATCTCAGTTTACATTTTTCAATGAGCTTTCCATTTTGCTTATCCAATTCAAAAACTATTATCTGTCCATATCCCTGTATTCTTCCCTGAGTTGGAACAAATACATATTTTTTCTTATTGTCGAATATACATTGATGTGCAAAAGAAACCTTATCTTCTGTTTTTCCCTGCAACCTTACTATATCAATTGCTTCACTCAGCATACCATTTTTTTGTCTTTTATAAGTTAAAACAGATCCTCCCTGCAATGTTGCCACTACGATATACTGATTTGTATCATCAACTGACAAATAAACCGGATTCTTACCATGGGTGGATACGGTATTCAAATGTTCTAATGTGCCGTCGTCTTTTATTTTAAATGAGCTGACATCACTGAGATCTCCGTGAACCGTATACAAATATTCCTTATTATTGTCAAATGCTAAATACGACGGATTTTCTAATATTTTTAATGTCTGTATTTCTTTCCACTCCTTAGATTTTCCATCAATTTTAAATACCTTTATACCCTCTCCTCTTGCATTTCTTTCTCTTGTAGTTCTGCATCCTACATAAGCATATTTCATTTTACAAACCTCCTAAATTAAAATAAAATTATTATATTATGCAAACGTTATTATGATTGTCTCTAATTATCCCTCCTTTTTTGACAAATTCATTGATTGTTTATAAATACCTTATCATTTTTGTTAGAATAGTAAAAATATTAATATATAATATCTCTATAACATCAACTTATAATTAGCTATTTTAAACAAAAAAAGCATAAAAAACCGTATTTTATAAATACGAATTTTTATGCTTTTCCAAATTTTCTTATTTATCATAAATAATATTTCTTCAATATTGATATAAAATCACGAGATTCTTTAGAAATATATTTATTGTATTTATAGGCAACACATATTGGACGTGAGGAAAAACTGCTATTCACATTAAAATATTTCACATTATTATATTTTGAAATTATGTCTGGTAAAATAGATACCCCACAATTCCGACTAACTAAAGAATTAACTGTATCTAAATTTTCAGTTTCCAAAACTACATTGGGTCTAAAATTAAATTCTTCACAAATTGATTCCAATACATTTCTCATTTTAAAACCACTTTTAAGTGCAATAAAAGGTTCATCTTTAAAAATTGATAAATCGATAAAATCGTCTTCAGTAATTGTATTCAAAAATTTTTTGACTACAATGTTGCTCGAACAAACTGCAAATTTTATCTTTTCCTTAAATATTAAATCATATTTCACTTTAAAAGAAGATAATGGCAGTGGAATTATAGCTAGATCAACTTGATCAGATATTATCTTTTTTTCCAAAATTGAAGAAACATCTTCAACTACCTTTATCTTTACATATGGATATAATTTATTGAATATAGGTAAAATAACAGGTAGTAGATATTTACCATAAAATTGAGACATTCCAACTTTTAAATTAGATCTCTTTAAAGTGGACAACTCCTTCATTTTGCATTCCAAATTCTGAACATCTTCCAAAATCGGTATCCCATTTTTTAAAAACAGTTCCCCAAATTCAGATAATGATACTTTAGATTTAGTTCTTTTAAATAAAACAATTCCCAGTTCATTTTCAAGTCTATGGATATATTGACTTAAAGCTGGCTGACTTATATATAAAAGTTTTGCAGCCATTGAAAAATTTCTAGTTTGGGCTACTGTCGCCACATATTTTATATCCTTAATATCCAAATTAACACACCCCACTCATAAATTGATATTATAAATATATAATATATTAATATTTTGATTATTACAAAAAAAATGTTAAATTGTAAGAGAAGGCAATAAAAATATTTTCATTAAGTATTTATAAACAAGTAAATCTGTTTTGACAAATAAAAATGGGAGATGATATTCATGATAAAATTACTAAATGAAGGTGCGTTTCTTTTAAATGGAGATAAAATTTATCCTGATGATGCTGAAAGTTTAAAAAAGCTTCAATCACAATTGGGTAACAAAAACATATCAAGAGAAATGGCAAAAAAGAATACAATTGCCTATCCAATTCTTCAGGAACACAATCATTCTGGAGACAGCAAAAATTTAAAAATAAAATTTGATGCTATGGCCGCCCACGACATGACTTATATGGGAGTTCTCCAAACAGCACGTGCCAGCGGCGTTACAAAATTTCCAATCCCTTTCGTTCTCACAAGCTGTCATAATAGTCTCTGTGCAGTCGGAGGAACTATTAATGAAGATGACCACGTTTTTGCACTATCTGCTGCAAAAAAATATGGTGGAATCTATGTTCCACCAAATATATCAGTTATACACCAATTTATGAAGGAAAAAATAGCTGCAAGCGGAAAAATGATTTTAGGTGCTGACAGTCACACCCGAGGTGGTGCTCTAGGTGCTATATCAATAGGTGAAGGTGCCGGTGAATTGGTTAAGCAATTATTATGCAAAACCTATGATATAGCATATCCTAAAATTATAGGCGTCTATTTAACAGGGAAACCTGAAAATGGCATCGGCCCACAGGACATTGCCCTAGCAATAATTGGTGCAGTATTTAAAAATGGATTCGTAAAAAATAAGATAATGGAATTTGTAGGACCGGGAATTAAAAATTTATCAGTAGATTTTAGAAATGGTATAGACATAATGACAACTGAAAGTGCCTGTTTAAGTACTATCTGGAAAACTGATAATAGAGTCAAAGAATATTTTGAAATTCATGGAAGAGAAGGAGACTATAAAGAGCTAAATCCTGGAAATATTGCATATTATGACGGACTTATATATCTGGATCTTTCAAAAATAAAGTCAATGATAGCTATGCCTTTTCATCCAAGCAATGTATACACTATTGATGAAGTCAATCAAAATCTTTATGATGTCTTAGATAAAGTGGAAAAAGATGCCGTTAAGCTAATAGACAGCGGAAGTACAAAATTTACATTAAAAGATAAAGTGAGAAACAACAAACTGTATGTTCAGCAAGGTTCTGTAGCTGGATGTGCTGGCGGTACATATGAAAACATCTGCGCCGTAGCTAGCATTTTAGACGGTCATCATTTAGGTAACGGAAATTTTTCACTTAGCATTTACCCAGCAAGTCAGCCTATATATTTAAGTTTAATAAGAAATGGTACAGCAGCTAAAATAATAGCAGCAGGTGCACTATTTAAAACTGCCTTTTGTGGTTCATGCATTGGTGTAGCTGATATTCCAGCTAATAATACATTAACTATAAGACATGTGACAAGAAATTTTCCAAACCGTGAAGGTTCAAAACCGGGTAATGGTCAGATAGCTGCAACTGCACTAATGGATGCTCGCTCAATTGCAGCTACAGCTATCAATGATGGTGTACTGACATCTGCAACAGATTTAGATATAGATTATAATGTACCCAAATATTATTTTGATAGAGGAATATATGATAGTCGTGTCTATTATGGATATGGTAAAGTTGATGAAAATCAAAAAATAATAATAGGTCCAAATATTTCAGATTGGCCAGAAATGACTGAATTACCGGATAATTTAATTCTAAAAGTGGCATCGTTTATTGAAGATCCGGTTACAAGCACCGATGAACTAATACCTTCAGGAGATACATCATCATACCGTTCTAATCCATCGAAACTTGCAGAATTTACTTTAATACGCAGAGATCCAGAGTATGTTGGCAGAGCTAAAAAAATTCAAAATGCAGAAAAAGCCAGAATTATCGGAAATTTACCTTTTACTGAAAACAATGATTTGAAAGACGCTTTCACAAGAGTCACAGAAATTTATAAAAATATAAATCTAAAAAATACTGGATTCGGAAGTCTTATCTATGCTGTTAAGCCAGGTGATGGATCTGCCCGTGAATATGCTGCCAGCTGTCAAAAAGTTCTTGGTGGATATGCAAACATTGCAAAAGAATACGCTACAAAAAGATATCGTTCAAACTTAATTAATTGGGGTATGATACCATTTACGATAGAAGATGATCCCAAGTTTAGGTGTAATGATTTTATTTTCATACCTAATATAAGAAAAACGCTTTTAAAAAAATGTCAAAAATTAGATGCCTATATTGTGAGAGACAAAATTGAAAAATTTACACTGAATATCCACAAGCTTACGGATAATGAAATTAATATTATATTATCAGGTTGTTTAATTAACTATAACAAAAAACAATAGAATTATCATAAATAAAGGCCACTTAGCAGAATAAACTGCTAGGGTCTTTTCTTTTTTTAATCAACATTGATTTCAAAGCAGGCAAATATAACTTAGTATTATCAAAACTGATCTTATATAAATGAAGGTAAATTAACATGGAAATAATATTTGACTTCAACTTCAAGCTAAATAAATCACAGGTATTTAAGACTTTAAAGTCCTATGGCGAGTTATTGGAAGAAAATAAAATGGCTGTGCGGCTTCTCACTACGGTGTACGAAACAACAGAACTCGTAGGTATGCTAATCATAGAAGAAAATGGTAATAGACACAATACTCACTTCCTGCCCGTTTGAAACAAGCTCTCAGCTTTTCACTCACATCTACAAAAAATCCAAAGAATTGAATCTAGGGTTAAGTTGCAGAATATCACCCAGCGATGGAGAGCTCCGCCTTGAATATCAAAAAAACATACTTGAAAAACTAGATACTAAAAATTTTTTGAATTTAACTATAACAGAAAGTTATACACTTCTTCTAGTTATTCCATAGCATATATACGTAACCGATGAAAATTTGCCCTTAAATAAAAAAGGCTATAATTGCTCATGATGTCCCAACAAAAATATCTTCAAAATAAGGACCATTTGACTTATCAGTTCAATTATCAATAATCAATTACATCTGGATTAGTAAAATTCACATATTCTGACTTTTGAAATTTTTCTTCTTGTTTCCATTTTATAAGCCCCTAATCTTAAACAGGAAATAAAATTCTAGCTATGTATATGACTGATGTAAGTGTACCAGCACTATAAATAGTCGATACCATTACTTCCTGAGATGTAAAGCTCTGCTTATTATAAATCCTAATCCAATCAATATAAAAATAAGTATAATATTATTTCCCAATATATCTTAACTTTTGTTTTATTAAACACTTGAAAAAAGATTTTATTACCTTTTTCTGTTATTTTTACAGCAAAAGCTCCCCCAGCAACTCTATATTTTTTTATTTATAGTATATAATGATTAATTCATAATTAAATATGAAATCATTATAATCATTCTATCAACAAATTTTCAACAAAAACTTAAAGTGTAAATTATAGTCGAATTAATAGATTAGCATTTACACTTTAAGCTCAAAAAACTTTTACCTAGTCGGACGGTATGACTTTTTAGATTTATTTGTTGAAATTCATTATTTTATATTATGTCAGCAAATGCGAGGCAATAGTTCTCCACCCGGCTGGGGAAGAAGCGTCTGTGAGCCAATTGCAGTTTTCATAATCACCTTGCCGGGCATGTCAGAGGTAACCTCACCTATGACTGCGGCATTTCTTGAATAAGGGCATTCGTGAAGTGTTTTTATGACCGACTGAGCTTCTTCCTTTGGTGTAAATACTATAAGCCTGCCTTCACAGGCCAGATACAGAGGTTCCAGTCCGAGCATACTGCAGATGCCGGATACCTCTCCGGCCACCGGGATCTTTTCGGCATCCAGACAGATTCCAACACCGCTCTGTCCTGCAATTTCATACAGTACCGTACCGACACCGCCCCGTGTGGCGTCACGGATAACGTGAATATTTTTGGTGGTATTGAACATTTGTTTAACCGTATCCCACAGCGGTGCACAATCACTCGTGATATCTGCATCAATACCAAACTCATTTCTGGCAAGCAGAACCGCACAGCCGTGCCGCCCGACATCGCCGGTCACTATAACGGCGTCACCTGGACGGGCCAGCTTTCCGGAAGTATTTGCACCTGCCATTATCTGACCGATTCCAGTAGTGGTAATAAAAATATTGTCCACCTGACCTTTTCCTGTCACCTTGGTATCACCAGCCACAATCCTTACGCCGGCTTCCTTTGCCGTCTTTTCCATAGCTGCTGCAATCTGTTCCAGTTTTTCCATGGGAAATCCCTCTTCAATCACAAAAGCACAGGATAGATAAAGCGGTTTTGCACCCATGCAGGACAAATCGTTGACTGTCCCGCATATGCTGAGTTTTCCGATGTTTCCGCCCGGGAACTCATAGGGAGAAACAATAAAACCGTCCGTAGTAAAAGCAATCTTCCCCCCCGCAATTGATAGGACCGCTGCATCATCCGCAGTCAGGTCCGGATTAGAAAAATGAGCTTTGAATACCTGATCAATCAGCTCCGACGTCTGCTTTCCGCCCGCACCATGAGCTAACATAACTGTTTTATACATTGAAATCTCCTCCATACTGATAATAGGCTGAACATGCACCCTCGTTGGACACCATGCAAGCACCCACCGGATGCTGCGGTGTACAGCCAGTTCCGAACATTTTGCAGTCCGGCGGCCTGCATTTTCCCTGAAGCACATCACCGCAGCGGCATGCAGGGTTGCTCCTGCCAGTAACCTTCGGTAGGCTGAACCGAAGTCTCGCGTCAAAATCGCTGTATACCGTCCGGAGCTTGAGCCCGGAACCCTTTATCATCCCAAGTCCCCGCCATTCGGCGTCACATGGCTCCATGACTTCATTTATAAGATTCTGAGCAAGTACATTGCCTTCGGGCTTTACGACTCTTGGATAACAGTTCCGGAAAAATGGCTTTCCACCTTGTGTCAACCTGATCACGACAGCAAGTGCGGTGAGCAGCTCGCTTGCGGTAAATCCCGTCACAACGCCGGAGATTCCCTTTTTAACAAGCTGTTCACAGACGTATGTTCCGGAAATAGCATTGACATGCCCTGGATAGAGAAATGCATCAGCACTGTCCTTCAGCGCCTTGTAAGCGTTCGGCATAGTTTTGTTGGCACCTAGGATAGTGAAATTTTTGAGGCCAGCCATTTTGGCCTTTTTGACAGCGAGACACGCCGCCGGCACCGTGGTTTCAAATCCCACCGCTAGAAAAACAATATTTTTATCTGGGTTTTTCTCCGCATATTCAATGGCATCAAGCGGAGAATATACCATCTTAATCGCCGCACCCTTCGGCCTGGCTCCGGCCAGACTCATCTTTGATCCGGGAACACGGATTAAGTCGCCAAAAGTACAGATGACAGTGCCATGATCGAGTGCGAGCATGACAGCCTCGTCGATAAAGCTGACCGGCGTAACACAGACCGGACATCCGGGACCGGAGATCAATTCAACAGCCTCGGGCAGGATTTTCCGGATACCCAGCCTGAAAATTTCATGGGTATGCGTGCCGCATACTTCCATAATGCGAATGTGCCGTCCATCATAAGATTCAATAATTTCCCTTGCGGATATATTCTGATTTCCCATTAAAGTGTCTCCATAATTTTATTGGTTTCATCAGCATCGCTGTCGGTAATTTTGGCAATAGCCATTCCTGCATGGACCATAACATAATCGCCGGGATCGAGATCCTCGATCAGGTCTACCGATACCTTCCTTTTGGCCCCGGACATATCAATAACCGCCGTACCTTCATCGATGTTGACAACCTTTGCTGATATTCCTACACACATAATTCATACCTCCAATTAATATATAGTCTATTGATTCAAACGATACATGGCAGCAACTGCCTGACCAAGTGAAATTCCTCCGTCATTCGGAGGGATAAGACTGTGAAGCAGCACAGTAAACCCACGTTTCCTCAACCGTGAGGCACACATTTCAGTGAGGAGCCGGTTCTGAAAAACCCCGCCGCTGAGCGCACACACATCGAGCCCTGTTACAGTTCTGGCCTTTTCACAGCCCGCCGCAATCATTTCCGCGAGGACGTCATGAAAAATATAGGCGAGTTCTTGGGTGTCTCCGCCCGAAAGCACTGAATCTGTCAGATATTTCACCAGCTCATCCGTACAAAGTACAAACCTATTTTTCCCGGAAACCAGTATTCGATCGGCCGCACCAAAAACTTTTTTCGAGATATCCGGATGCCGTTCGCAGTAAGTCTCGGCGGCAAACTGGAGAGCCATTGACGCCTCGCCCTCAAACGTCGAGACCTTCCTCACGCCGAGAATCGCACTGACCGCATCGAAAAGCCGTCCGGCGCTGGTTGAAACGACACTATTGATCTTCTTATCCACCATAGTCATCTGCACATGCATCATATTCTGGCTGCACAAACCAAGTGCGGATATAACATCGGTAGCTTTATCTCGATACAGGGCATAAATCATCGAGACAGCAATACGCCAGCCCTCCCGCGCCGAGGCATCACCGCCGATCTGTAAAAACGGGCGGATACTGCCAAGCCGTTCGAATTCTCCATAAGACGACTTTAAAAACTCGCCTCCCCAGATGGTTCCGTCGGTCCCATAGCCAGTACCATCGAAAGAAACTCCAATCACATCGTCTGCATAATCATTTTCCGCCATACATGAAACAATATGAGCATAATGATGCTGTATCTTCATAACTGGCAGGCCAAGTTCTTCTGCAACGGCCGTTGTGTTGTATCTAGGATGCATATCACACGCTACGATCTGCGGCTTTGCTTCAAGCAGCGTTTCCATCCTTTCAATAGATTCGCGCAGAGCACAGACGGTGCGTATATCCACCATATCCCCAACATAGGGGGACGGATAAAACAGTCTATTTTTTCCGATGCAGAATGTATTTTTCAGTTCGCCGCCGATGCCAAGAACCTGTCCATGAAAATCACCGGAGAGCATAAATGGCAGTGGTGCGTATCCGCGCGACCTCCGGATCATATAGGGTTTTCCCTGTAAAAAATCCATAACGGAGTCGTCGACCCTCATACGGATTTTTCGATCGTGCGACAAAACCACATCGCAGAATCCGGAGATCTCATGCAAGACATCCTCGTCGTTTCTACAGATCGGTGCACCTGATACATTTCCGCTTGTCATTACCAGACAGTCCGTCATTTGCACATCGTCATCATAATCAAAGAGAAGCATCTGTATCGGTGCATAAGGCAGCATAACTCCAACCATCGGGTTGTCGGGAGCAATCTGAGTGCAAAGACAGCTAACCAGCCTTTTTTTTAAAAGAATAATTGGCTTTTGGGGGCCATCCAGTATTTTCTCCTGTCCAGGGAGAATCACACACTCGCGTTTTACCGTGTCCAGATCACGCAGCATAACCGCAAATGGCTTCATCGGTCTGTTTTTTAAGGTGCGCAGACGATCAACGGCCTTTTTATTTGATGCGTCACAGCAGAGATGAAAACCGCCAATTCCCTTTACCGCTGCAATTTTTCCATCCATTATGGCACGTCTTGTATAAGTAATTGCATCTGCACCACGCTCCAAGCGACCAAGCAGATACACCTGAGGACCGCAGTCATTGCAGCAAACCGGCTGAGCATCGTACCTTCTGGTTTCGGCATGGGTGTATTCATATTCACAGGCGGGGCACATCGGAAATTCTCCCATACTCGTGCGGACACGGTCGTATGGCATTGAATCGAGGATAGTAAGTCTCGGGCCGCAGGCAGTGCAATTGATAAACGGGTGCAGGTAACGCCGGTTATTTCTGTCAAAAAGCTCCCGCTTGCACTTATCGCATGTGGCAATGTCCGGTGAAATGAAAATATCCCCTGATTCTTTTTCACTTTCAACGATTTTAAAGCTCTCCGCAGCCTTTTCATCAGTCTTGTTCACATCTATCTTCAAAATTGCCGATCTCTCCGGGGATTCATTTTGCAGTGCCTCCAAAAACGCATGGAGTGCTTTGTCCGTCCCCTGTGCATGCACTTCAACATAAGATCCCTTGTTGGCCACACCTCCCTTGATGCCGAACCGATCGGCAATTCTGCTTATAAACGGCCGGAAACCCACACCCTGGACAATACCATAAACTCTGATAATCAAAGAAGACATTTTTATCAATTCACTCCCTTCCCTTCCTTTACCAAACTATCCTTTATACAGTTCATTCTTCCAGTCTGCCAGATACCGCGAAATGTGGAAAATCAATAAATTGGCCATGATAGTGCCTGAGTGCACGTTTCAAAAAACTGTCACCTATAATCACGTCATAGCCGCCGTCTTCAACAGCAGCAGCGAACCGAAGCTCATCCGTGAGTCTGAAGTCACCCTCCTGTTTAAGATCGTCTTTCAGCATGAACCACGATGCAACTGCCACGTCGGCATCGGTACCAGCAAGTATTCTATTGCGCACCGAGTTTGCCAGCACTTGCTGATGGATCACAAGCACCCGTTTTCCTGCAAGTCCCGTTAATTTTCTATTCAGATCTTCTGAAATGAGAGGACAATCTATGATATAAGGTGTCCCGAAAGTTGTTTTCAGATATTCTGCGGTTTTAAGGCCGGCAGGAGAGACAACCAAGTTTTTCTCTGCGGCAGAGGCATGCTGTACACTGTCAAGACCGCTGCCCATTCCATAGCAAACAGCCCTGCCAAGACCGCTGTGCTCCACCGCTGCGGCCATAATGTCACCCGCACGAAGGTTGGAAAATTCAAGTGGTGTCACCCCCAGCACACCTACAGTACCACGTTTCACCGGAAAAGCCTCCGTGGCAAAATTCTGAAAAAGTGCCAGCATAGCATTCTCTTCACCCTCATCGTATAAGCCAGCCCCACTTGTCTCAACGGTTAAAGCCGGAAGCCCGGTTCTTTTTTCGGCCATATGCTTAAGTGCGCGGAAATCTGTTCCTATGACCGCCGGCACAGGTGTTCCGATAATCGCCGTAAACGCTGCATCCGTCTTTGACACGGCGTCCTGCAGTTTGGAAATCAACCGTTCGTCGCATCCTAGTATAGCATCCATATCACGCAGCCCTGCACTGAAAATAGCACTTTTTTTCTGAAACCAGCGCGGCTCATCAAAGCCGCACACATTGCCGGTGCATCCACCCGCATCACAGATTACAATAAGACCTCCCAGTTCGAAGAGCACCGATACAGCTCCTGATATATCGGGTGCAAACGGCGACAGATATTTGATCACAGTAGTCATTCAATCTCCCTCCTTACCAAGCGCCGTATCCAGCGCTTCAAAAAGTCCCGTTACGCCGGCATATCCGAAGGGCTGGAGTTCCTCATTCCAGCAGATTCCGACACATCCCGGATGATAATAGGCAGCATCTTTGCCGATAAAGGCATTTACGTTCGAATCGCATACATCGTAACAGAGCATGGTCGGGGAGAGATTGGAATAAATTTTAGTCTTCGGACTAAGCCGTGCAATTTTTTTGATGTAGGAAAAATTCATGTCACCCACAGTTCCGTAGATTTCAGAAACCGCGAATCCATATCGGATCAATGCCAGCGACAGCTCGAACGGATCAGCATTTGTCCATTCACCCACCGCAAAGATGACATCACCGTGATTTTTGTGAAATTTTTCAACTGAGGCAGACGCCATATCGTAATATTTTTGATCATCAAAAGTCACACCCACGGCCTGCCCAAAAAGATGATACTGATTACGTATTTTGTCCAGCTGATACATCCTCGTCAGTTCAATGCTCGGAATTTTCAGCTTTTTCTCCATATCCAGAGCGGCATATCTCGCCTCCTGGTTCAGTACAAGATTGAAGTTTGCCTGCGACATCTTCAAATATTCACCAAAATCCAGGCATCGGGAAATTTCGCGGATCTTACGCACGCCAGCCTGTCTTAGTAAGGAATACAGCTCACAGTCATCTCTCAGCGGTGAAAAATATCCGAGTATATTCACTGCATCCGGTTTTTTAGAGGCAGGTTTCAGCAGGGAATAAATCGACCGGCGCACCGCAACCATGGGCGGCAGACGCCCTTCCCGCGTCAGCGCATACATATAACAGGGAATCACGGGAACTCCCGCATACTCTGATGCCTTTTTACATACACGTTTCATATCCGTTCCAAGCAGTGCATCAACACAGGTAATACAGATCATAACGGCTGTCGGTGCCGTATCGCATGCCTCGCAGATCTCCCTGACAGCATCAGGAATTTTGGCCAGATGCCGGCCTGTGACAATATCAGTTTCATCCATCATCATGTAAAAAAATCGTTCATTGTAGCCCTCTTTGCTGAGTGCCGCCGTGTTTCTTCCACAGCAGCCCGGTGAAATAAGCAGCATCACGGAACCTGGAACAGCCAGTCCGGCACGTTTGACACCGAAGCCCTGTGCACCTGGAGAATTGAACGCCAGTGTTGCAGGTGAGCTGTAAATCAGGTGTGCAGACGAGAGCAGCTCACTCGGTATATTGGAACGCCCGCGGTGTGCCAGTTCTTCAGCACTTATGTAATAGGCCCTATTCATCATTTTCTTCATCCCCAAGCAACAATTCTGCCAGATCAAAAAATTTGCAGCTTACAGACAGTGAAGCATCCCCTTCTACGACGGTTTTCCCCATATCTTCATATCGGATAATGTCGTCACTTCTCGGAATATCCGCAACAATCGGCAAACCGGCATTTAAGGCAAATTCCCGAACCTTTTCTTCCTCATGATCCACATTTCTGCGGTTAAATACGATACCGCGCACTTTTGCATAACTGCGATCAGCAAAATTATGGACAGCGGTATTGATGTTGTTTGCAGCATAAAGTGCCATCTTTTCTCCGGAAGTGACGATCAGTACTTCTGATGCATACGCTTCCCGTATCGGTGCGGCAAATCCTCCACAGACAACATCTCCAAGTACGTCGTAAAGGATAACATCGGGACGGTATTTTTCAAAAAGATCCAGATCGTTTAGAAGGCTGAATGTGGTAATGATTCCCCGACCCGCACATCCGAGTCCAGGAGTCGGTCCGCCGGTTTCGATGCACAAGACATGTCCAAAGCCTTCCTTGGTAACTTCATCTAGACGATCCGGCTCATGGTCGAATTCCCGCAAATAATTCATAACTGGCATGACCCGATTCCCGGCAAGCAGGTTGAGCGTAGAATCTGCTTTAGGATCGCAGCCGATCTGGATTACCCTTTTCCCAAGAGAAGCAAATGCAGCGCTTAGATTGCTCGTAATCGTTGATTTCCCTATTCCGCCTTTTCCATAAACAGCTATCTTTATCATATCGCTCCCTCCAGTTTCAGTTTTCTATTGATCAAATTCGGTATCCGCTTCCGGTAGCACCTTCCGGAAAACGCCTCATGAGGCAGACTGTAAAACGGCACGCCGTCCGGACATATAGGCTTATAAAGCGGATCCGCTATGACACCGCCGGCCAGAGTAAACTGTCTTGCTGCACTGTCTTCGTCCGGAATAAGAATGTCACCTTCTGCCGTCAGCTCTCCCGTTGTTTCCAGCGGGCAGAGTACCCTGACCGACCTGCCGGATTCTGCCTCGACTGCACGTGCAAGCGATCCGGCGGATATACTTTCTCCGACAACTGCCAGTTCACCACCTGATACATTTCGCCGATCCGCACAGGGCATGCTGCTTTTCCCACTCTTTGCAGCACTTCTGAGCGCACGGGCGAGAATGTCGGCAAACCCGATTCCAAACGGGACACCGGCGACATATGGAGTACCAAACTGTTTTTGCAACACTTTTGCAGCCGCAAGACCGCTGTATGACACAACAAGATTGACATGTGCGCTGCCTGCCATGCTGATATGATCCAAATCGCTGCCCATCGCCATACAGGATACAATCCGAAATCCACTTTCGGCGAGCCACCGTTTGATGGATTCCACGCTGCCGTTGACAGAGAAATCCAGTGGTGTTGCCCCGATGATATTTGCAGAGAGATCTTTCGACCTGACAGCATCTCTGCGGCAAAAATGTTTTACGACAGCCTCCAGTGCACGGGAAACGCCGGAAAGATAGGAGTGCATGCCGTTTGTACTCACGCTGAAGGCCGGAATACCGGTCTTTTCACCGACCACCTTGGCAATTGCCTTAAAATCTGTCCCGATCATTATTGCCACCGGGGAACCGCATATGGCAATGAACCTCGGCGAGAGTTCACCTGCCGTATTCACAATGTCGCCGATCAGCCTGTCATCGTCACCTAGAATAGCTTCCGTCTCCGTCAATGCGGATATATAAACCATGCTGTCCAAATCGTACCACCTCGGCTCATCATGTGTCGTATATGTGGAATTGCAGCCTGACGCATCATGAATTACAGTCATGCCGCCTAGTTCAAAGAGAGCAGAGCATACACCCGAAATGTCTGCCGTATAAATTGATATAATTCTTGCTGTCTGTCTCATAAGCAGCTCTCACACCCCAATCCTTTATATTGGATAACTGTCTTCGTATCCTTTTCATGCAGATATGCATCAGTCATCATTTCAGCAAGACGGACGATCCCATCAAAGCCGTACATTCCACCACCTGCAACAATATTTACAAAATGACCTGTCTTATTGAAATACGCGGCTTTCTGGCCGATTGCCAATACCTCTCTGTCATGAATTCCGTGGGCGGCAAACCGCATTTTCGGGTGTACCGTCGAGGACAGCACAAGTTTCGGTTCATTTTCTTTCAGCCATATAAAATCCTGTTCGTCCTCATCAAGGAAACTGTCCGCATAAACTTTTTTTACCACAAAACCGTGCTCCATAAGCAGACGGGCCAATCCGAGCGGACGCGGTGTAGAGGTGTAGTCAATATCAACAGGCATATTTCCAATAATACGCCGTGCGTCTTCAAGTGCTCTGTCCGCCCTGTCCATAGCATCTGAAAAATCCGGCATCTTAATTTCAAGCACATTTGCAAGTTTTCTATAATTTTCCATGATTTCACTGTACGAATAGCTCAGCGGTAAATACAGATGATCCTGACCAAACCTTCTACGGAGTTCCTCACCAGCAGCAAACGCAGCGGGAAGATAGGTAATATTGACAGCACTTTCCGCCATTTTCAAATAGTCTTCATAAGTTTTACAAAATGTGATGTCCCTGATCTTAAATCCCGCACTGCGTATTAAGAAAATAAATTCACTTGATTCGTCGGTGGGCCTATCATTTCCGATTATATTGACATATTTTTTATTTTTCCGCACCGGTCTCAATGCGCTGTACAGCTGGCGTCGCATAATTTGATCCATTGTCAGTCCGCTTTTGCGCATTGTAGGCGTCATATAGCACTCAATAAAATCAACGCCTGGAAAATGCGTGCGCAGGTCAGTTAGAGCTGCCTTGAAATCACATCCTGTAAAAAGATGGATACAGCTGATAAACACAAGCACAGCCGGCGGGAGAGTATCCATTTTATTCAGGATATCGGCTGTACCATCGGCAATATCCTGTTCCATACTACCGTCCAGAAGGCCATTTTCACAAACCGAAACCCAGGATATTCTGTCCATGGCATTCATCTCCGCCGCGGTGAGAATGACTCCGCGCAGGCATCCCTCGGCACAGACAAACACCTGGTGCGACTGCGGTATCAGCATCCCCGTATGTACAATATTCCACGGTCCTCTGGCCGGTGCGTTGTATTCCAGCCCTGAGGGAAACGGTGACGGAAATTTTGCATCGCATATACAGGTTTCCTCTCCACCCATATCTGCCTTTCCACTGATTTTTTTCAGCACATTCTTTCTCCCTTTCATATGCATATGAAGTATATTCTTGGAGATGCTGCGGTATTGAGAAGCCATTTCACTGTCCGGAAAAGCCTCTATAACTGTTTTCTTCAGCAATTCCGCCTCTCGGACGGTCTCGCTCAAGTCAAGCGTTCCGATGATCTCCGTGTGGAAATCAGCTGCCAGTTCTTTGACCTTTTCCTCCTCATTTTTTACATTCCGGCGGTTTAAGATCAACCCGCCGAGAGAAGCATAACCACGGCCTTTAAAATCTTCCACTGCCATAGCAATATTGGCCGCCGCATAAATCGACATGTTTTCCCCGGACGTTATAATAAACACACTGTCGGCATAGCCACTGCGCATGGGCATGGAAAATCCGCCGCAGACCACGTCTCCAAGTACATCATACATTACAACATCTGGTTTATATGTTTCATACGCACCCTTCTGGGTGAGCTTCCCAAGTGCGGCAATAATACCGCGCCCTGCGCAGCCCCGCCCCGGCAAGGGTCCACCTGTCTCGACACAGATTACTCCTCCAAAGCCCATACATACCATATCCTCCAGTGCAAAATCATTGTTATATTTTCTCACGAGCTCCAGTATAGTGGGTATTTTTGTGCCACCGTGAAGAATCGCAGTTGAATCCGCCTTCGGATCGCAGCCAATCTGCATGACCCGGAGTCCCCTTTCTGCCATCGCAGCTGCCAGATTTGAAACCGTGGTCGATTTCCCGATACCACCTTTTCCGTATACAGCTAACTTAATCATTTTTCCACCTCCTGCATAATTTTTTCTGTACTGAAATTATCATCCAGCCAACTTAATCATTTATTCGCCGTAGGGCGGAAAGCATCGTTCGGCGCTTCCATCTGCCAGTCAAAATGATCTCCCTTTGAGAAATCGGGGACAAAGCCGGCGGCCTGTATACGACCGGCAATACAGTGGAAGCACTCCGCTGATTCCTCGCCCATACATATTTTATTGTCATAGAGAGAGTAATCTCTGCGGTGCTCTATCGGGGAAAGGTTTGGCATAACCACATTGGCACTTGCCTTGAAGCCTTTCTCCCTGCCGATTGGGTCAATGGTACCAAGTGCAGTCGTTGCAGGAAGCAGCGATTTCGGTAACAGAAACCTTAAAAGCGAGAGTAATATCACTGTCCGCCTTGACGAAGGTTTATAATAATTTGCAAACTTAGTGTCCTTATGCGGAATAAACGGGCCTATTCCTACCATATGAGGCTGTAAATCTCGAAGAAATATAAAATCCTCAGCCAGTGTGTCATATGTCTGATAAGGTGAATCCACCATAAATCCAGATCCGACCTGATAGCCTATCTCCTTGAGATTATACAGACACTGCATGCGGTTTTCGAGACTCAGTTCAGGTGGATGAAGCTTTCTGTAATGTGTTTCGTCGGCAGTTTCGTGCCGCAGAAGATATCGATCCGCACCGGCGTCAAAAAGCCGTCTATATGAGTCTCGGCTTCTTTCTCCAAGTGAAAGTGTAACAGCACTGTCAGGAAAACTGGTCTTGATGGCCGAGACAATACGGCATAACCGTTCATCGGTATAATATACATCCTCGCCGCTTTGAAGTACAAAAGTCCGATACCCAAGCCTGTATCCGATTGTACAGCAGTTTAGGATTTCCTCGTCTGAAAGTCTGTATCTGCGCGCATTAAAATTACCTCTTCGGATACCACAGTAATAGCAGTTGTTTTTACAGAAACTTGAAAACTCTATAAGACCGCGAAAATATATTTTCCGTCCATAGTATTTTTCCCTGATTTCTTCCGCACGGCAGGCAAGCAGAGAAAGTATTTCCGTCTGTGCATTCTGCAAAAAAAACCTCAATATTTCAGAAAGTTCCCTTTTACAGGCATCATTCAAAAAGTTGGTCAATTCCGATGCGTCATTCGCGTCATTCAATTGAATCCTCATTGCCCGTCCCCCTCTTCTCTGTCATTCACCATAATAGTTCATACACTTTCATCTTCAAGTTCGTCAAGCAGATCGGGAAACACCCCAAGACAACGTTTTAATATACCATGAATATACGCAATCATTATACCGTAGTTAGTAAACGGGATGTCCTGATCTTCTGCACACTTCATGCGATAGAGCATCTCACGCTTTGTGATCATACATCCGCCGCAGTGAATAATCAGAGAATATGGAGAAAGATCATCGGGATATTCTGTTCCGGAAACGGTTTTAATGTTGACAGTTTTCCCTGTATAATTTTTCAGCCATCTCGGTATTTTCACAGTGCCGATATCGTCACACTGCCTGTGGTGGGTGCAGCCCTCGGCGATAAGCACCGTATCTCCGTCCCTCAGCCGTTCGACAGCTGCAACACCTCGCACAGAAGTATTCAAAAACCCCTTGTATCTCGCCATCAGGATTGAAAATGACGTCAGCGGAATATCAGGTGGGGTATTGGCCGAGACTTTGGCAAAAACTTGGCTGTCCGTGATTACCATGGTAGGCTTCCTGCCGATTCCTTCAAGTGTTGCCCGCAGTTCGTCTTCCTTTACGACTATGGCCGCGGCATCCGCTTCAAGAATATCGCGTATGGTCTGCTGCTGTGGAAGAATCAAACGTCCCTTCGGTGCCGACTTGTCAATGGGAACGACAAGGACTACAAAATCCTTCGGATGGATAAGGTCACCGACAATGCGCAGTTTGGAATCCTCTGTGGAAACTTTTTTAGCAATTTTTTCCTTTAACTCGTATATGCCGGTTTTGTCAACAGTGCTCGTAAATATTTCATTTGATCCAGCCTGTGAAAATTTGCCGGCTAAGTCACATTTGTTGCGGACAACGATGTAAGGAATACCTTTCCGCTTGAACTGGGCAATCAGCTCATATTCACAGTCTCCCATGCTTTCCGTCATATCTGTTACTAAAACCGCGATATCGGTCTTGTTGAGTACCTGTTTAGCTTTTTTTACACGGAGCTTACCGAGACTTCCCGTATCGTCATAACCTGGAGTATCTATTATCACGACCGGTCCCAGCGGGAGCAGCTCCATTGCCTTATAGACCGGATCCGTAGTGGTACCCTTTGTATTGGACACCAAAGCGAGGTCTTGATCTGTAACCGCATTTACGATGCTGGACTTGCCTGCGTTTCTGCGTCCGAAAAATCCGATATGTACACGGTTTGCAGAAGGAGTATCGTTCAATCCCATAATTATACCATCCCTTTTTCTATTTATTTTGGATCAACAAATAATAGCCGTATCCTGGCGGATACGGCTATTTCATATTCAACAGCTATATCGATCTTTCGTCTCAAAAAAATTTTGACGTCAGGCTGATATTGTTTGATTTAATTATTAATTCATAACATTAGAATATACCGTTTTTGCGGTAACTCCCTTAATTCGACCGATTTTCCCCGCCATAGTATTAATTTTGTCCTGCGGAGCATCAACCACAATACTAATAATATTGATTCCTCTTTTACGATAGGGAAGTCCCATGCGTCCGATAATATAGGAACCGTATTCATGCAGCAGAGTATTGATCTGATCTGCAGATTCCCTGCTTTCTGCAATAATTGCAATAATTGCCACTCTTGTTTCCATCGGTACCTCCTCAAGATTTACCAATTCTTTGATCATATGTTTACATCAATTTTATCAATTATATTCCAATTTCAGCAAAAAGTCAAATGAGGTTCAGGTGGAGCATTGAACCTAAAATCACTTACTCGGCCGGTATGACCTTCGTGATCTCAAACATGTTGTTTAGTATATACCAGTTCTGAGGGAAAGGCTGGGACAGTGTCCAATAGCTTACTCCCCTGAGATCATATTCATTGACCAATTTGTATTTTGCCTGTATGCTCCTGGCATCTTCAAACCAGACCACATGCTGCCTGCCCTCTTCATCTACATAGTTGAAGTATGGAGACTGTGCCCTCTCATCAAATTTTATCTCCGCACCATATCTTCTTGCCCTGTTTACAGCTTCCTGATGGCCTATACTCTCTGCAAATTCACCACCCGGAGTATATGGAAGTGTCCAGTCATAACCGTACATGGGTATTCCCATCAATATCTTTTTAGATGGTATCACGCTCACGGCATAATTTATAACTTTTCTGACTTCACTGAGTGGTGCTACGGCCATGGGTGGTCCTCCGGACCAGCCCCATTCGTAGGTCATTATTATAACAAAATCCACTATCCTTCCATGAGAGGCATAGTCATGAGCTCCATGCCATGCACCCGAGGTAACATCATATGTTTTAGGTGCCAGTGCAGTGCCAATTACATATCCGAGCGGATGGGCCCTTGACACCAACTTCTCAAGAAACGAATCATATTTTTCCCTATCTGAAGGCGGAATTCTTTCAAAATCTATTACAGCTCCATAATATTCTCCTTCATCCATTGCTTTGATTATATTGTCTATTAACGTATCTTGAATACTCTCGTTGTTTAACAACCCAGATATCAAATTGGTATCAAAATTCGCCCCGGAAATATTTGTCACTGAAAGCAGTGGTGCAGCTCTGCTATTTCTCCCCATCTCAATTATGGTTTCATCCCTTAGAGGTACAAGTTCGCCTTTTTCAGTCACATGGTGGCTAAATGGTGTTATATAAGTTAAATACGTACCTACATCACTTACAATGGCTCTTTCTCTTTCAGCAGTGGAAGGTTGTATAAATCCATTAGTTTCAATCACACCATAATTTTTTGAATTCTCCGGTATTCTTATTATCATGCCAGGGTAAATAGTTTCGGGATTCAATATATCATTCAGCTGAACTATGCTGTTTACGGAAATTCCGAACCTTTGAGATATGGTCCAGAGTGAATCGCCAGGCACAATTCTATATGCCCTTTCCGTAGTTGGAATCACAAGAGATTGCCCCGCCACCAGGCTTTGCTCAGGGCGCAGAGCATTGACAGCTATTATCCTTTCCTGGGGAACGCCAAATCTCCGTGATATAGACCATATGGAATCACCTGGACGGACTACATATATATTCAAAATATACTGCTCCTTTTTCGATTACTGTCATTAATCATTATATTCTAAAATTACAATTTTGTTCTAAGAACTAGTTGTAAATATTTTTACTGAAATATCTATCTCCCCTGTCAGGAAATATAACTACTATATTTCCCCCATCTATAATTCTTGACAATTTCAATGCCGCAGACATAGCTGCACCCGATGAAGAGCCCACTATAAGGCCCTCTTTCCTGGCAAGTTTTCTTACCATGTCAAAAGCTTCTTCATCATTTACCTTTATCACTCTGTCTACCAGACTCATATCCATAGTACCGGGAATAAAATCATTGCCTATTCCCTCAATAGAATAATTATCTTCTCTGCCGCCGCCAAGAACAGAACCTTCCGGATCCGCCAGAACTGATTTCATATTTTTTATCTGGTTTTTTAAATATTTTACAACTCCTGTAAAAGTACCTCCGCTGCCCGCCCCGGCTACAAGATAATCAATTTTTCCCTCCATGTCCAGATATATTTCAGGACCTGTAGTTAAATAATGGGTCTCGGGGTTATCACCATTTTCAAATTGCCTCAAAGATATGGAATTAGGTATACTCTCAAGTAGATCTCCGGTTTTTTTTACAGCACCGATCATCCCATCTTCTTCAGGTGTATTCACTATTTCCGCTCCAAGAGCTTTCATAAGAATCTGTTTTTCAACAGAAAATTTCATGGGTACCACAAATATAACTCTGTATCCCTTATTCAACGCTCCCAGCGCAATACCCAATCCGGTGTTGCCCGCAGTAGCTTCTACTATAGTATATCCCTTTTTCAATATGCCTTTGTTTTCTGCACTTTCTATCATGTGCACCCCTACTCTATCCTTTATACTGCCTCCCGGATTAAAATTTTCCAGTTTTGCAAATATACCAACATTTTCCCTGGCATTGAAATTATTTAATTTTAACATGGGAGTATTTCCCACCATTTCCTTTATGTCATTATAGTACAGCATTTCCCATCAATCCTCCACAGAATCACCGCTTATTTTGCGAATTTCAATGCATTTTTTAGATCTTCTACTATATCATCCTTGTTTTCAAGTCCTACAGACAATCTCACTAAGTTGTCCACTATGCCTATCTCCTGTCTTATTTCATAGGGTACTGTAGCATGAGTCATAGTCGCCGGATGGGATATAAGTGACTCTACGCCGCCTAAACTTTCCCCCAATGTTATAAGTTTTAAATTCTTCAAAAATTTATTTACATCCAGCCCTTCTTTTAAGACGAATGAAATGACCGCACCACCTCCTGAAGCTTGAGACCTGTGGATTTCATAACCTGGATGGTCCTTGAAACCCGGATAATAGATTTTATCCACCGCATCGTTTTTTCTCAGGAATTCAGCCACATATTCGGCATTTTCAAGGTGCCTGTCCATTCTGACAGACAATGTCTTTATCCCTCTTATCAAAAGCCAGCTGTCGAAGGGACTCAATATGGCCCCTGCCGAGTTCTGAATAAAGTGTATTTTTTCACCTAATTCCCTGTCATTTACTACTAGAAGTCCCGCGATCAAATCGCTGTGTCCTCCTAAATATTTAGTCGCACTGTGCAGCACTATATCGGCACCCAATTTCAACGGCTTTTGCAAATAGGGTGACATAAAAGTATTGTCCACAATGGTGAGTATTTTATTTTCCTCGGCTATTTGGCTTATCTTTCTTATATCTGTGATAGTCATGAGAGGATTTGTCGGCGTTTCAATGAATATTGCCTTTACGTCCTTAGTAATACTTTCTTTTACTTTTTTCAAATTGCTTGTATCCACCAGCTCATAATTTAAATTGAAATTTTTAAACACCTTGTCTATAACTCTGAAGGTCCCTCCATATACATTACTGGAAAGTATGATTTTATCTCCGCTGTGAAAGAGCATCAATGCTGAAGATATAGCTGCCAATCCGGAGGAAAAGGCAAACCCCCTCTCGCCTTCCTCCAGATCCGCAATCAACTTTTCCACTGCATCTCTCGTAGGGTTTCCCGTCCTTGAGTATTCATACCCCCTATTTTTCCCTATTGCATCTTGTTTGTAGGTTGAAGTCTGATATATAGGTACACTGACTGCTCCCGTCCTTTTATCCCCATCTATTCCTCCATGTATTAACAGCGATTCGATTTTCATAATTTTATTCTCCCTTCTTAATTCCACTTGCTATAAATATTCCCGTTTCAGTATATTCCCCTTTGCTCGAATATCCTTTACATTTTAACCCGGTATCCTCAAACTTTACTTCACTAAACCCTGCAGTTTTCATCCATTTGTTTATCTGTTCATCTGAAAATCCCAGCCATTTATCGTGTATTTCAATCTTTGTCCATTTTCCATTGTGCTCCTCCATATCCGATATGAAAAAGCTTCCATTTTTCTTCAAAATTCTGTAAGCTTCCTTTATCACCTTGTCTGCCTCCACCACATGATGCAGAGCCATGTTTATATATACAACATCAATGGATTCGTCAAATAAGGGAATATCTGTTATAGAACCCTTTATAGGATATACATTATTTATTTTTTTATCCAGACATTCATCATGAAGCTGCCTCAACATATTCCTGGAATTGTCCAATGAAAATACCAAATCTGCATCCTTTGACAGTGCAAGTGAAATGAATCCCGTTCCACACCCAAGATCAGCACATATTTTATTTTTTATATCAAATTTAGAAAGTACTACGTATTTTAGCCTATTTTCAAAATAATTTTCTCTTATTACATTCCATTTATCAGCAATAGAATCAAAATACGACACTGAATCCATAATTATTCCTCCTAATAAATTAAATATTTATAAATATTTTTCAAATTCCGGAATTTTGAAAAACAAAAAACCTCCTGCCTCAATACAGAGGCAGAAGGTTACTTCCGCGGTTCCACTCTGTTTAAATTGTATAAATCTAAAAACAAAATCCATACAACAAAACTTATCATATTGGTACAATCATACCTCAACGCTTTTAACGGACGTGCCCGCTGAAATCTACTTCAATTCAATTCAATTCAATCCAGTACTCCAAGATGCAGTTCAATTGCCTCATGCCAAAGTTTCCTTACACCCACGGGAAACTCTCTCTTATGGCCCTCAGTAACCTACTCTTCTTATCATAGTATTTCCTAGTATTCTACTAAGAATTAAATTTACATTCTTATAATACAATATAAGTTTATTTTAATCAAGTATAATTTATAATTTTATTATATATATTACTATGTAAAATGTTCCTAAAACTTTATACATGATCAATATTATTTTATAAAAAGTCACCACAGAATCATCGAATAAATAATAAAAGTCAAATTGACATAACTGCTGATTCAGAATCATTAATTTTTCTATAATGGAGATAAATTAGCTTGTCCAATTGCTGGCTTACTTCTAATATCTCTCCATTATACAGAGATCCATTTTTGACAACCAATGAATTCAATTTTTCTCTTAATTGTTCTATCTGTTCCATAAACTTACCATCTTTCCTATAATTCTAACAATTTTATTTATTGTATTACACAAACCTTTTATAATATACCAGAAAAATACAACAATATCAAGTGGTAATACATTAATATTTTAAAATATTGTATAATATAAATATATTCACGACAGCTCACAAGGAGGATAATATAATGAATTTGGACAAAATGCTGGAACTTATCCCAAAGACGGAGCTTCACTGTCATTTAGACGGCAGCGTAAGACCCACAACAATCTTGGATATTGCAGGCAGAGAAGATATAATCACTTCAGATACAAACCTAAATGTTCTCGAAAAGCAGGTAAAGGTTTTTGGAAAATGTAATTCTCTAAAAGAGTATCTTGATAAATTTAATTTACCTATAAAAATTATGCAGAAAGAAAAAAATATATACAGAGTAGCGGTTGAACTTCTAGAAGATGCATCCAAAGAAAATATAAGATATATAGAAATACGTTTTGCCCCTTTCAACCATCTATTGGACAATTTAAAGCCCGAGCAGGCTGTAGAAGCTGTACTTTCTGCCATGAACTACGGCAGGGATCACCTGGGAATCATGTCAAATTTAATTTTGTGCATTTTAAGACAGGAGCCGCCTTCCAGGGGAATAAAACTTGCTGAACTGGCCAGAAAATATTCATCCAAAGGCGTGGCTGCCATAGATCTTGCAGGGGATGAGGCAAATTTTCCACCTGAAATTCACACAGAAGCTTTTGAACTGGCAAAAAGCTATGGAATTCACCGCACAGTCCATGCCGGTGAAACCGGAATACCAGAAAACATACTAAAATCCATAAAAATTCTGCACGCAGAAAGGATAGGCCACGGTACCTGTGCATATAGAGACAAAAATACACTTGAATACCTGATAGCGCATAAAATTCCGCTTGAGGTATGTGTAACCAGCAATGTAAATACCTCTGCAGTAAATTCTTACAGAGAACATCCCATAAAAAAATATTTAGATAAAAACATTGTGGTAACAGTAAATACAGACAACACAACTGTGTCAAATACAGATATAATCCAGGAATTCAAATATCTCGTAAAATATCAAGACTTTAATTTTGAGGATATAAAAAAAGTTATTCAAAATGGAGTAAATTATTCCTTCGCCTCACAGGAAGATAAAAATAATTTTAAAAACAGCTTCAATTCTTTTATGGACAGCATAAAATGAAAATACAAAAAAAATTCAAAGTACAGATTAAAACACCTGCACTTTGAATTTCAAGAACATTTGATTTTATTTAGAGGAATTGGGTTTTTTCTTCTTTTTTATAGCTTCATCCAGCGTATGCCATGCAAGCACTGCACATTTTACCCTGGCAGGCATCATTGATATATTTTTAAGTGCTATGGCATCCTCCAGCTTTTCCAATTCCTTTTCATCCGTAATTTCCTTTTTTATCATGCCTATAAATGTCTTAATATAATCCAAAGCTTCCTCGACAGTCTTTCCCTTAACCAGATCTATCATCATGGAAGTTGAAGCCTGGGATATGGCACATCCACTTCCCTCATAGGCTATATCATCTATCACATCTCCCTTGAATTTCAGGGAGAGGGTTATATCATCTCCACAACTTGGATTATGACCTCTTTCCTTCAAGTCAGGATCCTTTATTTCTCTTTTATTGGTAGTATCCTGGTTATGTTCTGTTATTATCTGGGAATATATCATACTAAGATCGTCCATATCCCAACCACTTCCTTACATTTTTGAGTGCTTCTATAAATTTGTCTATTTCCTCAAAAGTATTGTAAAAATAGAAGCTAGCTCTGGAAGATGCCTGGATTCCCAGATGTTTCATAAGAGGCTGTGCACAATGATGTCCCGATCTAACTGCCACACCATAGCTGTTCAATATAGTAGCCACATCATGCGGATGAACATCTTTTACATTAAAGGAAATAATTCCACCTTTATCCTTGGCATTTTTAGGTCCATACACTGTTACATAATCCAATTCCGAGATTTTCTTGAGAGCATACTCGGTAAGTTTCTGCTCATAAGCTTCTATCTTGTCAAGACCTATTGAATTCAAATAATCAATAGCTGCTCCAAGAGAAACCGCACCTTCAACATTCTGAGTACCTGCTTCAAATTTAAAAGGCAGTTCTGCAAAAGTGGCACTTTGTTCTGTCACATATTCTATCATGTCTCCTCCACCTAAAAAAGGCGGCATTTTGTTCAAAAGTTCCTCTTTCCCATAAAGTACTCCTATTCCCATGGAAGCCAGCATCTTATGACCTGAAAACACAAAGAAGTCTGCATCAAGGTCAGACACATCGACTTTCATGTGCGGTGTGCTCTGTGCTCCATCCACTATGGCCACAGCTCCCTTTTCATGGGCATATTTCACAATATCCTTGACCGGATATTTTGTTCCAAGTACATTGGATACCTGGGCAATGGACACAATTTTCGTCTTGTCGGTAATTTTATTTTTGTATTCTTCCTCAGTTATTTTTCCATCTTCATTGGTATACATATACTTAAGTACCGCACCTTTTACCCGTGCCACCATCTGCCATGGAAGTATATTGCTGTGGTGCTCTGAGATGGCAATTACTATTTCATCTCCCTTATTTACAAAATTCAATCCATAGCTGTAAGCTATCAGATTCAAAGATTCTGTGGTATTTCTTGTAAATATTATCTCAGAAGATTTCTTGGCTCCAATAAATGCCCTTACCTTTTCACGGGCCCCTTCATAAGCCTCGGTGGATGTAACCCCCAAATAATGAGCTCCCCTGTGAGGGTTCCCATTCAAATTTTCATTATAATGCTCCACAGCCTTTATAACAGAAATTGGCTTTTGTGTAGTTGCACCATTGTCAAAATATACTAAATCCTTTCCCTTTACTTTTATGGAAAGTATAGGAAAATCTTTTCTTATTTTATTTACATCCAATATATCCCTCTGCATTACATTCCCATTACTCATTTACAATCCTCCTCCTAAGTTCTTCAGATAAAAACTTTCTTAAATCCTCTGCGGGAACTCTATCAAATATAGGGCTAAACCTGGCCTCTATAATCAATTTTTCTGCTTCGCCATAATCAAATCCTCTGCTCATCAGGTAGAAAAGCTGATTTTCATCTATTTTTCCTACACTGGCTGCATGCTGCCCGTCTACATCTTCTTCCTGACAGAGAAGCATTGGAATGGTGTCAGTTTTCACTGTCGGATCTAGAAGAAGAACTTCTTCGGCTTGAGCTCCCTTGGATTTAGAGGATCCCATCTTGAAATCTATATTTCCCTTGAAAACTTTTTTTGCCCTGTCTTTCAGCACTCCTTCTATAATCATGTTGCTTGTGCTCTCTTTGCCAAAATGGTTGGTAGTATAATAGAGATCCTGTTTTCTATCTCCGTCAACCAAATAAGCCGAATATATATCGGCGCTGCTGCGCTGACCTTTTAAATCCGAGTTATAATTTGTAACATTTATCTTGCTTCCCATTTCTACTGTAACCCAATTTACCTTGGCTCCATCTTCCACCTCTGCCATATTGGAATCAAAATGGGATGCCCTGTTATTCATTCTCTGGACCTTTACGACATTCACTTCGGATCCGCTTCCTGCAAAGACTTTAGTCAGGCCGTTGTGAAATACCTCCATGTCTCCATCTTCCGTGTAATAATCCACCACCAGTGTAATTTTGCTGTTTGGTCCAGCTACAATTATATTTTGATCTATAACTGACGGATTTTGTGAATTCAAATTAAAATTAAGCCTTATAGGTGAATTTAAAATTTTATTCTCCGGAATTTTTAGAAATACACCTGAATTAAAGCCATTTTCCGCAAGCCTTACAAAATCCTTTGATACAGAAGTGGCATCTTTAAAACTGGAATAGCCTGTGAGACTTTTTCCATCGATTTCCCTTATGTCTTTCAAATACACATTTTTAAAATCTTCAGCTTTAAAATCCATATAATCTGCATTGTATTCATTTATTTCAGGAAAATTATAATCTTTAATATGAAAATTATTCAATCCAAGATGTTTCCAAGTAGGTACATAGGCTTCATTTAATCTGAAATCCTTCTTGTCTTTCAATTTGGAAATTATATTTTTTCTCTTACTCAAATTTTCCTTATTATCTATCATAAAGTACCTCCTATCCTATGGTTCCCTTTAATTCCAATTTAATTAGATTGTTCATTTCCACTGCATATTCAAGTGGAAGTTCTTTTGCCACAGGTTCAACAAACCCTGTAACTATCATTTCTCTGGCTTCTTCTTCCGTAAGCCCCCTGCTCATCAGATAGAAAATGGCATCGTCACTTATTCTACCTATTTTGGCTTCATGTCCTATATCAACATTATTGTTGGCTGCACTTACAATAGGTATTGTATCTGACCTGGACTTGCTGTCCAGCATCAACGACTCACAGGATACACTTGATTTTGCATTCACTGCATTTTTTGTAGAGCCTAAAAGGCCTCTATAAATGGAAACTCCGCCATCTTTGGAAATGGACTTGGAATTCACTACAGATGTGGTGTTCGGAGCTGCATGAACAACCTTGGAGCCTGTATCCAGATACTGTCCGGCACCTGCGAAAGTTATTCCCGTAAAGTCACACCTTGCTCCTTCTCCTTTCAATATACTCATTGGGTATAACATGGATACCTTGGAGCCAAACGAACCGGTGACCCATTCTACATGGGCATTTTTATCCACCAGTGCTCTCTTGGTATTCAAATTATACATATTCCTGGACCAGTTTTCTATAGTACTGTATTTCAGAGAGGCCCCTTCTCTTATATAACATTCCACACAGCCTGCATGCAGGTTATTCACATAGTATTTAGGTGCAGAACAGCCCTCTATATAGTGAATACTTGCTCCCTTTTCCACCACTATTAAGGTGTGCTCAAACTGACCTGCTCCCGGTGCGTTTAATCTAAAATAGGATTGAATCGGTATTTTAACCTGGACTCCCTCCGGTACATATACAAAGGAACCTCCAGACCAAACTGCCCCATGAAGTGCTGCAAATTTATGATCAGTTGGAGGTACAAGTTTCATGAAAAGAGGTCTTACCAGATCTTCATGCTCCCTTATGGCCGTTTCCATATCCATATATAAGACGCCCTGTTTTTTCAACTCGTCACTCACATTATGATAGACTATCTCCGAATCGTATTGAGCACCCACTCCTGCAAGAGACTCGTGTTCTGCCTTGGGTATTCCAAGCAAATCGAAAGTCTTTTTTATATCCTTTGGCACATCATTCCAATCATGTTTCATGTTGGTATTGGGCCTCACATAAGTAACTATATTGTTCATATCCAAACCCGACAGATCAGGTCCCCAGCTCGGCATAGGCATCTTATTGTAAATTTCCAGGGATTTAAGCCTGAATTCCCTCATCCAATCGGGATCATTTTTTTCATCAGATATCTCTTCTATTATTTCTTTTGTAAGACCGGAACTAGTTTTATAACTGGATTCATCCTTATTTTTCATATCGTAAATATTTCTTTTTATATCCTCTATACGAGTTTTTTCTTTTTCCAATAAAAACACCTCTCCTTTAAGACAATTAATTAAGCCAGTGCCTTAAACTTATCGTATCCATTTTCCTCTATTTCTTCAGCCAAAGACGCATCGCCGGTTTTAACTATTTTTCCGTTTACAAGTATATGGACATAATCAGGTTTCAAATATTCCAAAATATTGTTGTGATGTGTGATTATAAGTACGGAATTATCCTCCGTCCTGAGTTTGCTTACCCCTTCTGACACTATTCTAACTGCATCCACATCAAGTCCCGAGTCAGTTTCATCCAGCATGGCAAGTTTAGGCTCAAGCACCGCCATTTGAAGTATTTCATTTTTCTTTTTTTCTCCACCTGAGAATCCCACATTCAAATATCTCTTTGCATAGCTATCATCTATTTTCAAAAGTTTTAACTTCTCCTTCAATGCCCTTCTAAATGCCAGTATTCCACTTTTCTTGCCTGTAACAGCAGCTTTTGCGTTGCGTAAAAAATTTTCAACAGTTATTCCCTGTATTTCTTCAGGATATTGAAAGGACATAAATATTCCACGCCTTGCCCTTTCATCCACCTTCAAGTCATTTATCTTCTTTCCGTCAAATATTATATCCCCTGCTGATACAACATATTTGGGATGGCCCATTATAGTATTTACAAGGGTAGATTTCCCCGCTCCATTGGGACCCATTATAGCATGGATTTCACCTTTCCTAATTTCAAGATCAACTCCCTTTAATATTTCATTACCTTCAACTTCCGCCTTTAAATTATTTATTTCCAATAATTTTTTTCCCATTATATCTCTCCTTTATATCAGAGTATTTAAGTCATATTTGATTTTAAAAATCAACTACAATGTAAATGAGTATATAGCTGCGATAAAAATACCCGACTTAAATACTCAACATTGTATCTGATTATATTTTACTATTTATTTATCGAATAATCAACAATGAAATACCATTTTATATTTTCCCTAAAAGTTTTTATTTTCTGATAATATCCCAGTTCCCTTCAAACCACGTAATTTTATTTAAGCCTTATCTTTTCCTTTGTCTCTACCTGAATCACTATTCCATCCTGTATAACCAGCGTTATCGAGCCGTAATTTATACTTTTCAATGACTGTAATATTTTTTTAATATGCTGCTCTGAGATCTGATTTTTCTTCTTTACAACTTTCTCTCCCATTTTAATATTACCCCCTTTATATTAATTTATGAGCCAATTAAAAAATCCTCTTCATAAAAGAAGAGGATTTATATCAAATAAACGTAAAAGATTCAAATTAAGATTCTGCACTCACCTCATCTTCCAGAACTGCATTCTGATGGACTTAGCACCTTACATGCATTGATATGTCTAGCTGCACGGGTTGCTGAAACTTCATCGGGCCATTCCCTAAGTTTCTCTTGATAAGGATCAATATTAAATTATTAGTTTTAATTATATATCATAAAATCAACGTGGTCAACAAATTCTTAATTATTTTATTCAATTAAATATAACCTTCCGCATTTTCAGTTTCCAAGCTGAGTCCGTCTATGGACATACCTTCCTTAAGCTCTATCAGCAGACATTTTTTCCCTCTTTTATCCACTATCTGCCTTACACTGCCCAGGTCTTGAGGCCTTATGGTTATACTTGCACTCTCGTTCTCAATTTTCACTGATTTACTTTTAAAATTGGGAACTACATTTCTCGCCTTAAACTCATGATCTCCGCCGCATACTTCTTGAAAGGCATTTTTTACGGACTTGACACCTTCCACACCGCTTTCCTTCAAAACCCTGGCAATCTCGTTCGTATCCAACACCGGCTCTTCATCCTCTTCATCTTCTCTTTCAAATTTTTCATTTATTCTCCCATATATACTTTCCATCACACCTGGTTTTATTTTGCCTCCTACCACCGTATTCAACACATTTTTGAAATTTTCCCTTTCTTCAAGAGCAGTAGGTTTTACGGCACATTCCAATACCTTTTCCACAAAAGTGCTGTTAATTTGCTTCTTCTTAGAAGAGTAGTATACTACCTTGTTTATATCCACACATCCGCAGGTAAAACTCGGAAACATAAAACCATCCAGTGGTGCATTTAAATTTATAATCATGTCCAATGCAGAATTGGGTTTAAATTTCATTTCACTATAATCAAATTTCAATACTTTCTTTGGAATTTCCACTTTGTTTACACTGCATAATATAAATTCCACAGACTGCATGTAATCTTCAGCATCGTCTTTTTTATGACCCCTGTTTTTATTACTGCTGTAATACTCTGCTTTCACGAAATTTATCACCACGTCCGTATCATATGTATAATTCTCAGATATCCTGTCAACTATCTTGTCTCCAAAAGCAGCTATGTTTTCCCTGGAACTTAAAGCGCTGTACAGTATATGCTGCGTACTTTCACCGTCATCTGAACCAGTATCTTCCCGCCCGTTCTTTTTCTCGAAATCAAGTTCAAATATTTTGGAATCCAGGGATCCTGTAAGCACCTTTCTAAAATTATTCAAATAGAGCTCCCTTTTTTCTATCTCCATTCTTTCAAAATACTCCAGATCTCTCGTTATTATATTCCCGCCGTCTTTTTTTAGATACACACTATAAATTTCTTTAATAGGCAGCATGCAGCTACCCAATTTAAATTCTCTTCTTATATTCGACAAATCTTTTTTATTCATTTTCACATCTCCGCTCTACAAAATAAGTTATAAATTCACCTTATACATACTTATTTTAACAAAATATAATAACATTTGCCAAGAATATAGTATAAATCAAAAAAATTTGATACAATATAAACATAAAAATTTAAGGAGAATAACGAAATGTCTTGTAAAAAATCTGAAAATACAAATGAAAACACAATTAAAATTTATAATATAAGACAAGCTCTTAAAGAAAATATAAGAGAAGATCAGCTAAATGCCCTGGCTTTGGAAAAATCAACGGACAATAGGGCAAAAAACAGTACCAAGGCCAAAATTCATCACAGGGTACCCTTTTACAAAAACAAAAATATAACACTGCCGCTTCTGTCCGCAGTACTCGCTTTAAGTTTCACCTGTGCATCCTATTTCTATGAAACCCATATTTCTAAATATGTCGAAAAAAATAGAATTGCCGCTGAAAACATGGCTCTTCAAGGAAATATATCAGGTGCTTGTTCTCTAGTAGATAGAGCTTCAAATTTACGTCCGAACAACAAAACTCTAAAAGCGGATAAAATATTTTTACAGGATGGCAAAACTGTGGATTTACATATAAATATTGCAGATAATTACATAAAAGATAAGAACTACAACATGGCTTCGAATGAATTGGATGAAGCTGCAAATCTGATATCCGATAAAGCCGGAAACTTTTATTCACTATTAAATAAAAATATAGAAAATAAGAGAATGGATATAACTGTACTGCAGATAAAAAATGAAATGAACAATAAAAGCAGCATAGAGGATTTGGCTGAACTTTTAAACAAAATATCCAACTACAATGTGAAAGAAGCCGGCGAAACCGCTTTGGAACTTAGAAAGAGGATAAGTACCGTAGCTTATAACACAGCCAATGAATATTTGAAAAAAAATGATTTCACCTCTGCACTTCAAACTATAAACAAAGGTATTGTCTATAATCCAGGAGATAAAAAGCTGATAAAATTTAAACAAGTTGTAATATCTGAAAAAAATTCTTTTGAAACCGCCGAAAAGACTAGAATTCAAAATGCCATAGCTTCAGCTGCCCTTGAAGATAAAAACAACAAAACCAATGCAGTTCAAGTAATTTCATCTTCCACTGATATAGATAAATATGGAGATCTCACAATCAATGGAACTGTCAAAAACATAGCTACAAAACCCGTAAGTTCCATACAAATATACTACACCATATACGACTGCAACAATGTTGAACTTGGAAACGATTCTACCTACGTTTATCCCAACCAGCTATCAGTGAATGAAACAGGCAAATTTGAAAATACAGAATATAAAATGCCAAAGGGACATCACTTCAAAATTACAAAAATAACCTGGTCATTACCACAGGAGGACAGTCATGAAGATAAATAAAATTTCTGTTATTATATCGGCAATACTGATAAGTGCCAGTACTGCCGCATGTTTTACCATACATAAAAATATGAGGTCCAAACCTTCCGAAAATTTATCCAAGCTGGGAAATATAACTGAAGTAACGAGCACCTCTAAAACAAGGGATCTAAATTCAATAATCCACGAAAATCAAAAATCAGTGGTATCCTTAGAAGTAAAAAATGGCAGTAAGAGTACAACTGGTTCTGGTTTTATATACGATAAAAAAGGTGATATAGTAACCAATGCACATTTGATAAAAGACAGACTTCCTATAATTATAAGAATGGCCGATACTAAAACATACAGGGGAAAACTCCTGGGTAAAAGCGAAATTACAGATATAGCCTTAGTCCGGGTTGACGCCTTAAAGGGAAAAAATCCCATGAAAATTTCAAGAGATAAAAAAGCAGATATAGGAGATGAAATAATAGCGCTTGGAAGTCCGCTCGGCCCTCAAAATACAGCTGACATAGGTATAATAAGCGGATCAAACATAAACTTCAGTCTGGAAAATTATCAATACAAAAATGTCTACCAGATTTCTGTTCCCGTATCTTCTGGAAATAGCGGCGGTCCTCTTTTAGATAAAAATACAGGACAAGTTATAGGCATAATTTCCACAAAAGCGGATAATAAATCAGTGGGTTTCAGTATACCAATAAACCAGGTTACTCCAATGCTGGACAGCTGGTCCTCAAATACAAATACCACCGAATTTTCAACTCAAAATAGGGATTCATATGAAAATCCAAAACCATCTACAAAAAATGCTGTCTATCTGGTTTCATATTTCTACAGCAGCTTAAATTCCAAAGACTATGTGACTGCTTATTCCTTACTTGGATCAGGCTGGCAGGGAAAAATACCCTATGAAAACTTCCGGAAAAGTTACCTTCAAACCATATCTGTAAAGACGGACAATATGCTCTGTCACCAAATGGAAAATGGCAGCATTGAGGTTTCAGCATCAATCGAGGCATTGGAGGGAAATGAAACAAATTCAGGAACAAACACCTACAATGTAATTTACACTATAGGTTATGAAAATAACAGCCTAAAAATTTTAAGCGGTAAAATCACACCCGCAAAACAGCAGTAAAAAATGAATGCCGCAAAACTGTTTTTTTGCAGCATTCATTTTTTTAACTTCAATTAAAAAATTCGGTATTTTCTATAGCCTCTCCTACAAGAGCATCTATATCCAGAACACTTTCCGCCTTCTTTATCTCCTCAAGCCTCGGTTTAATTTTGGGATGCTTGGGTACAAAAATGGTACAGCAGTCTTCATAGGGAAGTATTGAAATTTCATAAGTACCAATTTTCCTCGCCACATCCATTATATCCACTTTATCCATGGCTATGAGGGGCCTGAACACAGGTCTGTCCGCCGCATCATTGCTTACGACAAGGCTCTCCATGGTCTGGCTTGCAACCTGACCTATACTTTCTCCTGTAGTCACGGAATCTATACCGTACCTGGCAGCCAAATCACAGGCTACTCTCATCATAAATCTCCTCATTATTATAGTCAATTCATCTTCCCTGCAATTTTCAATAATACCCATCTGTATTTTTGTGAAGGGAACCACATAGAGATTTACACTCCCCGTATATTTTTTCAATACGCCAGCCAATTCCTTGACTTTTTCCTTGGCCCTTTCGCTGGTATAAGGGTGGCTGTGAAAATATACATAATTCAAACGTACTCCCCTTCTCGCCATCATATAACCTGCCACCGGAGAATCTATGCCGCCTGAAAGCAAAAGCATGGTACTGCCGTTAGTACCATAGGGCATTCCCCCTATACCCTTGATTCTCCTTGAATATACATAGGTTTTATCTCTTATCTCTATATTTACAAAAAAATCAGGTTTTCTTACATCAACAGATAATCCATGTGTATTCTGAAGTATATAGGCTCCGACCTCCCTACTTACATCCATGGAAGTTTGAGGAAATTTTTTATTTGCCCTTTTTGTCACAACTTTAAAAGTTTTACCTTCATTTTCCATGGAATTTTCAAGAGCCTGCGACTCGATGCTTTCCATGTTGGAATCTACTTCATCCACTACACATATTTCTGATATCCCACATACGTTCTTAAGCCTTTTTATGCCTCTCTTCAAATCATCACATTCTATAAACCATCTTCCCTGATCCACCACAAAAGAATAATCAGTGTCCTTAAAAACATTTTTTATATTATTTTTTAACTTTCTCTCAAATTTTCCTTTATTCAATCCTTTCAGGAATATTTCCGGAGCACATTTCACAAGCAGCAACTTTTTCATTTACCTACTCTCCTTAAAAATTTTAAAGATTTGTCAAGCACATCCACAGTATAGTCCACTTCTTCTTTTGAATTATCTTCTCCAAAACTAAATCTTATAGTACCTTTTATATAGTCTTGGGGCAATCCAATAACTTCCAGTACGTGACTGTTTTTACTGCTCTTAGCAGAGCAAGCGGAACCCGTGGAAACATAAATACCTTTTTCTTCCATCATATGAAGCAGTACTTCTCCTCTGACACCTATAAATGAAACACTCAGTACATAGGGTGAATACTCCGCTCCACTGCTGTTTATTTTAACCCCATCCATGCCAGCGAGTTTTTCCATGAAATATCTTTTTACCTCAGCTGTATGGTGAAAATTTTTATCTCTATTTTCATATATTTTTTCAGCAGCTTTTGCAAGCCCCACAATGGCGGCTAAATTTTCCGTACCCGATCTAAGGCCCTTCTCCTGTCCGCCTCCGTATATCAAAGGTCTTGGTTTTAGACCTTTTCTCACGTAGGCGATTCCGATTCCTCTAGGTCCGTGTATCTTATGGCCGCTGACAGACAGCAGATCTATGTGCATTTTTTTAACGTCTATATCGTATTTTCCGTATGCCTGAACCGCATCTACATGAAATTTTATCCTACCGCTCTTTTCCTTTATGAGCTTTCCTATATCTTCAATATACTGGACTGTGCCAATTTCATTGTTCGTATGCATTATGCTGACCAGCTGGGTTTGTTTGTTTATATTTTTTTCAAGCTGATCAATATCAATACGTCCGCTGCTGTCCACATCAAGATATGTAACCTTGACTCCGCACTTTTCCAGAGCCCTACAAGTATTCAAAACGCTGGGATGCTCTATCTTGGTAGTTATAATTTCGTTCCCGGGCTTTGCAAAACCTCTTATCAAAAAATTATTGCTCTCACTTCCTCCAGATGTAAATACTATCTCATCTCCATCACAATTTAAAGTATTTGCAATTGTATTTCTGCTATCATTCATTTTAAGTTCCGCTTTTAATCCAAGGGAATAAGCTGAAGAAGGATTTCCATAATAGTTTTTCATAGTATCTGCCATTGAACTCACCACTTCAGCATATGGCCTTGTCGTAGCACTATTGTCAAAATAAACTTCCATTACTGTCCACTCCTTACATATGTAAAATAATCAAAAAATAATAGAATTAACATAACAATATTATCATACTTATAAAAAAATAATAAGGGCATATACTAATCGAAGAAGTAAAACAAGGAGGATTTCAAAATGAAAATAAGACACATTTTATCAATTGTGTTGTGTGCCATATATATAACACTAAGCTGCACAACTTATGCAGGATCTGCCGCAGTGGATTCACCTTCCGAAGGGAATATTCCGGATTCATCCTACAGGAATAAAATGATATACCTTACTTTTGACGACGGCCCCAGCACTGAAATCACCAACAAAATACTCGACATACTAAAAGAAAAAAATGTTAAAGCCACATTCTTTGTAATAGGTTATAAAATAAGTGACAATGAAAAAACATTGAGGAGAATCTACAATGAAGGGCACAGCATAGGGCTGCATACCTATACCCACAGGTGCAGCAAAATATATTCAAATGAAGATTCATTTATAAATGAGATGAATAAAACCAGTGAAGAATTAAAAAGTGTCCTGGGATTCGCACCAAAAATAATAAGATTTCCAACTGGAAGCAAAGGGCATTTGAATGAAAATTTTCTGGAAAGATTACATTCTCTCGGATACAGGGTATACGACTGGAACCTATGTTTATCAGACGGCATAGATTACAAAACACCTGTCGACAAGTTATACAGGGAAGGTACAGAAAAATGTGTCAATCCCAATAAAATATTTCTTCTTGCCCACTGTGACAGCCGGAATAAAAACACCTGCGAGGTACTGCCCAAAATAATCAATTACTACAAAGACCTGGGATATGAATTCAAAGCCATCACAAAATATACTCCTGAGTACCATTTCAGGGTGTCAAAATCAAGTATTAATTTACGGGAATGAGTCTATTCTGACCCAGGTCCAATTTATACGCCCTACCGTTTTTTTCGTTTATATAATACCAATCACTGGTGGCAGAATGATCTTCCATACTGTCAAAAACCTGTATAACATAATAGGGCACATTATCTCTTACGTCTTCATGATCAAATACGAATCTAGTATTCTCATTCTTATTTTCATAACATTCTGCAGCCTTCTTCACTGCCTGCTCTGTCGTAATATTTTTTTGTGAAGTGCTGGAAATCCTATTTTTGTTTTTTACAGTGTTTCCATTATCAGTATAAGTACTTTTTCCATAACTTGTTTCCTGGCCTGTTTTTTTATCCGTTTTTGCCCTGTAAGCTGTATTCTCTCCACTGCTATTATGCCCAGCTATCTTGTATTCATAAACTCCAAAACATATTGCCGCAAGTAAAATTACCGAAATTATACCGCATACTTTTTTATATTTCCCGCTCTTCAAAATATCACCTCTCCATTACTCACTTTTAACATTGGCAAACCATCTTAACGCATAATCAAAAGAATCGACAATCAAATCTGCTTTCGTCAATTCTTGATTGCCGGAATTTAAATTCCTAAAAGCCGTGCAGTACATTCCTGCATTTTTTGAGGCCTCTATTCCATTTTTTGAATCCTCTACGACCATACAGCGGCTCGGTTTCACTTTCAAAAGTTCCGCAGCTTTTAAAAATATATCCGGTGAAGGTTTGCTGTTTTTAACGTCATCACCTGAAATAATCTTATAAAAATATTTTTCCAGTTCAAACTTTCCAATGACAATTTCTATAACATTTCTAGGAGAAGATGAAGCTATCGCCAATTTCAAATTTCTCTCGTAGAAAAATTTTATGAATTTATCCACTCCTTTTATAGGTTCTATATTCTTGTCTTTTTTCAAACTATCCAGGTAAAGCTTTCTATCTTTTTTTATCAATTCTTCCACAGGGACAGACAAATTATACTTTCTCTTGATTCTCTCCCACTTACAGCAGCTGGTAACACCTATAAAACCAAGCTGTTCCTCTTTACTTACCTTTATACCATATTGAGACAGCAAGACATCGTCCAGTTTCCTGTGAAGCGGCTCACTGTCTATTATAACCCCATCCATGTCAAAAATAACCGCCTCTATGTTCACATACACCAGCTCCTTCTCTCAAATTAACATTACAGAAAAAATCAGAGCAGATAACGGCCCTGATTTTACACTGTTAAATTCAATCTTTATATAAATAATCCCTTGTCATGGGAAGTTCATTATTAAGACCCTTGGTAAACAGGAATTGGTGTATATCCACCACTCCATAATGAAAAGATGCCGCGCAGGCATTTAGATAAAGTCTCCACATTCTAATAAATCTATCATCTTTAATTTTCTTTATCTCATCCAGGTTATTTTCAAAATTTTCAGCCCAGCATTTCAATGTCATGTAATAGTGAAGCCTAAGGCTCTCTGCATCTACCAGGTGAAGATCATTGTCCGCCATTAAACTTACTAACTCCCTTATAGATGGAATGTATCCTCCTGGAAATATGTATTTCTTTATCCATTCGTTTGCCTCGCCTTCCTTTTGTGCAGTAATACAATGTAAAAGAGATACACCGCTTTCCTTCAACATGTCTCTAACATCCTTCATATAAACGGGCAAATTTTTTCTGCCTGAATGTTCAATCATTCCTACGCTAACTATTCTGTCAAACTTATCTGTTTTTCCTACAAGCTCCCTGTAATCCATCAATTTTATTTCAACTTTTCCCTCCAGATTATTTTCCCTGACCTTTTCAGAAGCTTTTTTGAACTGTTCTTTGCTTAAAGTTACTCCCAGTGCATTTACTCCATATTTTTTGGCAGCTTCAATTACAAGCTCTCCCCAACCGCATCCTATATCCAGAAGCCTCTGTCCCTCTTTTAAATTGAGCTTTTTCAATATGTAATTTACTTTGTTCACCTGGGCATCATATATAGAATCATTTTCATTTTTAAAATAAGCACAAGAATAGGTCATGGTTTTATCCAGCCAGAGACTGTAAAAATCATTTCCCAAATCATAATGATACTGCACGTCTTTTTTGCTTTTCTTTAAAGTATTTGGAAGAACCTTGTATATTTTTGAAAAGCTGTCCGCTTTATGTAAAAAGCTTTCTTTGTTCTTATATATAGATTCTATTATTTCTCTGACATTTCCATCAAAATCCAGCGTTTTATCCATATAAGCTTCTCCCAAAGTGAGAAAGGGATCTCTTACGATGTCTTTATTAGGTATATCTTTATTTATATATATCTTGAATTTTTCCTGTCCTTCTCCATACTTTTCTTCTGTGCCGTCCCAATACCTCACTTTAACAGTATCCGAAAACAAATTTTTTAAAAACTTTTCAAAAAACATTTTGTCTAAACTCATATTATTACCCCTTTTTTATATATTCTGTATACCAATAGGCAGAGATACCCTTATTTAAAGAGCCCTCCGCCTAACTTTCCAAAAGTCAATTCGATTCTTCTATCTTCTTCGGGCAATTTTGAGAACTTATTTTTTTGGGAATATATATTTTCAAATTTTCTATTCTCTTTTCATCTACTTTTTCTACTTTAAAAGTGACATCTCCATATTCTACAGTATTATCTTCCCCCTCTTTAGGAATACTTCCCAAGAGTTCTACTACAAACCCACCTATCGTATCTGAGTTCTCCGATTTTAAGTTGAGATTCAAAAATTCATTTACTTCATCTATAGACAACAGCCCGCTTACCAGATAAGTGTTCTGATCAATCTTATTTATATACTGATCATTGTCATCATATTCATCAAATATATTTCCCATCACTTCTTCAATTAAATCCTCTATTGTTACAATTCCTGAAAATCCGCCATATTCATCGATCAAAATTGCCATATGATTTTTCGTGCTCTGAAGCTCTTTAAAAAGTACATCTATATTTTTGTTTTCCGGCACGAAATAAGGAGCTCTCAACATTGATTCTATATCAATATCTTCCACAGGAGTTTTCATCAATTTGGCAAATAAATCCTTAATATAAAGTATTCCCACTATATTGTCTATTTCATCCTTATATACGGGTATTCTGGAATATTTTTCCTGAACAATGCTTTCTACCGTACCGGCACTCAAATCGTCTATGTCTATGACAAATACTTCCGTTCTGGGAGTCATTACCTCTTTGGCCAGTTTATCGTCAAATTTAAAGACTCCCTCTATCATTTCTTTCTCGGATTGATTAAACACGCCTGTTTCCTGACCCTCTTCGAGCATAGATCTAATCTCCTCTTCAGATACCTTATTTTCGATATCTTCTGTACTTATATTAAACAGCTTCATTAGAATGGTTGTGGATCCAGATAACAATTTCACAAAGGGCAGCATCAATTTACTTATGAATAAAATGGGTTTTATAAATGTCATAGACATTTTTTCTGAATTCTGAAGTGCAATTCTCTTTGGGAGTAATTCTCCAAATACAAGAGTGACATATGACAACAACAGCGTAATCACAATAACAGATATCTTATCACTATAGGGGATACTAAACTTATCCAAAAAAGATGCAAACCTCGTGGACAATGTAGTGGCTGCAAATGCACTGGCAAAAAAACCAGCAAGAGTTATTCCCACCTGTATAGTAGCCAAAAAATTATTAGGTTCTTTTAATAGATTCAGTATTATCTTTGCCTTTTTATCCCCCTGTTCTGCTAAATAATTTATCCTGCTTCTATTCAAAGCAACCACAGCCATCTCTATGGCCGAAAAAAATGCATTAATCACCGTGAGTATTAATATCAGCATTACCTCGAATATTATACCCTGCCAGGTAACTTCCATGCTAAATCAAACGTCCTTTCATTTACTTTTTAAAAATAAATAGGAATTAGATGATAAGTCTAATTCCTGCAATAAAATTCTTTATTTATATTAATATCTTATGATCCATATAAATCATTCTTATCATTTAAAATGCAGTTAAATAGTGGTTTACCAAAGTTCATAGTTCATATAAGACAAAGTTAACAAAACTCTGGCTGGGATGGGTCAAAATCCACTGCCTTACCACTTGGCCACACCCCAATAATTTAAACTTATATTTATAATAGAATTTTTTGTAATTGTAAGTTACATTATAAAGCACAATTTTTGGAATGTCAATAGCTTTTCCAGGGCAATAACCGCGTGAATTAGTCTAATTATCCAATTTGATTTTTTTCTCTTCTAAAAGCATATTTATACATTCTGAAGGCATAGGTTTTCCAAAATAATATCCCTGGATTTTATTGCAGTTTTTCTCTTTTAAATAACTGATCTGCTCTTCCATTTCCACACCCTCAGCTACAACTTCCAGTTCCATTTTATGGGCAAGTTCTATTATTTCTCCAGTTATAATATTTTCATAGGACCCTTTACATATACCGTCTATAAAAGTTTTGTCAATTTTAAGAGTATTGATTGGAATGCTTTTTAAATAATTTAAAGAAGAATACCCGCTTCCAAAATCATCCAGTGCCACTTTTATCCCCATATCCTTAAGTTCAGTTATCACCTGTAAACTCCAGTCAAAGGATTCCATCATAACACTTTCAGTTATTTCCACTTCCAGACATTCAGGCTTCAAACCCGTTTCTTTCAAAGTGTCCCTAACCGTATCTATAAAATTATTATCTTTAAGCTGCACCGTAGAGACATTTACGGATATGAAATCATAAGAATAACCTTTGTTTTTCCACAATTTATTTTGCATACAGGCAGTTTTGAGGACCCAGTCACCTATGGGAACTATGAGACCTGTTTCCTCGGCAAGACTTATAAACTTCTGTGGCATAACCCAGCCTAATTTCGGGCTATCCCATCTAATCAAAGCTTCAAAGCCGACTATGTCCCGGGTCTTGATATCAACCTGGGGCTGATAATACAAAATAAATTCATTGTTTTTTAAAGCTTTTCTCAATTCCCTTTCCAATTCCGTCTTTTCCAAGATTTCATCGTACATGTACTTTTCAAATATTACATATGAATTTTTGCTTGTCAACTTAGCTCTATTCAATGCTACATCCACATTTCTTAGCAGCTTTGCAACTTTTCTTCCGTCTTTAGGAAAAACTGTTATTCCTATGTTAACTGAAACCAGAACTTCATTTCCGCTAAAAACCCACAGACCACTTATGTCGTCGATTATATGTTGAGCTAAATTCTCCAATTCTATTCTGCCATTTATTTCTCGTTTTAAAAGTAAAAAACCATCTCCGCCAGTTCTCGAAACCATTCCGATCTTCATTTTTCTCAAAGTATTCCCTATTTTCTTTAACAGCTTGTCACCATACTCGTATCCAAAAATGTCATTTATACTTTTAAAATTATTTAACTCAATTTGAAATATTGAAAAGTTGTCCTCGGGATACATTTCAATTTGTTTTTCAATTTTTTCCGTAAAATAATTGAAATTATACAGTTTTGTCAGTTTGTCATAATAAGCTATTTTCTTCATTTCATTATAGTGAAGCTTAAAATTACAATATACCTTATACAACTCGTTGTACATACTGTAAAACTTCTTATAATCTCTGCCTAAAATATTATTTCTATATTCAAGTTCAGCCAATATGGTAAATTCATTGTAAAAAAAGTTTATGATTTCATTTATATTTTTTTTTGAAACAACAGGTATTCTAATATTTCCCCTAAAACATCTAAAATTTTTATTTTTATGATTCCCTTCAAGAAATATCGGATTCAAAAAAACTGTTGCAGCACGTTTTCCATTTACAACTATAGGTATACCTATATAAACCAGGCCGTTTTTATCCCTATAAACACCTAATTCATTTCCCCTATTAATCTGGGAAAGTATCTGTTTTTCATGAATTTCAAATTTTAAACAGGATACATTGTATATATATCCATCGGCATATTTCACCAAACAGGATACACCTGTCATGTGAAAAAAATTTTCCATTAAATCTTCAAAATTATGCCCGCTAATTATATCAGGTAACCTATATCCCACATTAACACCAACTTTCATACATTACATCTTTTTTCTGTTCACAACCTTGCTCTGACAAATACTGCAACTATGTTTACACTAATATCAAACTGCCATAGGACATAGTTAATTATATCTGGGTATTTTTCCTTAATCGAACTTCATATTTTTAAATTTATCCTTAAACAAATCTCCCAGAGTAACCCCGCTATCGGAATTGTCTGAATATCCCTTAAAGTTTCCCTTAGAATTGTCTGAGGCATCTTTTATGCTGAGAGACATTCTATTGGCTTTTGCATTTATATTGAGTATTTTTACCTTTACCACATCACCTACATTTAAAACATCTGAAGGCTTTGCAATATGATCCTGGGATATTTCAGATATATGCACAAATCCCTCCAGTCCGTCTTCAATCTCTACAAAAGCACCTATATTTATGACTTTAGTTACAGTTCCCTGAACTACATCATTCACCTTATACTTCTCATCAACATCATTCCACGGATTATCCTCTTCACGTTTCATAGAAAGTGAAATTCTATTCTTCTCCCTATCTGCATCTATTACGGAAACTTTAACATGATCTCCTTCGGACACTACCTCTGAAGGATTTTTTATTCTCTTCCATGAGAGCTGGGATATATGCACTAGACCCTCTACACCGCCTAAATCAACAAATGCTCCAAATCCTGTGACTCTGCTGACAGTTCCCTCCATCTCATCACCTTTTTTTATATTGTTCCACAGCTGTTCCGCTTTCTTTTCAGCCTCCAATTGTTCAACTTCTTTTCTTGACAGCACAATATTATGTCTATTTTTATCCAGTTCAATCACCTTTACAGTCAGTGTCTTATCTAAAAAGTCGCTTAGATTTTTTACATATCTTATTGAAAGTTGAGATGCCGGTATAAAAGCTTTAAAATTATAAAGATCCGCCAGTACCCCTCCCTTTACCACTTCTTTTACAGTCACGTCAAAAGTCTCACCATTTTTAAAGGAGTTTTCAATCTTATTCCAGCCTCTTATTTCATCGGCCTTTATCTTTGAAAGCATCAATTTATCTTCGCCTTTGTTAAGTTCCACTATATATACGTATATTTCATCTCCGGCTTTTAAAAGATCTTCCATGTTTGCATTTTCATCACTACATGTTTCACTCTTAGGCAGCACTCCATCCACCATATATCCGATATCCACTACAGCTTCTTTATCATTTACGGAAATTACCTTTCCCTTTACTATCTCTCCATTTTTTACATTTCCCATAGTTGAATCAATTTGATCAATAACTTCATTCATTGAATTTACTTCTTTATCACTAGCCATTAAAATATCTCTCCCTTTCATTCATACTCACATTATTATACATAGTCAACAGTTATATTTTAACACATAATAGCTGTAAAACTAAACTTTAACTGCAATTTTCGATAATTATCACATATTTTTGACCTGATTAAAATTCATGCAGTCCAAATATCTTTATAACTTCTGTATCCCAAAACCGAATCCGCATTTTTTATTGCTCTTACAATGGCCCTTTCCACAACCTTGGCAGCCAAAAATCCGGCTACACTCAAATCCGACTTTACTTTTCCGGTAGCCATGGTAAATATAGTATCTCCATCAAACATAGAGTGGGCGGGTCTAATAGCTCTTCCATATCCATCCTGGGCCATGGACGCCATTTTATTCATCTCGGATTTTGTAAAATCACCATTGGTAACAACTACTCCAATAGTAGTATTCCCGCTAAACATATTTTTTTTCTCCGAGTACATATTTAACATTACCTTTTCTGTATTCACAAAGGACTTTTTATCTTTCCCCAAAGCACCTGCTATTATACTTCCGCTTCCACTGTCTATTATATCTCCAAGACAATTTACTGCAACTACTGCACCAATTTTAAGATCTCCTATTTGAAGAGCGAAAGAACCAAGTCCTCCCTTCATGGCATATTCATCTCCGAGTATCTTACCCACAGTTGCCCCCGTTCCTGCACCTACACTGCCATTTTTGCATAAATTCAATTCGGAATTTATACACGCTTCATATCCCATGGACTTATCAGGCCTTATCCTATAATCGCCTATATTCAAATCAAACAGTACAGCTCCACAAACTATGGGAACCTTTGTAACACTCACATCAAATCCTATGCTTCTTTCCTCCAAATACTGCATCACACCACCTGCCGCATCCAGTCCAAAAGCACTGCCACCCGTAAGAACTACAGCATGTATTTTATCCACCAAATTAACAGGATTCAATAGATCCGTTTCACGTGTACCTGGAGAACCACCTCTAACATCCACTCCCGCAGATGCACCTTTTTCACATATAACTACGGTACAGCCTGTAGGTCCTTTTAATTTTTCTGCATTTCCTATTTTTATCCCACCTATATCATTCAGCAAAATTTCCCTCATTTTTAACCTGCACCTCCATATTATATTATAAAACCCCAAGCTGGTAAAAGCTCAGGGTTGATTTTACACTTGATTTAATTAAAAACAAGTCTACTTATGTCTTATTTTAAAAACGGCAGTAACAACAGATGCCGTAATAAGCACGGATAAAATCATTTCTGGTATTCCATTTGTAAAGGCCACTGCCAATATACCCTTTTTAGCCGCACTCAAGCTTATATTCAATGCTTTTGAATAAGGCTCCAGATATATAAGATATATCATTCCCAGTACACCAACCGTATTTATCAATGAACCGGCTGCAGCAGCTATACCTACAGAAAAAACCCTTCTCTTTATTTTTATAGCTTTAAATACATAATAGCTTCCTATTCCTATAAGCACTCTCGGTAAAACCGATACCAGAGGGTTCATAAATACAAAAGAAACAGGTGAAGGTGTAGTTATAGACTGAATCACACTGAATATACCAAAAATAAGCCCCACCATGGAACCTACCAACGGTCCCTCCAAAATAGCACCTATTATAACTGGAATATGCATTATAGTAGCTTTTACCGGTGGAATAGGTATAAAACCAAGTCCTGTTACGCCAAGTACGACAGAAATTGCAGATAACATGCCGATTATAGTAATCTTTCTAACGGTCAGCTTTGACCATTCATTAACTTGTCTTTCCATAATTTTCCTCCGTTGTTATTCATTACGATATAACACGGAAACCTCCTTCAAAAAAATTTTAGTTCAGTTTTTTTATAAATACCGACGATTTTATTCTATCACTTTTATCAAAAAGTTCAATAAATCAGTTAAAAAAAACACAATATCTTTTAACCCCTGCGTATTGGGAATCCCCCATTAAAATATTCCTCGGGATACAATAAATCTATAACTTTACTTCTGCTGCACTTTCCTTTCTCCATAAATACATCAGGTATCCCGCTCAAATTTACCCTTATATTCTCCAGTGGAAATATATCACATATATTATCTATACACTCTGCCGCAGAATTATTTCTTGATTTTTTTATATATTCCAATATGTTCTTCCCCTTTAGCCAACCCGAGTTTTCATATTCTTTGTCATAATTCAATATGGTGCATTTCAGTTTATGTTTATCGCTGCCGGATATAGAGGACATAAAAAAAGTTTTAACCATAATATCGTCTATAGGCAGACTATACCCCGCAAAAATTATATGTTTTGCATTTTTCATAAGAAGTCCCATTTCAGTCTTAAGTTCTTCTAAAATAGGGGCATTTCTCTTCTTTGAAAGGCTCTGTATTATGAGATTCATATCATATGGATAAGTTATCTGGCCGCAGTAGGGACATTCTATGGCACCTCTCTCATACAACTTCTCCTTCTCAGTGGTGTATTTCCAATTTTTCTGAAGAGGTTTTAAAATGGACGGTCCAAAAATTTCGGTAGACAGCCTATCCCATTTTTCTGCAAAGCTTATTATCGATTTGCCGCATTCAGGACAAATCCTAGTTCCAAACATACCGTGTGGAAATAGTATTTTCCCTATTCTTATTATCCTAGAAGGATAATTATAATCATTTATGCTCTTACATTGAGGCTCATCTGTAACATAACATATACCTGACTCACCATCATCCAGCTGGGTAGAAGATATCTGGGTTCCAAAATCATCGTAAAGCTGTAATTTTAAGCCATCTTTCAATTTAATCGGATTCTGGTTTCTCTCCTTGTGTACATTAAATAGATTCCAGAGAATTACAGGATCCCAGTTAAAAGATATTATGGCATAGGAAAAAAGATAAAAACGTCTTGTATTTCTCTTATAATTTCTGTTTTCAAATGCCTGTGCTTCTTCTATCATGAGATCAGTAAGCACTTTTGCAAACTCATAATAAGGTTCCATTTTTTCTCTATCCGTGTAACCTGGAACATTTTGAATGCTAAATCTCTCCAATTCTTCAATAATCAAAATAAGGCATCTCCTAGCTGCCTTGACCCTCTCTGCCCTCAAAAATTGTGTTCTTCCATTTACAAAAGCATTGAATCCCATATTGTTGTCAATAAGTTGATCAAGCAGGGTGAAAAGTTCATGCATATTGATCTTGTTATTTGTATTTACTATGGCTTCAAGGGCCCTTAAATCATATATCTCTGATATTTTTGAATCTTCAATCAGATCCTCAACAATCAATTTTTTAAAGGCACCGGCCAGTTTTTCGTTTTTCCCTTTCAAAAAAGAAAAATCGCCTCTACTAATTTTTGAAATAAGCTGCATCAACTCCTTGGTTGCATGGAGCCCCAGGCTTTTAGTTGCACCGGCTCCCCAGAGTATAACGGTTTCAGGCCAATATTTCTCAGACATGATCTTATCCTTCCTTTCAGAAACACTTGATATTATTATAAACCAATGTTACAATATTTAAAATATAAAAAATGCACCTATTTATCCATGACAAACAAGTGCATTTTTAAAGGGATTAGATATGTTTAAGTTAACACCAACATATATAAAAAGGGACTTCTTTTGGAAGTCCCTAATTACCACACTACAAAACTCTGTCACTAAAAATAACAGCAGTATTACAATTGATAAATCCTTCCCTCCGAAAGATTACTACATACCTAGACACAGGCAGGTCTCCTGACTATCGGTTCATCCTTTTTTCCCTTCCCAGAAACTTTCCAGTGGAATCCAAAATCGTCACCTTATACAGTAGCGGGGGCTGTAAGGGTATCTCACCCTATTCCCTTTTAATTATCAACTAAACCTTATGCCTTTTTATTAAGTTATATTCTATATTATATACTTACTGTCCATATTCGTCAAGTGAAATTTTTTTACATTCACGTTTTTTACTTAAGTCCCTCTTCATAGGACTGTATCATTTTCTTTACCATCTGTCCTCCGATGGATCCTGCTTCTCTAGATGTAATATCTCCATTATATCCATTTTTCAAACTTACTCCTACTTCTCTAGCTGCCTCCATTTTAAATCTATCAAGAGCTTCTTTTGCGTCTGGAACTAAAGATTTTCTTCCATTGCTTGCCATATTAATTCCTCCTTTTATCCACATAGATTTTTTATTGAAGTATTTTATTAATTGTGTATTTAGAGTTTATGCATTTCGTAATTTTATAAACTATTAAATTAATAGCAAATATGAAAAAATCACTGAAATCTTGTTAAAAATTCCAGTGACAGTACATCATTTTTTATTTTCTAAAACATTCTTAGCTTGTCCAATAGTAAGAGGAAGGGTATCAACTTTTAATACTCCATCTTTCTCCAGTATTTCAACAAGATGGGCTACTCTTGGAAGCCTTAAATTAATTTTCCGAATAAGCTCCTTCTGATTAAATACTTCCTTGGTAGTGCCTCCCATCACAATACTTCCCTTATCCAAAAGATACACTGTATCAGCTAAAAGGGGAACTGTATCTACATCATGTGTTGCAAAGATCAGGGTAATTCCAAGTTTTTCATTTATTGAATCCAAAAGCTTAATTAATTTATATACCCCTCTTGGATCAAGAGCTGCGGTAGGTTCGTCCAATACCATAACTTGAGGTTTCATCGCAAGAACACTTGCGAGAGCAATCCTCTTTTTCTGTCCTCCGCTTAAATTATGCGGGCTCTTATCATCATATCCTGTCATTCCAACCACTTTTAATGCCCATGCTATGGTATCCTCCAGCTTTTTTCCCTTCATTCCCATATTTAAAAGTCCATAGGCTATTTCCTGACGAACTGTGGAATTAAAAAGTTGATCATCGGAATCCTGAAATACCATACCTACCATCTGCCTTATTTTGACCAAGTTTTTTTTGCATACCTGCAGTCCGTCTATTGTAATAGTACCTGATTTAGGTTTTGAAATTCCATTAAACAGGTGAAAAAGTGTCGACTTGCCTGCACCATTTGGTCCTAGTATTGCCACTTTCTCACCTTTTTCTATCTTCATATTAACATTTCTAAGTGCCATGCTGCCGTCACCATAGGCATAGCTGACATCATCCACTTCAATAAGTGACATAAATTATTCTCCTTTAAATAAATATATTTACAAGAATTAAAACCAACAATAAAACCGCTATTAAAATTCCAAAGCGAAAATCTTTAACCGGAACAGGATAAGTAAAAAACTTGGCTTGTTTACTATCTTCGTTATATCCCCTCGAAAGCATGGCATTATAGACTCTCACACTTCTATCCAGGGATTCTATCATGACATACACCGCTATTTTTCCTGTATCTTCTATGCGCCTCAGCCAGCTGGATCTATCTCCCATACGGCTCAGTTGGGCGTGTCTCATATTTTTTCCCGTATCCTCAATTATGAATATATACCTGTACATCATATCAGCCAAATCTATTATAATTGAGGGAACTTTAAGTATCCTGAGTGTCTCAAGTATTTCAATCATAGGAGTGCAAAAGGAAAGTATACATGCCAAGCTAACTGCTGCCATTATTCTGAGCATCAACAAAATTCCAAGTGATAGTCCCTCGCTGTATATGTTCAAATGATAGGCTCCAATGGGAATATAGGTCAAAACAGTTTCCCCATTTGTAAAAAGTACACTTACAAATACAAGCCATGCTATACTAAATGGTATTAAAAGCCTTTTTATAAGCCTCTTCCAGGGAATACCCAAAGTATAATATCCAATTATAGACAGTACCCACAAAAACACTATGAGGTACCATTTGGAAAGAAAAGTTGTTATTACAATTGCACTTAGAAACAATACGGTCTTTACCCTTCCGTCCAAACGATGTAAAAAACTTTTATTTTTAGATATCCTTCCAAATGAAGATAGTTCCATAATTCATTCTTCCTCTAATTAATTTTTATCTTTGCTGGATTCGCCAAACAATTTTTCCCAATGATGTCCTACTATCATACCCGCAAAAAAATTTGCCACGGAAAAAGCTCCCACCTGTGCATCTCCAGGAAGTTCGATAAAAGGCTTGTGCTTACTAGAAGCCATGGTATTTACCTTGTCATCTGTACCTCCACCTTCCATCTTATGATTTACCATATATTTCGACGCTCCAAATATGAAGACAAATAAAATTATCATAACTATTAACATAACACGGGTAAAGCCATCAAAAAATTTAATACTTTTTCCCTTATTATTTCCATTTTTTGTATTACCATTTGATTCCATAATTACTTTGCCTCCTTTTCTCTGAGCACTCCCGGCAACAAATCTGGACGTCTCTTTACCATGGCCTCGAGAACTAAGGCTGTAAATATAGCTTCCGCAATGGCTAAAGGTATTTGTGTAGGTCCATACCCTAAAAAGAATATCATCCACTGTTTCATCAAAGGAACATGTCCATGTAAACTTATTGCCAATTCCAAGGCAGCCACCAGATAAGTAACTATATCTCCCACAAAACCTGCTACACCTGCTGCAAGCCAAATGGGGCTCTTAAAATGCCGCAAAATTTTCCAGCACAGATATCCCAAAATACCCGCCGATATACCCATTGAAAAAGTGTTTGCACCAATAGTGGTTATACCTCCATGTCCTAAAAATATAGCTTGAAAGAACAATACAATAGCTGAAATCACACCTGTAGCCCAGGGCCCAACAACAATAGCAGCTAAAGCTGTGCCACAGGGATGAGAACAGGAACCTGTTACGGGAACGGGAATATGCATACATGATATAACAAATACAGCTACTCCCATCATTGCTAAAAATGGTTTATAATACAAATTTTCCTTAGCTCTTCTTTTTATTTCTTTAATACCAGGCACCATAAACACGGCACTTATCGCATACCATGTTCCCCATGCCTGCGGTGATAAAATACCATCTTCAATATGCATTTTTAAAATACCTCCAGTTTAATTGTAAGATTTTTAACAAAAAGCCAAATAAATCATAACCCCTCAGCAAATGCTAAGTGGTTATGATTTATCTGAAGAATCATAAAATTTCATCACCTAAGTCACCTCCCTATCACTCGTAGAGTCAAATGGTCACTAACATATAGGCAGGTCTTCTGACTTGGATTCATCACCCTTACAGCCTTCCCAGTTTCCCAGTGGCATATATTGCAAGGATTCCTCTTTTACAGCGGCGGGACCGTGCAGACTTTTCATCTTGCTTCCCTTTTAAGCAAAAGCACCTATATATTCATATTATATTTTAAAATAAAATTAAAATTATCATTCAATCAATAACTAAAATAAGTTTCTCACAAACTTATAAAACTGTCAAGTTAAATTTACCATCTAAGCATGGCTTATCTTTCCCCTCTTTACTGCTATACTTATTATATTGAATAAAATAATACCTACTACGGTATTTATAGCAGCTGCAGGTAAGACTACACTTAAAAACAATACCTTGAAGCCGGTGCTGAGTCCTACTGTAAACAAAACCACCGATAAAAATGTAGTTCCACTCACTACTGTACCAACTGCCGTGGCCAGTATTATATTTATTTGGCTGCTTATTCTATCTCTAAGGGGTTTTATCAGAAAAAACATTACATTTATAGTCACCAGCCTGTCAATTATATTGGCAAATTGTCCTCCTGGAAAGGCAGAAGTCGCCGCCGCCAAAATTCCGGCCACGGCACCAGAGCAAACACATATTTTATAATCTCTATTGAATATAAGTATTACAAAAAGCATGGCCAGAGATATATCCGGTTTCATGCCGAACAAAACTGGAGGCACCACTTGATGCAGAACCGCACCTACTGCAAGTAATATTGAATTTATAATCATTTTTTTCAAATCCATAATTTACACACTCCTAAAAATTAAAATCATAATTTTAAATATTAAACTCTAAGACAACACTCCAAATTTATACATATATCTTAAATATTTCTCTCATAACATAATAAACACCACCAATTTTCACATTTTCCCATCAAGTGATTCTTAGGTCCAGGTGGAGTTTACTTATAAGGAATACTTTTCTCAACCTGAAACTTAGAAGAACTTATCCAGACGTGCAGCATTTAGATAAAAAAAAACTCCATCCTGAAAACAGGACGGAGATTTCCGCGGTACCACCTAAATTGTGCTTTAAAAAAGCACCTCTTTTTTCGGATACAAACATATCCTATCCATTATAACGTATGGCCAACGTTAACCACTACTTTCTACACCGGGTAGATTTCAATTTACTCCTCTTAGGTCCATTCACTACATATTTGGTGCCGGGATCCCACCTTCTCCGGCTCTCTTCAACTTGAGTACATAGTTACTCTTCCTCGTCAAAGGATTTAATATTTGAATTATACAATGTCAATTACATTATTCTTTTTATTAAACAATTGTCTATAACAATAATTTATTATGTCACTTCTCTTTATTATGCCTATAAACACGTTCTTGTCATCTATCACAGGTACAAAATTCTGATTTACCGCCAGTGATATCAGATCTTTCATATCCGAATTGATCCTCACTGATTTATTATTCATGCGGGTTGGAATTTCCCTTAAAAGCACCCCATCGGTATTTTTGAAATTCAAATCAGGAGTATTTTTAAGCTTCCAAAGCAGATCACCTTCAGTAAGAGTTCCCACATACCTGCCTTTATTATCAATAAGTGGAATAGCCGTATATCTGTACTTCTCCATTTTTTCCAATGCTTGCTTCATAGTAGAATTTGGTGTTTCATAGACCACCTCTGCCTTAGGTGTAAGAAAAAATGCTACATTCATACCTTTTTACCCCTCAATAACTTTATTTATACAATATAGTAATTCAATTAGATAACTGGAAAAACTGTTCATCAAAATTTAAGCTCTGTCACCTCATGCCGGTAGGCCAATGTAAATTGGCCCAACAGCACAGGCTTTTAACAAATATTACTTTGAACACTCAGCTTCTACTTGAAGTAATTTTCTAAGTACATCCTCTATATTATCCGCCAATTTTTCATCAATCTTCATATTGTTTTCATTTACAGCATCAATCGCAATTTTCAAACCTTTAGTTATATTACTTATTTCCTCCAGTGTTAATAACATAAGTATATTCTCTTTCATGTCAATAACCCCCTTATCTAACTTAATTTTTTAGAAAGCGACTATTATCTATTATCCCTTTTTTATTTTGTAAAATTTAAGTTAACATAGAGTGTTTATTTAGAGATAATCTATAAATTAGTGTTTTTGTAAATATTTTTTATAGTAAACAGCAAATTTATAATTAATTTGCCGTTTATTTTTAATTTTATTAGAAGTTCGCTATAAAATCATAATATTCTTCCATCATAGATTCCGTGTATATCTTTCTGCCCATAAGTCTGTATATCACATCAAAACTTTTATATCCTTCTTTGTACAATTTACAATCTTTTAAAAGTTTTTTCAACATACCCTTATTTATTTGAAGAAGAGTAATCAATTCATCCAATGTATAGAACTTTTTATAAAGCAATTTCTCAAGTTTATGCTGCATTTCCAGCTTATATTTCAAATCCAATTTTCTATTCTTGTGAGGTCCATATTCTCCCCTGTGATGTTCAGGACACAAATATTTAAAATTCAAGGGGAAATCCACACCTCCCTGACTTTTATAAACTATATGATGTCTCTCCGCTGGCTTACCGCATATTTGGCATCTTAGCAATTTATTCCCTCCTAGTTTTCTCTAATGGATATTATAATTTATATTAACATTATAACACAGGTTGTACTGTATTACACTTACAAAAATTTATGAATTAACTAAATTATTTTTTATTGTTTTTTATTGTTTTAATAAAAACCACTAGAAGGAAAATAAATAATGCTACAAAAATAGGTACAGCCGAATAATATATTATTTTATCAAAATCAAAATTCATCAACCCAGCCCCTTCTTTACATACCCTGATATTTATAGAACTTCTACATCAAGAACAAAATTCCTTTAAAAATTATAACTTAAATTTAACTGCCCCGTCAAAATATTCAAATTTTGACGGGGCAGCCATTTGATGATTTATTCTACGTCATTATTGTTATATTCCTTGATAAGTCCCTTTCTATAGGCTATCAGAAGCTTTTCCAGATCAGCTATCTGTTTTTTAAGTTCCTTCCCTATATCCGTATCCGCTACTCTTTTTCTCTTTGCAGCATGTTCTAGAATTATAGTAGAGGATATGATATCTTTATCCTGCTCTACAGCATTTTTTATAGCTGAAAAAGGTTTATGGGAGGTAAGCAGCAGTCCATAGGAATTATATATGAGTGTGTACCCTGCAATTCCGGTCTCAGGCTGATAAGCCTTGCAAAAGCCGCCATCTATTACAAGAAGCTTTCCATTTGCCTTTATAGGACTCTCGCCTTCTTTAGTCTTTACCGGAATATGTCCATTTATAATGTGTGAGTTATCTGGATTCAAATTAAATTCTGACAATATATTCCTGCACACTTGTTCATTATCTCTATACTGATAGTAATAAGTTTTGGGCTCATAGTGGGATTCTTCGTCATCAATAAAGTACCTTTCAAAGGTGGTCATCCTGGTTTTCCCAAACATGGGTGAATCCTCTCCACACCACATGTACCAAACCATATCCATTGCATAATTTTTTGCAGCACTGTCGGGTTTCAAAAAATATGCATCCCTTGCTATCCTATCATATCTGTCCATAAGCTTTTTCCCGCTGTAGCTTATTTTACCTATCTTAACTTCCTTGAGACTTCCGTCCTTATTCAGGGGAATACAGCCGTGATACAGAAGGTTGGAATTATATACGAGATACATGCTTCCCTTTCCATATAAAAACTTAATATGTCTTTGAAGCTTCTCACTGTTTACAAAGGAATCAGTCAACTTTTCAATAATTTCCTCTTCCCTGCCTGTCAGCTTATAAGGATCATTCCAATCCATCGTGGGAAAACTGGTATCATTTAATTTATAGGTATGTCCATATACAGTTATCTCCCACTTTTTGCTATCTATTTTATCTAACAGAAGTCTGTCATCCATTTTAAACTCAGGGTGTCTTTTTATTATCTGTCCTTCTATCTTAAATTGCATTATGGCAATGGCCTTATGCATTTTTGCCAGAAGCTGCAGTTCATTTTTATTTACCTTTTTGTCCAGAGTTCTGGGAGTAAAGCTCCTGCAGGGATCATCACGATAAAATTCCAGAGCAAAAGTTGCAAGTGGAAGTAAATTTATTCCATAACCATCTTCTACAGTCTTTAGATTGGCATACCTGAGAGATATTCTAAGTACATTTGCCACACAGGCCTCACAGCCGGAGGCTGCTCCCATCCAGAGCATATCATGGTTCCCCCACTGAACATCCACAGAATGATGATCCATAAGGGCATCCATTATTATTTCAGCTCCAGGCCCCCTGTCATATATGTCCCCTATAATGTGAAGCCTGTCCACCACCAGTCTCTGTATTACGTTGGATATTGCTATAATAAATTCAGGAGCACGGTCAATGTCTATAATAGTCTTTATTATGCCGTTGTAATAAGCTTGCTTATCTACTCTGTCTTCCTGTTCATTAAGAAGTTCATCTATTATATATGAAAAATCCTCGGGCAAAGCTTTCCTGACTTTAGAACGGGTATATTTTGAAGATACATTTTTACACAGCTCGATTAATTGGTACAGTGTAACCCTGTACCAATCTGTAAGATCCGTTTCTTTTTCTTTAATGAGTTCCAATTTTTTTTCCGGATAGTATACTACTGTAGCTAAAGCTGCTTTTTGGTCCTCACTCAACGAATTTCCAAATACATCATCTATCTTCCTCTTAATAACTCCGGACGCATTTCTAAGCATATGGGTGAAAGACTCGTACTCACCGTGAATATCGCTTATAAAATGTTCTGTAGCTTTCGGTAAATTCAATATAGCTTGAAGATTTATAATTTCCGTACTCGCGCTGGATATAGTAGGATATTCCTTAGATAATAATTGAAGGTACCTCAAATCCTTTTCTATTACATCCAAATTGTTATCATCATAGAAAATCATTCTTGCTTTCTCCTTCTCAAATATTATAAAAATAAAAAATGATATACTATTAATATATTATAGTATATCATTTTTAACATGTATAGTACAAATTAAGGTATCTAGCATAGCACATATCCTATAAATTAAAGCTATTAATATCCAAATCCCTATATTTTGTGAAAAATGTTCTTAACCTTCTCATAATTATCTCTGGACCTGTTTCAGTATCCGATTCGATATTTAAACACATTACCGGTTCATGAAGGGAAAGCCTCAATAAAAACCATCCGTCTCCATTTTTCCTGTCACACTCAACTCTTATTCCTTCATAATCATTATTTGCTTCTTTCCATCCATTGACTTTCTCTGTATACTCTTTTAATTCTTCTATTATTCTGGAACCATATTCTCCAGGATTTTCTTTCAAAATGGAAAATCTAAATTCCAGGCTCTTAAGCGGTATTTTCAAATTCACTATTAAATCCTTTATATTTTTTCCCAGTTCTTTAAGTTTAGCCATCTTTACAAGTATCTTAGCTATCAAATAGGCACCGTCATCCAGAAAGTAATTTTCCCTCAAAGCTGCATGGCCCGAAGTTTCAATGGCCAAAAAACACTGCTGTCCCTCATTATTCAGTTTTATCCCCTGATCTATAACGTTTCTGTAACCTCTTTTAAATCTAAAATGTTTTCCACCTAGATTTTGGATAAATTCGCCCAATCCCCTGGAAGTCACAGAATCAGTAACTACAGTAGTACCCGGATGTTCCTCCAAAACTATGGAAGATATCAAGGCTATAAGTGCATTCCTATTTATACTTCTTCCTGAATCATCTACAATAGCTGCCCTGTCTACATCTGCATCGAAAACTATGCCCATGTCAGCCTTATTTTTAATAACTGCATTTTTCATGGAATCCATGGCTTCTTTAGCTTCCGGATTTGGAATGTGATTCGGAAAATTTCCATCCGGATCTATAAATTGGCTTCCATCGGTCTTTGCACCTAAAGGCTCCAGAACCTTGTCTGTGAAAAATCCGCCTGCTCCATTGCCTGCATCTACTATGATTTTAAATCTACTCAACGGTTTTTCATAATCTACTTTGGAATTTATTCCTTCCCTTATTTCTTTGACAAGTAATTCAGAATACTTATCTATAAAATCCACCTTTAAAACTCTACCATTACATGAAATTGCTTCACCGTTATCCCGCAAAGCTTCTGTCAATATATACTCTATATCTTCATTTTCACAGCCTCCCTCATCTGTAAAAAATTTTAACCCGTTATAATAATAGGGAAGGTGGCTTGCGGTTATCATAATGGAACCATGGCATCTACAAGTTGGATATACAGTTGTCATAAACATGGCTGGTGTGGTGCAAAGTTTGCAATCATATACGGTACATCCCAATTTTGAAAGCTCGCGGGATATAGTATCCTTAATTTGAGGTCCCGACAACCTTGAATCCATTCCCACAGCAACTTTTAATTTTCCTCTCTCAACATCTTTTTTATTCTCAAGCCATGCTACAAATCCTCTTGTTATCATTTTCACTCTCTCTAAATTTAAATTTACATCTCTCTTACCATTTTCAATGGCAACTCCCCTTATATCCGTTCCATTTTGAAGTTCATATAATTTTCCTCTCATATTTGTCCTCCACTTTTTAATTCTTAATGTATATTAACATTATACAACAAATTAAAATCTCAAGGTTCTCATAGAGTTTAATACTGCTATAATGGCAACTCCAACATCCGCAAATACCGCTTCCCACATATTGGCCATTCCCAAAGCTCCCAAAATCAAAATCACCAATTTTACTCCCAGCGCAAACACTATATTCTGTGTAACTATCTTTTTAGTTTTCCTCGCTATTTTAATTGCCACAGGTATTTTCGAAGGTTCATCCGTCATTATAACTACATCTGCAGCTTCTATGGCGGCATCTGAACCAATTCCTCCCATAGCCACCCCTACATCTGATCTTGCAAGTACCGGGGCATCGTTGATTCCATCTCCCACAAATGCAAGTTTATTTCTTCCATGATTCCTGTCATATATTTCTTCCAATTTTTTTACCTTATCATCTGGAAGAAGTTCTGCATACACTTCATCCACTCCTATATTTTCCGCCGCTTTTTCACCTGCTGAATAACTGTCTCCGGTTAACATCACTACTTTTTCTATTCCCATTCTTTTTAAATTTTCTACTGTTTCTCTGGAATCTTTTTTTATTTCATCAGATATAACTATATATCCTGCATACTCGTGACCTACAGCAACATGTACCACAGTTCCCATTTGCTGAACTTCTTTTACCGGAATTCCCTTATCCAGCATGAGGTTTCTACTTCCAACCGATACCTGTACGCCGTCTACAACAGCTTCCACACCCTTACCCGGGACCTCATTGCAGTTTTTTATCAAATCCCTTTTTATTTTTCCACTATAAGCTTTCAATATTGAAGTTGAAATAGGATGGTTTGAATAGGATTCAGCATAAGATGCATACTTCAAGACCTCTTCCTTTCCGAAATCCCCAAAAGCTTTTATATCCGTAACCTCAAACACTCCCTTAGTCAAGGTGCCGGTCTTGTCAAACACCACCGTATTCACATTATTCAATGCTTCCAGATAATTTCCTCCCTTTACAAGAATTCCATTTCTGGAGGCACTTCCTATTCCACCGAAAAATCCCAGAGGTATTGATATAACAAGTGCACAGGGGCAGGAAACTACCAGAAATATCAATGCCCTGTAGAGCCAGGTGGAAAAAATCTCTCCGCTGATGAAAACCGGGGGCAGCACGGCCAATACAATAGCCAGTATAACTATTATAGGAGTATAATATCTTGCAAATTTGGTTATAAAATTTTCAGTAGGAGCTTTTTTACTCCCGGCATTTTGAACCAGATCCAATATTCTAGCTGCAGTGGATTGTCCAAATTCTTTAGTCACTTTTACAGACAGCACACCATTTTTATTTATAAATCCACTCAATATTTCATCGCCTGAAGATACCGACCTAGGAACTGATTCACCTGTAAGAGCTGAAGTATCCACCATTGAACTTCCCTCTACTATTCTTCCGTCCAATGGTACTTTTTCTCCCGGCTTAATCAGTATCATATCTCCAACATTTATTTTTTCCGGAACAACTTTTATCATTTCACCATTTATTTTCACATTTGCGAAATCCGGTTTTATATTCATCAGATCCGATATGGACCTTCTGGAATGATCTACAGCTTTATCTTCAAAATATTCACCGATTTTATAAAATAACATTACTGCTATAGCTTCTGGAAATTGTCTAATGGAAAGAGCACCTATAGTCGCAACACACATAAGAAAATTTTCATCAAACACATGTCCTTTAATTATATTTTTAAACGCTTTCAAAAGTACTTCTTTCCCAATTATGAAATAGCTTATCAAATACAGTGCTATTTCTACTTTTAACTGGAAATTAAAAATTATAGCAATTGCATAGAGTAAAACACCAATTCCCAAAACTATATTTTCAGCTCTTCTGTTTCCCAATTCACGACTATCCTCATTTTTTTCAAGTTCATTGATTTCTCCGCCGTATAGAACCTTTACTTCAGGTTCTATGGTACTTACTATATCTTTTATCTTATTCACTACACAATCCAGTTTCTCTTCATCTTTCAGCTGTACAACAAGTTTCTTGGACAGGAAATCCAAATAAGCTGTTTTTATTTCAGGAATACCTTTTACCTGATTTTCAATTTTACCGGCACAATTGGCACAGCACAGATTTTGAAGTAAAAATTCTCTTCTTTGGGAATTGCCCCTGGCATCTGTATTCTCGCTTTCCTGTGACATTCCTCCTGCGGTCATGTTCATTTAAGCTCCCTCCATTTCCATTTTATCCAGGTACCTGATATTTTAATATTTATATATGAATATATGATTATTTGTTCATATGTTTATACTATTAGTATATTTATATAATGTGAAAATGTCAATACCATATAAAATTAGAGTTTCCCCATTTTTTTAGAAATGACTAGATGACAACTGT
>NZ_JBGFFE010000012.1:0-92558 GCF_041224415.1 Clostridium lapidicellarium | reverse complement strand
TATGTGGCTGTATTTGAATGTCTCAGAAATCAAATAGGACACGTGGGTTTTTGAAACATCATACATAAACACATTTTTCATCCCACCTTCCACCAGTCTTATAGCCAGATTGTGGGCGGCAGACTCCGTATCGCCGTACATTGAAGCATAAACTATCATGACACCTTTTTTCTCCGGTTCATAACGGCTCCACCTATCATATTTTTCAAAATAATATTCCAGGTTGCTGCGCCAAACCGGCCCATGCAGCGGACAAATAACCTTGACATTCAATTTATCGAGCTTCTTCAAAAGCAATTGAACGTTAAAACCATATTTTCCTATAATATTTGCATAGTATCTCCTTGAATCATCAAGCCAGTTCCTGTCAAAGTCCACTTCATCGTTAAAGAGTCTTCCGCCCAATGCACCAAAAGTGCCAAAAGCATCTGCAGAAAACAGCACGTTATTTGTAGTGTCANCAAAGTCCACTTCATCGTTAAAGAGTCTTCCGCCCAATGCACCAAAAGTGCCAAAAGCATCTGCAGAAAACAGCACGTTATTTGTAGTGTCATAGGTAACCATGACTTCCGGCCAATGTACCATAGGTGCAGTTACAAACATCACTTTATGTTTTCCAAACGACTTTGTATCACCTTCTTTAACCACTTCTATCTTTTCATTTATATCAAAACCAAACTGCTTCAAAAATACAGCAGCTTTTTTAGTGCACAGGATCCTCACCTCCGGATAGCGGAGAATAATTTCTTTAATACAAGCCGCATGGTCCGGTTCAACATGGTTGAGTACCATATAATCCAAAGTTCTGCCTTTGAGAACTGCCTTTAAATTTTCGAGAAACTGGTGGCAAACTGCCCAGTCCACCGTATCAAATAGCACAGTTTTATCATCTAAAAGTACATAAGAGTTATATGAAATTCCCCTTGGAAGCGGATGAATATTTTCAAACAAAGTAAGACGATTGTCGCTTCCACCAATCCAATAAACATCTTCAACTACTTTTCTAACACAATACATGTATTCAATCCTCCTTATATTTGCTTATCCGATGTACAGTTTTAGTATACTATATTATAAATTTCACGTAAATTTAATCAAGGAATCAATATATCTGTCCAGATCTTCCCTGGTATTCACATTCATGAACATATCCCAGCCGGGACTGTATCTTCTCGCTTCCTTCTCTTCTACATAAAATGTGTTAACTCTGCGGGTCAAAGATGATACAGACCTGCAATCTTTCGAGAGAAGTTCTTCTATGTCATCTATCACATTTCTGGAATAAAAAGCATTAAAATGTTCCAGCCTGTCCCCCAACCTGGTTACACATGCATCTACTTTTAAGTTTCTTATTTTTTCTTCCATATATCTTATATACCCAATGTTTATGTTTGGCATATCACAAGCTGTAAAATATGCATATCTGCTGATACTTTCCTTAAGTCCTGCATGGATTCCGCTCAAGGGTCCCCTCTGCTTTATCTCGTCACAAAATATTCTGCATGAACTGCCCTCATACTGTTCCGGTTTGTTCGTAACTATGATAATATCCACAAATTCTCTCCTCAGTTTATCCACCATAATTTTCAGCAATCTCTTCCCTTTTATTTTCATAAATTGTTTGTCAAATCCCATCCGCGAACTCTTTCCACCTGCCAGAATCACCGCAGTTCCAAATTTTTTCATAATCTCCTCTTCCCTTATTAGGATCAATAATACTTTATTAATTATACATATGGTATCATGATTCCTTCTTTTTTAACTTTAAATATTAAAAAAAGACCCATATCCTTTATAAAATTTGATATAGGCCCTTTGAACTTTTCATACAAATTTTAAACTTATATCCATGGCTTTTACTGAATGAGTAAGAGCACCTACAGATATTATATCAACTCCCGTAGAAGCGATGTCTTTTACATTTTCCTCAGTAACATTCCCTGAAGCTTCCAGAATGAACTTTCCATTTACAAATTTCACAGCACGCTTCATTTCATCCACACTCATATTGTCAAGCATTATCACGTCGGTATCTGTAGTAACTGCCTCTTTGAGCTGCTGCAGATTTTCCACCTCCACTTCCACCTTTACAGTAAAAGGGAGGCTCTTCTTTATTTTTTCCACAGCTTTTGTTATGGATCCGACTGCCTTTATATGATTGTCCTTTATCATCACGTAATCCGAAAGATTCATCCTGTGATTATATCCACCGCCCACTCTGACCGAATATTTGTCCAGCATTCTGAAACCTGGAAGTGTCTTTCTCGTATCCACTATCTTGACATCATAGTCTTTTACAAGATCTACGATATTTCTGGTTTTAGTTGCAATTCCGGACATTCTCTGCATTATATTGAGTGCAGCTCTCTCACCCTTTAGTATGGCCCTGGAATTGCCTTTTATCTCCGCAGCAGTACAGCCCTTTTCAACTTTACATCCATCTTTTATTCTTGCATCAAATACTATACTTTTGTCCAGAAACTCAAATACTCTCTTTGCTATACCAATTCCCGCTGCAGTGCCCGGTTCCTTGAAAATAAATTTTCCCTTTGAAATCTGACTTTCCGAAATCAAATTGTCAGTAGTCACATCCCCATAATCTATATCTTCCAAAAGTGCCCTTTCAATCAATTTATCAACCATCAACCAGTTCAAATAAAATCACCTCGCGGCCTTAGAATAATCTTCAACATAATTGCTCCCTATAGAAGACTTGGAATTCAATATTGAAATCACAATATTTCCGGCCACTTGATACATATTATAGGCTTCTATAAATTCAACAGTTTTTAAATCCAAAGCTTCCATTTTTAAAAGAGCGTCTTCAATAACCTTCAATATTCCTTTGAGATCTTCTATATTCCTTATTATTCCGGCATGCTTCTCCATAAGGTCTTTCAAAGATTTTTCAAGTTCGCCAAAATCCAATTTCTGTCCTCCATCTTTTAAATTGATTCCAGTTTTGACTTCAGGCAGACCGTATTTTTTCACCGCGGAGATTTTTTCCGATATATCCTGTGCAGCCCTATTTCCAAATACAAGTGCCTCTAAGAGTGAATTGCTCGCCAGCCTGTTGGCACCATGCACTCCGGTACAGGCACATTCTCCAACAGCATAGAGTCCGTCCATGCACGTTCTGCTAAACAGATCCACCTTGATTCCACCCATAAAATAGTGTTCTGCCGGAGTTACCGGTATATAGTCCTTATACATTTCTATGGAATTGTCTTCACATTCCCTGTAAATCTGTTTAAATCTGTTTCTGAGAAATTTTTCATCATACATGGTGGCATCCAGATATACATATTTGGATGACGTCTTTTTCATCTGATCAAATATGGCCCTGGCGACAATATCCCTGGGTGCAAGTTCCATTCTGCTGTCATACTCTTTCATAAACCTTTTCCCGTTTATGTTTTTAAGCACTGCACCCTCGCCTCTCACGGCCTCGGATATCAAAAACAGCCTTCCTTCCGTATCTTTATTTTTTGAATAAAAGGCAGTAGGGTGAAATTGCACATATTCCATATCCTTGAGTCCTATACCTGCCCTTATGGCCATGGCAATTCCGTCCCCGGTCAACACATCCACATTTGTAGTCTTCGAAAAAAGCTGCCCTATTCCTCCTGACGCCATTACACAACAACGGGAACCCAAATACACCGGTTCTCCCCTGTGAAGTGCCGTTATGCCGCAGTATTTTCCTTCATTTTCCACAATGTCCACGGCAAATATACCTGATATTATATCTATGTTGCCGGCACGTTCTGCCTGTTTTATAAGCACTTCCATTACACCTTTTCCTGTGGAATCACCGTTTACATGAAGTATCCTGGCAATGGAATGGTTCCCTTCAAAGGATCTGTAAAAATTGCCATTGGAATCCCTGTCAAAATTGACACCAAGTTTGATTAAATTTTCTATGGCCTGTTCGGATTCATTTACAAGTACCTCTACTGCTTCCTTATCATTTACATAACAACCTGCATTTACCGTATCTTTTACATGAAGTTCCCTGTCGTCACCATCTATACTGGCAGCAATACCTCCCTGGGCCATATAGGAATCCGAATCGTCTATCTCCTTTTTGCTGAGTACTGCTATCTTCAGTTTTTGGGGAAGCATAAGAGCGGTATACAGCCCGGCTATTCCCGCACCTATTATAATGACGTCAAAATATTTATGTTTGCATAAATTACTGTTAAAATCTATTAAATATCTTTTCATTTATATCACCAACCCATTTTATGATTTTGATCCAATACACAGCATTTTTTCCAGCGAGCTCTCGGCTTTTTTTCTGATGTCTTCCGGTACTGATATCTCATATTGCATGTTCAAAAGAGAATTATAGACACTTTCAAGAGAAGTCATCTTCATATTTTCACATACAAGTCTAGGGCTGAGCAGATAAAATTTCTTATCAGGATTATCCCTTTTCATTTTATGGAGTACTCCCATTTCAGTACCAATTATAAATTCTCTCTTGGGAGACTTCCCAGCATGTTCTATTATTTGCGAGGTACTTCCAACAAAATCAGCACTTTCCCTTATTTCCTCGGAAACTTCAGGATGTACCAATATTTCTGCGTCGGGGTGCTCCCCGGCTGCTTTGACAAGATCCTGAACTGTTATTCTGGCATGGGTTATGCAGTGTCCCAACCAGGGTATTATATGCTTATCGGGAACATTTTCAGCTACATAACTGGCAAGATTTTCATCGGGCACAAACAGCACCTCATCGGACTTTATGCTCTTTACAATACTGACTGCATTAGAAGAAGTACAACATATATCACTCATAGCTTTAACTTCTGCAGAAGAATTTACATAACACACAACAGCTGCATCAGGATGTTTGTTCTTCATCATCTTAAGCTGAGCTGCAGTTATAGAATCTGCCAGGGGACACCCTGCATATCTGGCGGGGAGCAGCACTTTTTTATCCGGAGACAGTATCTTGGCACTTTCGGCCATAAATCTAACTCCGCAAAAAACTATGATTTCTTTATCCATTTTTGCCGCTGCCCTGCTTAAGGCAAAAGAATCGCCCACAATATCCGCTATGTCCTGAACATCAGGTATCTGATAATTGTGTGCAAGTATACAGGCATTTCTCTCTATCTTCAGCCTTTTTATTTCGTTTATCAAAAACACTTTATCCATATCCATACTCCTAAAATAATATTTATAACTAGTGTATATACATCAGTATATACTATTTTTATTTTTTTAACAATAATAAAACAGAAGTGTTGTTTTGTCAATTTTCTATTTTTTTATTTTATCCAAAAAACTGCCGTGTTATAAATTAAATCTGATATAAATATCTGCCAGCTAAGTAAGCCTAGTAAGACTCTGGGGATCATTGTCCCTGAAAAATGCCTCTTTCATTTCCATTTCCTTCGTCATAATCTGATTTACACCGTCACTGGCTTCTCTTAGCTTACAGCTGTATACAATTGGAAAATAGGTTCTTATGAATTTTCCTTCCGAATGTGCTGTAAGAGCTATTATTTGAAATCCAAGCTGTTCTGCAATAAAAAATACCGGATCCAATACATGTTCACTGGATGCCTTGCCAAAAGGATTATCCATTATAACTACCCTGTTCCTTTTACAATCTGAGGTCACCCTGATTCTTTTCTCTACCAGATAATTCAGTATACCCAAAAACAAAGTCATGTTCTTGCTCCACTTTTCTCCGCCGGACCACTGATTTGATGTTTCCCATGAAAAAGGCAGACTGCTCATCTTCCCATCATTGGTCACTTTCCTGCATTTTACCTTTATGGTATTCTGCTTCATCACATACTGCAGCAGCTGTTTTGACTGAAGCCATTTTTCAATGGACTTCCTGACTTTTTCCACATCTTCCTTGCCATTTTCATCCTTAAACCGGTCCCCCTGAAGCTGATTCAGCATCCAGTCAATATATTCAGCCAGTCTTTCCCTGCCTTCTTTTTCATTCCATTCAGGTACTGTAAATAAAAATACCTCTTTCCACTTTCCATCAATTTTTATTCTGGTACTTCTGGGAAGCTGCCTGAGTTCATCTGCTATTGTCTTCAGATAGGAATGCAGCTGATTTATAAACTGCTGAATTTCTCTATCATGATCTCTCATGTCATTTTCTGTGATTTCAACTATGCGCATAATCCTTTCACTCATTTTATTCTGCCATCCTAAAATATCTTCAAAATTCCTGTTGTATTCTATGCCTGTCACAGACATCTCCTTAAGTTTTACATCCAATATGTCATTTTGGCAGAACTCAATAAAATTCTCCTTTTGCATCCTTACCCTGCTGGCTTTTTTATCCAGATTCCCGGTGATTTCATTTAGATTTTTCTCCATTTCTTTCAGAACTTCCATCCTCTTATAGGGAAATCTTTCCTTCATATCTTCAGAAATAGTCGTTTCTCCTGTTTCCTCTGCAGAAGATGGATATTTTGCATTTATAACTTTGATTTCCTGCAGAGCACTTTCTATACTTATTTTCTGTTTTTCAAGGGACTCCTGCTCTGCTGTGAGATAATCTTTTCTTCTATTTATATTTTCTCCTTCTCTGGATAAAACCTCAGGCACTCTCTCCAGTGGAATGTGGAAAGATATCACATTCTCATATTCACTTTTAAAGTCCCTTTCCCTGATTTCATACTCATTTTTGCTATTTTGGAATATAAGTTCAGCTCTATCATATTTTTTCTTCAAATCCTTCAGAGGTGATCTCATGTTTCTTATTTCAACTGAAAGTTTATTTATATCTTCATCCCCATGGTAAATGGGCTCTTCTTTTTCATCTATGGGAAATTCCAGTTCGTTTTTAAACACTTCAAAGTCGGACTCTAGAGAATTTTTCAATTCAACTGCATTTTTCATTTCCTGTTCAAGCAAATCTCTTCCCTTTTGCTTTTTGGCAAGCATATCTTTCAGGGCATTTCTCTCATCTTCCAGCACTTCTACACTCACCGAAGTATATTTAGGATCAGATTCAAGCACCTCTGCATAAAGTTTTTCACCTTCCAAATTTTTAAGAACACTGCAGATCTCATTAAAATTACCTTCCAGATCCTCCTGTAATTTTGAAGATATGGTCTTATCCCCATTGAGCTTTGAAAATTCCCTGTCATTTTCCAGAATATCTTCTTCTATTTCAGCCGCATCCTCTTCATATTTTTGCTTCTTCTCTCTATTACTTATATACTTCTTCGACTTTATTATTTTATTTTCCAATACATTCTGTTCACCGCTTAAATCCAGTATACTGCCGTTGAGTTCCTTTACCTTCTCATCGATATCGTCAATTCTTTTCTCATCAGAGGATATATTTCCTGCCGTCACAGATATATTGTATTTGACACTCTTTTGATCTCTTTGTATATCCATATACCGTTCATAGGGGTATACTTCATAAAACTTTTTCACATCCACGAGCAGCCCACCGCATATTTTAACTTCATTTTCTTTTTCAATTCGAATTTTAGTGGATTCATCGGCCTTTGCCGCAATTCTTCTCTTCCAGTTTTCAAAATTTTCTTGGGAAATATTTTCCCCCCAGCTGGGCGGGAAAAATATATTTTCCTCTCCAGCTGCATACTCGTTTTCAATCTTGAATCTTGCTTCATTTTCATCCATCACTACAACAGGATGGGAAAGCTGACTGCAGTTATCAGCTATCTTTTTCTTAAGCTTATCTATTTCTGCATTGGAAGTTATTATGGATATAGTCCAATAAGGATATAAATTTTCGCCGCCGTTCAAAGCTCTTTGAAAATACTGGGTTCCGCTTTCTATATAATTGAATCCATTTCTCCATGCTCTAACCCATTTTTCTATAACAGGATCTGCAGTATAATACTCACTGTCACTGTAATCATCCAGCCATCTATGAGCTATTCTCTCTTTAATTATCAGCCTTTCCTTTTCTTCAGAGAAACTTACAGCTCTATTTTCAAGTTGCTGCAGTATAGTCTCTTGTTTTGAGTAGAGTGAATCAAAGCTGAACCAGTTTCCCCTGAATTCTTTAACTCTTTTCAGCAAAGCATTATGCTTTTTCCCATGGACTTCCATATAGTTCTCAATCCTGCTTTCTTCTCTTTTGAGTTCCTCCAGCTCCTCTCTCTTCATTTTAATATCCGCTCTCAGATCCTCTTTTTCCCCTTCAATAGATTTAATCTCTTTATTACACTTAAAAATATTGTCTTCAAGGACATCTATACGGTACTGCCATTTAGCTGCCTCTTCTTCAACACTTTCCTGTTCAGGATTGCTCAGTATTTCTCTTTCAATGGATTTCATATCTTTCCCAAGATATTCAATTTTAGCTTCCAGCCCGCTTTTCTCTCCAATCAGTTCTTTACCTTTACCCTGAACTTTTGAAATCCTGTTTTCAATCTGTTTAATCTTATTTTCAGCATTTTTAAGATGATTTTCGGCTAAAGATCTTTCATACCCCAGTTTTTTCTCCTGTTTTACATAATATCCTCTAAGGCAGCAGGAATTATTCTGAATTTTTTCAACGATATCAGCTGCTTTTCTATCCCTGTTGAATTCCTCAAGCTGGCTTTGTAAAAGTTTTATTTTCCCATTTTGAACCTTGATATGGCTTTTATATTTTAAAAATCGGATCCTTTCATAGGTTTTCTGCCTTCTATTTCTTATACTCAGCATTCCATTATAACTGTCAGAAATCTTTTCAAAATTTCTCCTGCCTTCTTCCACCTTCATTTTCAAAACTTGAAGATTGTAGGAACTCTTCTTCTGCTTCCAGCTGTCTTCTTCCCTATTTAAATCTTCCAACATGGTACCATTTTTATCGATTTTATTTTTATTTTCAATCTGTTCTTTTTTTGCAAAGTCGTATACAGCCTTCACACTCTTCTTCATCTCACCTAATTTCAAATTTACATTATGGTAGTCCCTGCAAACTTCTACATATCTGTCTATTTCAGCCTCAATGACCCTGCTTTCCTCTATCCTCGCCTTCAATTGCTTATATTTTTTAAAATGCTGTATCTGCTTTTCAAAAGTCTCAGCAAAATCCTTTGTTCCATCACCAGCTATAGCTTCTTCAACAGTTGGTATCAAAAGATTGTCCACCAGCTGTCCCGTGCTTCTGCAGTTATTGAAAAATTCCTCTACTCCACCTTCTGCACTATTTATCAGTGCAATTTTTCTCCATTCCCAAGGAACTATTTTAAAATTTTTCTCTATATATTCCTGATATTCTTTTATGGTTGAAAATTCATGGGCATTTATCTTATTTCGGCTCATATTCAAATAGTATTCATTCATTTCCTCTTTTTCGGCAGATCTCTTATTTCCACTGCTGCTCTGTCTTACAAATGGCAGTTTCTCTATGGAATTTTCATCATTTTCTTCATATTCATAGACATACTTCAGGGAACTCACCGATCCCCTGTTCATAAACAGAGTCACAGCTGTAAGTCCATATCTTCTGGGCTTTTCACTCAATATCCACTCAATTGCTATATGTGCAGAAGTGTTTTCAAGCATCAGAGTGTCTTTTATCTTCCTGTTTGCAACTTCCGCATGGGGCAGCACAGCTTGAATAGCTGTTTGCACAAATACGGTCTTCCCTCCCCCGTTTGGAATCAAAAGGGCTCCATTGTGTCCATCAAACTGGAATATGTCGTCATTGAACCTTTTGGCACCATTTTCATAGATAACATTCGTAAATCTTATTTTAGAAATAGACGGCATTATTTTTCTTCCTTTCTATTATCAATATTATACATAAAATCAAGTATGCCCCTGTTGTAGTCATATTCCATATAGTACTTCTGAATTATGGTCTTTGCCTTTTCCGTAAGTGTCAGTTCCTCATTTCCAATATCTTTTATAAGATTCTGGGACTCCAGGAAACGCTTTACTGTATTTAAAAAGCCCTTTCTACTTGCAGTCCTGGCATCCTGAACTTTTGCAGTTTCCCTTATTTCATCTATATCTGTCCACTTTTTTACAACAGAGGACCAGTTATAATCATATTTACTGTCGAGCTCTTTCAGCTTTTTATCCCCTTGTTCCTTCAGCGTCGAAATCCTCTCATTCAAACTGGAAAGCCAGTCATTTAAAGATATGAAATCTCTGGTGGGTTCTATTGTCTGATAACTGTCATAAAATTCTCCAAACAGAACTATTATTGATACGTACATCATGTATAAATCCACATTTACTGCCTTTGCAGGAAGATAGGTTTTTTTAATATAATCATTTGAAACGTGGAATACTGAATCTTTTAAAACAGGTATTAGATATATATAATCTCCAGATAAAAATATGCTGCAGTCAACCTGTTTTGCAAACTGATCCACCAGCGACCTTATGCTGTCATCGGACATGTAAAGATGAAGCTGCTCTTTTTCTCCATATCCCTGCATAGCTAGCACTGAATACAGCCTAAATGCCTGCATTACCTGTTCATTACTGTAAAAAACCATGTTTTCACTCCAATCTTAAATTCATATCTTTTATGGTAAATCTCTTTGTAACCTCCAGCACTCCTCCTATTTCCTTTACACAAATGCAGTCTGACTTCTGTGCAAATAAACCAAAAGATTTTCCAAACAGACTCTTTCCGCTGTTTTCATAATTTCCCAAATTCACAGGAGATTTTTGATGAAGCAAGATCCAGTAGTCGTAAAAGCAGCGTCTGTCAAGTATATTTTCATATCCACTTCTTTTCATATATACTACCACTTGTTTTAGATCTATATCCTTTCTATCTCCTAAAGCTCCCAATACTATAGAGGTTATCTCCCTGAAATTATTTGCCTGAATCTCAATATCCTCCTCTACCTCTTTCTTATCGGATATGGACAAAAAATCCTGAAACTTTTTAAGACTGCTCCTGTTTTCTATCCTCTGTCTAAAAAAACCGCCAGGGGCGACCATCCTTTATATCTTTTCAAAAACATGAAGGGCTCTATGAGCATTCTGGAAGCATGCAGGGGCAGTGGAGATGAAAACAATCTGCCAGTTATCTCCTGGTCAAAATTAAAGGAATCTATTCCCGAATAATACAGTGCCTCCTGGGCTGATTCAAGTGCCCTGGTCTTTAAAATTATACTTTCCTTCAAAAGCAGCCTGTGCTCATAATTCACCTGTCCCAATTCCCTGTCTACTTTAATTATGAGCTCATAGGCTTTTCTATCTTTTTCATGGACTATCTCGTTTCCCATTTTCTCTTTGGTCTCTTTTACAAAAGACTGCAGTTCGCTGAATTCCTCATCTTCCCGCTGCAGTCTTATATTGATATCTTCAATTATATTTTTATATCTCTCATAGATCTGATTTGAAATTATATTTCTGCTTACCTCATGCTTGATTCTCATTATTCTATCACGAAGGTTTCTCACACCAAGACTCATTTCATCAATCTGCCTGAGTGCTCCTACAAATTCTCCTTTCTCAAGCTGCTTTCTTAAAACAAGCTGGTTTATGGAGAGCTGAAATTCATTGAAATACTCCTTTGTAGCAAATACAAGTTCCAATCCCTGCTCATCAAGGGTATAATATTGGGTATTTTTTTCAAAATTCGCCCTTTCAGCCTTTATTATAGAATACTGAACGGTTTCCTCTTTTCCCGTTTCCCAATTGTAAAACTTTCTGGAATTTCTTTTCCCATTGGGCGGTCTAAAAATTTCTATTATATTCCTGGCAATCTTCTCAAAATCCTCATAGTCAAGATCCAGCCTTCCCTGATTAATCTTCTGAAAAAATTCAGCCAATTCCCTTATTCCCGTCTTTTTATTTCTCATGAGCATATTTTCAAAAAAGAATAATAGAGCCAGAAACCCCAAATTAAAGTAGTCAATAGGCTTATTACTTCTATCTCTTGAATTTTTATTAGACAGTTTGTAGAGTGGATCAAACAGTGCAAGCCTCTGAATTCTCTCTCTATAGTTTTCAGTAATACTTTTTATATCTATGTCCAACAATCTTCCCTCCATATACTTTTAAGTTCCTCTTTTCCCAAAGCTTCCTGGGGCAAATACTTTCCCGAATGCAGTATATCCAAAATCCTTCGGCTTTCATCCCTGCTGAAAAATTTCAAGAAGTTGTCAAGGGCACTGTGATTTTCAAGCTGATTTTCCTTTCCCATGCTGCTGGGCTTTTTGATGAGTTCACTATAAAATTTCACTGCAACAGAGGCTTGCCTCTTTCCATTCAAGGAATTCCATATGGATATGCCTTCATTATCCAGGTCTCCAAAATAATACAGTTTGTGTTTTCCAGTTACACCAAGCTGTCCTTCCAAAAGTCCTATATTGGAAACTATTTTCCATCCAGAGCCAAATATGAGGGTTGTAAAATCAGTATCACAGAGTACATCCAAAAGCGCCATGAAAGTGGCCTTATTTTCCACAATCAAATGTCGGTATTTAGCCTGCGGCCGTGAAAGTTTCTTTGGATTCACTGCCATCATAAGAGGATCACAATTGTTTATTATCTTCAACTTATTCCAAAGTCCAATCTTATCAAGAAGTTTTCTGCCGGATTTTTCATCAATCCACTTTTCGTCCCCTACGAGATAAAAGGATCTTTCCTGGGAAGTTGCATATTCTTTTGGAAGTCCTTCTTGGCATATATATTCATTAATCTTATCGATATAGGGTTTGTCCCTCTTCAATTCTTCAAAACTGCCGGCAAAATATTTTTGCAAATCGATTTCACTGCTTATGCTCAAACTGTAATTCTGCAGAAAATCAATGTAGTCTTTTTTCAATTCATATTTATTGATGCCGAATTTATAGGGAAGTGGAATATCCTTTCCGTTATTTATTTCCGGCTTTTTTTCCACAAGTACATTATCTTTCACCAGCTCCATTATACAGCCGGCAAATTCGTCATATTTCATATTTCCCGGCACCAAGCTCTCCAATTCTCCCAGAGTTATAGTGGCTCTCTTGTAGGATTTGAGATAGGAAATTATATCATCTTTCATCTTATCACCTTTATGTACAATTATTACCTGTTGCTCCCCGATTTGTTTGCAATAACCAATACAGTTATTATAGCATTATCTAATAAAAGTTCAGAGACAAAAACATTTCTTATGGGCAATTTCCATTTATGCTATAATTAATTCCATAAATATTCTAAATTTGGAGGGACAAAGAAAAATGGCAAAAAAGATATTAACACTGAAATTGTTAAAGGGAAAATATGGTGTCTGCAGATTGAATAAAACTCAATCAATACCTGAGTGGTCAAAAATATGAAGTTGTGGATCAATAAATAATCATTATATAAATTTTTACTATGTCTTACTTACCTTAGTGTAAAATTACTGTAGGGTTATTTGAGATAAGAAATGGAAAAAAGAGACTTTCCTTTGATAATATATTAAGTAAGCAAAACAAAATATACAAAGAAAGAAGGAAAGTCTCTTATGGATAATACTATACCATAGAATATAAAATTTATACAAATATAAATTTGCAAGGGTTTTATCCAAAAAACTGCCGTGTTATAAATTAAAGAAATTTATCGTTTAAAGGACAGCATAAACGTCAACATATTATCTTTGTAAACTGCATTTATGCTGCCTGATTGTAATTCCATCAGCTCTTTTGCAATTGCCAGGCCCAGACCGGAAGAGTGTCCGGATCGACTAGCATCAGCTCTATATGTACGGTTAAAAAGCTGCACTACAGCTTCCTCGCTCAAAGCTTCAGAATCATTGCCGATACCGATATTAACATGCTTTCCTGTTACTTTCAATTCAACTCTGCAGTATGATCCGGCGTAGCGTATGACATTTTGAAATAGATTCAGGAACACTCTGCTGGTGATCTTTTCATCAAGCAGCACCAATGGAGCTTTTTCATCAAGATCCAGCTGCAATGATATGCCCTTATCTTCAAAGTCCTGGTGAAACAACAGCAGATTATCACACAGCAGCTGATATAGGGAGTGCGGATTCAGCTGTACCGGATATTCCCGTGCATCAATCAGGGACAGATCATATAGTGAATCCACCAGATTGTTCAAGCTCTTAAGCTTATGCTGTACAATATTTAGATATTTTTCTTTATCTTTTACGGATAAGTCCATATTCAAAACTATATCGATATATCCCATGACAGAAGTCAGCGGCGTGCGCAGGTCGTGGGAAAAATTAGCCAGAGCCTCCTTATGCTGCCGTTTTTCTTTAATATTCTGCAGTTGTAATTCCTTATAGCAATCAACTAGATGATTGATTTCAGCAGCCAGTTTTTCTGTGGCTTTATCAGGAGCAGCCACAGTAACCTGCTGATTGGTTTTGGAAATCAATTTATTTAATTTTTCAACTTGTTCGGTCAATGTACGGATATTAATTCTGGTAAAATAACGTTTTATAAGACAGAGGACAGCTGCAGCTGCCAGTATACAGCTAATATAAATCATAACTCTCTCCTTTTTCTAGGATAAATCCTTCTTTTTGAAAATTGTCAGCCCAATAATCAAGCTTACAAAAATAATCATCAGTCCCAGCATCCAGCACTTTACGTCAAAATAAGCACTGCCTGACATATAGTGGACCAAATTATTATTAAGCAGTGAAGAAGGTGTCCATTTGGAGATGGTTTTTAATGTACTTATTCTGCCTATTAAACTACCTAAAATATCATAAATAAACAATAAAACAAGCAGATTTAACATTTCTGGAACACCATTAATGCCCAAAACATAGGCTAAAATAAAAGCTGAAGCAATAATAGGCAGTAAATTGATTAAAGCAATTGAAAATTGACTGAGAGTTGAATTATTCACCAAATCAAAAATTACATTGCCGCTTAAAATGGTGGCTGACAAAATAACAGCGGCCATAATGACTACTCCTAGAGATAAAGTGATCAATTTTGACCAAAAGACAGCTCCGCGGGAGTATCCGAAAGAAACCGCCGCACAGGTTTTGGGCTGGATTTTTTGTGTCAATATTGAAACAACCAGCAGGCAGAGAATAATAATTAATGAAGTCATAGCAAGTACATTGCTGTAATAAAATATCCTTGTACCGTAGCGAAAGGTCGATTCCTTAAATCTGAAATACTGCAGTACCCCTGCCGCAGCCATTACTAGAAAAACACTAACTGCAGCAAGACCGTAATACAGTTTTGAACGCATCAATCGGTAGACTTCACTTCTAATGAGATTCAGCATTATGATTACCTCCCAACAGTTCCAGAAAATATTCTTCCAGATCCTTGATTTTAACTGTCATCTCCAAAATATCCACATTGCCTTCATTTAAAAGACGATTAATCTTTTGACGGTCTTCAATATGATTGTAAATCTCCAGCTGCTGACCGGCTAAAACCTTATAGTCTACATCCGGAAAATGATTTTCAAGTATAAAGCAGGCCTTCTTGGCATCATTGACACGAAGAAATATAAACTGCTGACTCATTTTCAATAGCTCTTTACGTGATAGATCCTGAATAATTTTGCCTTTGTTGAGAAAGACAAAGCGTGTTGCAATTGACTGCAGCTGTGATAAAATATGACTTGAAATCAAAATTGTAATTTGATGCTCCTGGTTTAAATTGAGAAAAAGCTGACGCATTTCAGCCATTCCTTCCGGATCCAAACCATTGGTAGGTTCATCCAAAAGCAAAAAATCCGGTGAGGACAATAAAGCCAGTGACAGTGACAGGCGCTGTTTCATCCCCAGTGAATATTCAGAGAATTTCTTTCTCTGATACTCTGCAAGTCCTACTGCACCTAACACTTTTTCTATTGCGGATTTTTCAGGAATTCCCCGCTGCAGACGATAGTACTCTAAATTCTGTACCGCATTAAAGTTATCAAAAAATACATTGGTTTCAATCATGGCACCCATTCGTCTGCGGGAATTATATTTCCCATAGGGTTCACCAAATAGTGCAATCTCACCTTTTGTAGGAAATATCTCTTCAGCAATCAGTTTGAACAGGGTTGATTTTCCCGCACCGTTTTTTCCTATAACAGCACATATTTCTCCCTGGTACAGTTCAAAGTCAGTACTTTCCAGAGCAACCTGGTGTTTATACCTTTTCTCCAAATCAGTTACTTTCAGAACTGGTGTTTTCATCTCAATTCCTCCTTTATGCTTCTCAGTGTACAGGCTATTTTTTAAGAACCCTTAAGCAAATTATAAAGAAATCATAAAGATGATACCTAAACCAGTGAAAAGCCGATTCCCCAGATAGTTTTAATATATTCTTCACTGGTAACAGCGGCAATTTTTTTACGGATATTGGATACATGGACACTGATGCTGTTGTCATTTCCCCGGTAAACATCATTCCACAGCAGTTCATACAACTTGGCTTTGGAGAATACCTGTTTAGGATGCTTCAGCATTATTTTCAAGATATCGAACTCAACATTGGTGAGATTCAATTCCGATTTTCCAACCGTTACCACATGCCGGCTTTCATCTAAAGCCAGTTCCTTCCAGTTCAAACATTTTCCTGCCTGATGTAAATAATTTTTACGCAGCTGTACTTCAATTCGTGCAGCAACTTCTTCACGTGCAAAAGGTTTGACAATATAATCATCCGCACCTAACTTCAGCAGGTTGACCTTGTCTTCAATCATACTTTTTGCGGAAATAACAATAATAGGAACAGATGACTGCTCTCTAATTTCCGCTAGCAATTCCTCTCCAGTTAGTCCAGGCAGCATGATATCCAGTAAAATCAGATCAAAGAACTGCCGTTGAAGTCTTAATCTGGCTTCCGTACCGGAAAAACAGCAGGTTGCTTTGTATCCCTGATCCTTTACAATCAGTTCGAGTATTTTATTGATATCATTATCGTCTTCCACAATCATTATTTTTACTTGTTTCAAACTTTTCACCTCTCTGTACACTTTCTTTAATTTTTGTTTGATTTTTAAAATTATGTACTATTTGAAAAGCATCACACCATACAAAAGTATTTCCCAATAATGCAGGCTTTTATATACATAAATGCTCAAAATAACTGCTGCTGCAATAATTGCCAGTACAACAATTAAAAAACATCTTAAATTTCTTCCTATTCTTTTCCAGCTCAAGATGATTTTATTTGCAGCTTTCAGCTATGCCAATGCCTTACAATTTCAATCTAAATTATATATTAAAGATCACTTCATTATTATAACAGCCATCTACAATCCTGACGGATACCTTTAAATGGCAGTGGATAATCAAGTTGTAAATAGCTGTGAATTTGGACAATTTGACATGAAAGTGTAAATAACTTTTTACACTGGAAGCATGGCAAATGCAAGAACCACTTGATTAGACTTTAGGAAATAAAGCAGATATTGAGAATTTGCCATTACTATAAAAAGCTTCTATTGTTCCATTCAACTGTCTGGTAATTTTCCTGGCTATTGTCAGTCCTAGTCCCGTAGTTTTTTTATTCCTGGATTTATCCTTTGTGTAAAAACGTTCAAAAATACAATCTAAATCATCTCTTGTCATGGGTTCACTAAGATTGGAAAAAGTAAATATATAATTACCCTTTGATTCCTGAATTTCAAAACAATATTCTCCCTTTCCATATACAATTGCATTAAATAAAATATTTGAAAATATTCTTTTCACTCCCTGTTCATCCCCCCGTATTACACAGGGCTTTTCCGGAAAGTGAACAGTTGGTTCCTCCCCTTTCTTGTAAAAATCATCATAATACATGACAAGTGTATCCATCAAAACTTTTTTTGCATCCATAGGCACATGTTCATAACTAATCTCCCCTGATTCAATACGTACATATTCGAATAATTGTTCCAGCAGTGTCCTGACCATATTCTGCCGTTCCAATACTATTGCCAGATACTCTTGCTGTTCTTCATCTGCAGCACCTGCCTGGAGCATTTGAACGTACCCGCTGGCCGTTGTAAGTGGTGTACGCAAGTCATGTGAAATATTAATTATACTCTGTCTGAAATCCCTGTTCAGCCTTTTAATTCCTATGCGGGACAGTCTTACATCACGAATTAAATTATTGAGCTGATTAACCATCTCTGTAATATCCCTTTGTTTTGCTGTTACTGTCAGTAACTGATTAGTATCTATATTCATAATTTCCTTTAATTGTCTCGTAATGTGCTTGATATTCATGCGGTAATACAGATGATAAAAAACAAGTATGATAAACATAAATATCAATAAAAAAGTTGTGATTACCCAGATATATTCCATATTGACTCCTTTATATGAATTACCCTAATTCGTCTTTCATTGCTTCTATAATATTACTTTGTTTAACAGATTTAGCAGAAAACCAATACGACAAAAATATAGCTATAAACATTAGTATAATATAAATTGAAATTGCTTTACCTTGAAAAACAGCTATAAACTCATTCCATGTTATTGCCGTTAATCTTAGCATGAACCAACAAATAGCAAGTACAACTGGAATGCCAATAATAATTGGTCTTAATGCAAAAAACAGACCTTCCAATATCAGCATTTTATTTAATCCTCTGGGTGTTAATCCTACTGACCGAAGCATGGCAAACTCTTTCCTACGCAGTCTGATATTATTTGATATGGTAGAAAATGCATTAAAAATACCAATTATTCCAATCATTAATGCAACAGCAAAAACAGCAAATGCAACAGCACTCTGAACAAGTTCTTTATGATTCTTTTCTTCCAACAAGCTCCATGTTCTAAAATCTTGTGATCCTAGGTAAGAATTACAGATTCGTGTTAATTTTTTTTTCACGTTTGGACTTGCTTTATCTCCAACTAACAAATCAATTGACATTATATTAGACTCAAGCTTACGATCTGATGAAAAGTCACTAATTATGTGTTTATAATTTTTCATAGGAACAATAAATGCTAGGCTGTATCTATTACCATCTAGGTCACTGGGAGATTTTTCTGTAACGTCACCTATATTAACATAAAATTTATTGTTTGTTTTCATATCATCGTCTACTTTTTCATATAAAAGCATTTTACTTCCTTGTTTTGTATTTAACAAGGGTATTTTTTGTACAACTTTTGAATTGGCGGGTTTATTATATGAACTATTTAACAATATGCCTGTTGAGTTACTTTTTTTATAATATTGGTCAGCATCAGTTCCAATATCTCTACAATATTTTTTAAATGATTTATCGCTTAATCCTACTAAATTTACTATAATTCTATACTTCCCATTTTCTTTTAATATATTGTATTTATTGAAGTCTATTCCAGCAAATCCACCAGACTTAGCAAAAATAGCTGACTCTTGATTTGATGTGACATAGGTTGAAGTACGTACCTGTCTTCTAATTACGCTATCTTTAATCTCGGGCAATGATATAATCTCATTAATCATTTTATCACTTGGTTCATCAACAATGTCTAAATTAAGTGTAATATCATGACTGACTTCTTTATCATTCTTGGAGTCGGCTAAATTATATATCGAAATAATATTAATATAACCTGCTATTAAGATAAAACATATTGAAATAGATAGGACAGCTGTACGTAAACTTTTTTTATTAGCTGAAAATTGAGAACTTGCCAGTTCACCTTCTATACCAAATATTTTCTTGATTATTGAATGACGTTTTAGCTTTTTGATTTTTATAATTTGGGTATTCTGACGTATTCCAGAAATAGCTGATACTTTTGACACTTTTCTTGCAGGAATATATGCTGATAGTAAAACGGTAATTAATGACATTATTATGAAAAAAGCAATTACTATCCATGAGAAGGAAACATGTATATTATTATAATTTTCTGTAATACTGAGGATTCCATTAACTTTAGAGAAGACAATATAACTAAATATATATCCTATAATTAAACCAATTGGTAATTGAACAATCCATAGCAAAAATCCCTCATAAAGGACAGAATACTTGATTTGTCTTGGAGTTGCTCCTAGACTTTTTAGAATACTCAATTCTTTAATCCGATTGTTAGCAGATAGTGAGAATGCATTATAAATAATAAGAACAAATGCACCCATAACTAGTAAAAATAGGATTGCTACTATAGCTAAAATTATAATAAGCTGAGTACTTGTATTGCTTTTATCACTAATTCCATATAAAGTTAATAACTGGGTATTATACATAACTCCATACTGTCCATATTCGCCTTTGGTTAATCCAACAGATTTTGTAATATTAGGTAATGTCTTATATATTTTACTAGGATTCTTAAAACGTATATAAACTGTAAGCTCATCATTAGGTCGAATGTCTGAAACATTTAAATAGCCCATGGCAATATATCCTGGATAAGCTGAAATTCCAGAAATGTCTAATTCACCAACTATTGTATAAGTCTTAGTTTCTTTTATCTTAAAAGTTTCACCTGTCTGTTTATAATCTTGAGTTTTAATTACTTTATTATTTAACATACGATTTCCTATGGGAAGTGTTAACTTATCACCAATTTTATGTGTGGGATTATCTGTAAAGAATAATTTTGATACAACAATTTCGCCGGATCTTTTAGGAAGGTGACCTTTTATAAGAGTATTTTTCAAATTCATGTCACTCCAGAAATTTTTATCTGCATCTCTCATCAATAGATATGGACGTTTGAAATTAGAAAGTTCAGCAGTGACCCAATTTCCTTTAATCATCGTAGTTTCAATATCTGGATTTTTTGTAATATATTTTAATTTATCACCAGATATAGAGTCCCATAATTCTCCATGCCAATAACCTGTTTTTTCAACTGTTGATGTTACCTTTGCATCCCATATAGAATACATAAATATACATAATGAACACAATAATGCAGAAGCAATTATTATAGCAAATAATATGGAAATAGTATGTCTTTTATTTTTTTTATTTGGTGATATGTGTATTCATTCATAATGTTCATTTCTTGTTCACCTCGTCTGACACTATCTTTCCATCAACAATTTTAATTATCCTATCATCTGATAAGGCAATTTCTTTATCGTGTGTAATCATCACAATTGTTTGATTATATTCTTTGTTTGAAAGTTTCAGCAAGTCAAGAGTTGTTTTGGTATTTTTCCTATCGAGATTACCAGTAGGTTCATCAGCCAAAATAATGGCCGGTTTATGAATTAATGCTCGTCCTATAGCAACTCTTTGCTGCTGCCCACCAGAAAGTTGGTTTGGCAAATGATTAAGTCTTTGTGTTAAACCAAGCATATCTACAATTTTATCAAAGTCCTCTTGTTTAGGATTTACACCATCTAACAGCATGGGTAATAGTATGTTCTTTTCCACATTAAGTGTAGGAATTAAATTATAAGACTGATAAATTAATCCTATATTTCTTCGTCGAAATAAAGCTGATTCAGTTTCATTCATTGACGAAATATCTGTTCCTTCTATATATATTTTCCCTTTTGTAGGACGATCAACACCTCCTAATATATGAAGAAGTGTAGATTTACCTGATCCACTTGGTCCAATTATTGAAACAAATTGACCTTTACTTATTTTTAAATTTAGATTATCTAATGCAGTAACCTTTGTATCACCAATTCCATAGATTTTTGAAAGATTTTCTGTTTTTAATATGTTCAAAATATTCTCTCCTCTCTCTTTCTTGTCAGTTAATCCAAGTCTCTTTTTGAGAACAATAAACTGGATCCCATAATTGTAATTATTCCAATTAACAAAAATACAATTGAACACTTCATAACCTCCTCTGGTTTTGAAGTGAAATCAATTATAGTCTTACGCATATTTGTAAGAGAATATCTTGTGAAAACATCATTCCTGGTTAATAAAGCAAGCAGATTTGCCATGAAATTGCTGCCTGCCACCAGCAAGACAGAAACTATAATTGTAATGCCTTCGCTTTTTAATAGATAAGATAAGAAAGTGCCAATTCCTGCAGTACCCCAGAACATGCAAATCACCCCAATATTCATCCGAATAAACGCAGCTGTATCAACTTCTCCTAATTCAGATAATATTGTACATGATAATAAATTTAAAATTCCAAACCCCAATAGAATTATCGTAATAACAAAAGACATGGCTATATACTGTCCAAGAACCAATTTCCATCTTGCTATTCCATGACAGGCCATTTGCCGTATACTGCCATTTGAATATTCAGCAGTAATTAGGCAGGCTATAAAAATAGGGATGATATAGAAGATAAAATCCGCACCATAGGATCCTTGATAATTGGAAAATCCCGTTCCAGACATCTTCCCTTTTACCTTAAGAGAAACAGAAGCTGCAAAGGAAATACAATTCATTGCCAGCAATATAATTGATATGGCATAAAAGACCCTGCTTTTAAATATTTTATAGAATTCACTGGAAACAACATTCATCATTATTGATTGCCTCCCATCATCTTCAGGAAATATGCCTCTGTATCATTTCCTTCCATGCAAATTTTTGATACTAAAACACCATTCTCAACCAATTCCCTATTGATTTGTTCAGGTATATTCATGCAGTCATAAATACAGATTTTCCCTTCATCAAATACTTTGAAATCCGCACTGCCCATGTTATTTTTTAAAATATAGGCTGCTCTTTCAGAATCATCCACAACGATGGCAAGACATTTTTTACAGCGCTCTTCCAATTCCACCGCTTGAAATTCATCAACAAGTACCCCCTTATTTATGATCCCATATTTCGTCGCAATCTTGGCAAGCTCTCCCAAAATGTGAGATGAAATCAATATGGTAATTTCATTTTCACTATTTAATTTCAGCAGTAATTCTCTAATCTCTCTGATGCCAGAAGGATCCAATCCATTAATAGGCTCGTCCAAGATAAGGAAATCAGGATTGCCCAATAGGGAAATTGCAATGGATAAACGCTGCTTCATACCAAGAGAAAAGGCTTTAGTTTTCTTTCTTCCTGTATTTTTTAAACCAACCAGGCTCAGAACCTCATCCACATTGTCATAGTCCGTAATACCAATCAGTTTATCATAATAAATCAAATTTTCTCCTGCTGTCATGTCAGGATAAAGCGCAGGCTGCTCAATAACACATCCTATTCTTTTCCTGTTTTTCTGTAAGTCACCGCTTTCAAACAGCTGAATATCACCCTGATCCTGATAAACCAACCCACAGACAATTTTCATAATTGTTGTCTTGCCTGCACCGTTTTTCCCTATTAAACCATAAATATCCCCTTTTTCAATATTCAAGTCAACATTATTTACAGCTATTTGTTTTCCATACTTTTTAGTCAGACCACTAGTCTGTAATACCAGCTCCATATATTTTACCTCCTATTTTACGTAATTAAAATATTATTCAAAGCTATATTTAAATAATAAATAAAAGGTATTAAAATAGAGTTTAGAATTTATCAAGAAAGTACAAAGTTTGTAGATCAACTGTCCTGCATTTTATACCCTATTCCCCAAACTGTTTTTATGTATGCTTCTCCGTGTTTCAATTTATTGCGCAAATTGCTGACATGTACGGTAACCACTCTTTCATCCACAATACACTTCTCAGACCAGACACTTTCAAATATATTTTGCTTAGTAAACACTTTCCTGGGATTGCTAATTAACAATTCCAGAATGCTATATTCTTTTACGGTAAGTTCAATAGGCTCTCCTTTAATAGTTACAATATGATTTTCACTATCCAGAACTAAATCCTTGAATTGGAATATATTGGTTCTATCTGCCGCTGTGCTTTTGTTCGTTCTTCTCAATACCGCACCTACTCTCACAATTAGTTCTTCATTGTTGAAGGGCTTTGTTATATAATCATCTGCCCCCTCTCGAATCAATTCAAGTTTAGTATCCAAATCATCTTTTGCAGATACGCATATAACAGGAATTTGAAATTGTTCGTTAATCTTTGTTAAAATCTTTTCCCCGCTTAATCCCGGCAGCATCAAGTCCAGTAAAATCAAATCAAAAGACTCTTTTTCCAATAACAGAAGTGCTTCTGTTCCAGAAAATGCAGGTACAGACAAATATTTATTTTTTCTCAATAAAATTTGTACCATTTTATTAATTTTAGGATCATCCTCCACAATCAATATTTTATTCATCCTTCTCTACCCTTCTATAATTAATCTCATTCGAACAGCATATCCTGTTCCCATGCTTCCGTTTAATTTTTCTATTTCAATAAATTGATTATACTTTGTTAGGTTCATTACTTCAAATTCAATATAATTTAAAATTCAACAAGAAAAATTTATATGGCTGCCTTTTCTTTATTCATGGGTGGATTATGATTAATGATGTCTGCGTATGAAAAAGAGGTGATGTATTTATGTCAGAAGGATACTAAATATTGTTATTCAGCTTATTTTCAATTACTGCTATTTGTATAGTGGCACTATCTGATAAAACCTGTTTTAAATTAATTATCTCCTGGCTTTTCCTGAAATATGCTCAATATTTATTTTTATTACTTTCACTTTTGGATTTGCATTTTTCAAATATTCTCTGCCTTTTTTTATATATTCTTTCGAGTACTTTTTCAGCATCTCCAGCATGGCATCATTTTTTTCATTGCCCAAAACTTCAACTGCCCTTCCAAATACAATTACACTTTCATAATTTGTAGTGAACTTATCCGGCAGGACAGAGCTTTGTCCAACTACACAAAAGGAAACCTTATTATTATTTATTATATTATCCAATTTATGTCCCTGACTGGCACTGTGAAAATATATGGAACCATTAGCATAAACATAGTTTACCGGTACCCCATAAGCATATCCATCCTCACTTGCTGTAGATAAAATACCATACTGGCAATTTTTCAATATTTCTATAGCCTCAATATTCCCAATTTCTCTGTCTTTTCTTCTCATTTCTCTAAACATGATTATTCCTCCATATTATTAAAATATTAACCAAATATGCTATAATTAACTTCGTAAATATTATGAATTTTGAGGGAGAAAAAATGGCAAAAAAAATATTAACACTGAAATTGTTATAAGTATATTTGCTATTTCCGCTTATGATACGGATTATATCCTTGTCAAAAACAAGGATATAGACAGTGCCATAAAATCACTTGTTAAAGAGGGCTATGAAGTTGTGGATTAATAAATAATTACGATTCCATTTAAATTTTATTTTGCACTTTTAACAACAAATTTCCCGTCAATATAATTGATACACCCCGCATTGTACAATTCTTTTGGAATCACTTTATAAGTTAAACCGCTGGAAATCATAAAAGAGAGCATGCTGCTTTCTGACAACTTGGTCATGCCATTTTTCCTCAATAAATATGCAATTACCTCAGAGTATTCCGTAAATCCAGAATTTCTGTAGACAACAATACCTTTATGATATCTTCTATCCTTCACTCTTGGATCAATCACCTTAAGATCATATCCAAAATTACATATTATAGAATTCAACAGGAAAACATTCCATTCATATCCCCTTATATCAGGCAGTTCATTCCATTCATTAAAATTAATCAACGGCAGCACATTGATTTCCATAGATTTTGCCAACCTACCCTCGACCTTATGAATTATATCATCGTCAATATCGAACAGATCCTTCCGTACATACATGTCATACGATACCCTCATGTAGTCATTTTCAATATCGGCAAAAACAGAAGCTGCAGTTGCCGCAGACCATTTGAACCTTTCAGCTGCCAGGCTGTACTTTCTAAATGATATTCTATCTGTACTGTCAAGCATATGCATTACAATATTTTTTGTTGACATCCCATGCAGCATACCCTTCTGCCCAATATGAGGACGTCTAAAATCATACAGATCATTGAATAAATAAGCACATATGTAAAATAAGTTTATTGGAAATACAATATTGTTTACATCCATAAAATCTCTCAGCAGTTCTTTTGCAGTTTCATACAACATACCTTCACTGCAATACCCATTATTTTTATCCATAATATGCCGTATGATTGACCTCAAACAATTTATAACGCTGTCGTCGATGTCGACAATCTGTATACAGCTGTAATAATTATATTCCCATTGAAACAGATCTCTATCCGCACTTATTGCCCGAATGATCATCGTATCCGAAAATCCTGCAAACTTACCCTTGAGTTCATTTTTACTAACAGGTTTATTTTTCATAATAATAAATTTTTTAATACGTTTTGCCAAACTTCCAGAGGCACCGCCAGCTGACTTTTTCTGCAAATAATCTTTAAAATAATCATACTTATCCGGATAATACATCATTAAAACTCCGTGCAGAAAATTGTAGTTGTTTACATTGCTTGTCATCCTCAAGATTTTTTCAAATTTTGAGAATAATTCTGTATAGAATATAACCGATTCTTCCGATCTGTCGATATACTCTTCAATTTCATTTACAACAGACACATTTACATGAACATTTTCTTCAGCCGTAGCCATCCCACGGCCGCACAAAACCAGAAAATTTGATATTCTTGCACTCAATGCCCTATTGCTTTCAGGAAGTCCCAAATTGCCATACTCCCCCAATGCAATCTCTCTGAGTTTATCCAAATCCCTGCTTTCATATAATTTTATCCCTTTTGGAAACTCCCTTGCAACCAGCCTGGAACATAAATAACCATATGACTGCTTCCCTCTGACAGCAAAATATCCATACAGTCTGTATCCATGTTTCTGTATTAGGTTGACGAACTCACCATATCGCACATATGAAAATCCACTGTCAATCATTATTGTCTCAAGTTCTTCCAAATTTTTATATAAATCTTTTCCGTCCCCAACAAATTCTGCAGCAATTTGAAATATGACATCTTCCGTAGATCTTCCATCTTCTCTTTTAGCAACAAATACATCTGCAAAATCAAGATATTCCAGCTGTTTATTTTTAATGCACAATGAAACTAAAATCTTACCGTAATTATCATCATCATATATATCCAGAAGTTCCTGTGTTCTCACATATCCCTGCCGATCCATCAGCTGCCTTACAAGTAAATTTACAAAAGGTGATACCTTAAAATTAAAATTTTTTATAACCTGACGTACTCTTTCCCTGGTTATCCCCCTCTCATTGGCTATTTCCTGTAAAGTAAACCCCTTAGCACGTTTCAGGAACATTTTATATTCTTCTCTATCCGATAAATTTTTCAGCACTATTTCAAAAAGTCCTTCTAAATTCTCCCCAAGCTCCCTCTGAATACTATTGAACTTTTTCATATTCCCCCTGCAAACTATATCTTCCAATCGTTTTCTTGAAACACCCTTTAAATCTTTCAAATACATATATCCATTGTTTTCAAGAGTATGCAGCACATGCAATTTGACACCCAAAGCATTCAGACATTCTACATTTAAATCCAAAATACTCTCATCTATTTCATCAAACATAGTACCAACAATATCTTCAGTTCCTCCTGAAGAAGTTTTAACTGATAATTTAGAAAATTTTTTAAAGCGTATGATTATATTGTCAATTTTCTTTTTTCCAACACCCGGCACCTTTTTCAGTGTGGCAAAATCAAAATATTTTAAGTCACTAATATATCTAAAGCCCTGTGATGCACAGTATTTGACGAAAATATTATAGAAATTTTCTGAAAACGCTTCAGATATTTTAACTTCACCATTTACATTTTGACGGCCAGCTTCTCTATCATCTAAACGAAACGGATATTGTAAAAACATTGTTTCATCATATTCTCCACCAAACTCCCTGCGCACTGACATCAGCATCCCTTTCCATTAACTTCAATTTTATTTTTATTAGTTAGCCAGTTCCCATAGATTATTTCGAGAAAAGTGGTATGAAATCCTCCCTGATCATAAATTAATCAACTTTCCCTGCATTCTATCTGAACTGGTGAAATCAACATTACTCCACAAAAAATTTGATTCTGGCGTTTTTTATTTCATTCCATATCCAGTTCATCAAAATCAATTTCATTCAACAAATCCTTCAGCTTCAATATTTCCTCTTTATTTAAAGTTATCCCCTTGCCCATTTTCTGATGATTTTCATCCCAGTCTCTAATATCCATCTTCGCCTTTCTGCCGTTCCAGCTCATGACATTGACTTCTTTTTTCCATCCTCTAGAGCCTTCAGACAAAATTCCCAGACTTTTGACAATATCAAATTTAATATCTGCCATTTGAATCCCTCCTTTTTACAATTTACAACATTTTAATTTATATAAGTCAATAGAAATAACAATATTTTAGAAAATACATAGATAGACTTTTTCGCTAATCCCCACTTAAAATATAATATTAAAAGTAACGTCCTTTAAATTTTCTATAAAAGCTTTATTACTTAAAATTTCATCATGTTCTTCAACTGAGCCATCAAGTGCATTCCTTGTATATTTAACTCTTTTCTCATCCCTGAATCTTATAGCAGAACAAATATTCTGTTCATTACTCATATTTTAAGTATTTTGCCTTTAAATCCACTATTATATAATAAGTTCAGCCAAATTTTATAGTCTTCCAATTCTTCCATCGATTGACCTTTTTCAATATATCTCTTGATAAAACTTTTCAACTCACCAATTTTATATGAGGTATTAATAATAAATCATAATTCATCAATATTTTTTCTACACAAATATCTTTATTTATATTTATCAAAAAACTAACTGTATTATTATCAAGGATCCCAATTTTCTTAGGAGCATCGGAATTTAAAATTTCAATGAATTTTTCTATCTGAATCAATTCCATTATTAAATTCTCCTTTCATTAGATCCTTGAGTTTATTCAAAAATTTCAAATTATCCTTATGATAATCAACATCCGGTTCCTTTTTTGATAGCAATTCTATTTTTTTATCTAATCCACCAAAACTTATTATATTAGATGGTTTAACCAAATCAGTATCCAATTCCAGTTTTTCAAATAATTCAATTAGATTTTCTGGCTTCTTATCGAAATTCTCAATTACAAGCCTTTTTAATCCAATATCATTGAATACATCTATAGCATCCTCATATAGCTGAATTAATACAGCCTTATAAGGTGCTTTAAATACATTCATGCACCTGACAATTTTATTTATAAATTTATCATTTTCCAGTGAATAATAATATCTATACACATCACCCAACAACATTCTAGCAGCAAAATAATCTGCTTTTCTCTCATTCAGTTTCATTTTTTCTACCTGTATATTGTGCTGTCCTTTAACTATAGAATTATCATAAAATAAATGAAATATTTCATGCCATGCAACAAAAAATTGATAAACTCAAGGCTGTGCTGAGTTAATAACAGGTATTTTTAAATTATTCCTAATAAATATGGCTCCTCCCCAATATTCATCATCTATGGGCACTTGTATTAAATTATAATTTTTTTTGAGAACTTCAAAGGCTAATTTATCAGAACCCGTTATTCCAACCTTGTTATAATTAATAAAAAAATCTTTTTTAAAATTTTCAATTTCATCATTTATTTTTTTATTTGCTTCTATAACTTCATTTAAATTCTGAGAAGTTATATATTGAGACATATTTATCAACCTACCTATTTTCATTATAGACTTCATAAAGATCTATTATATCATCCAAAAATCCAAACATTTTTTTAGCACTGTCACTTAACTCATATTCCTCTGGTGCATTATCAGATGCTACAATTCTAAGTTTATTTTCTGATTTCATACATTTGTAGTTTATCAATTCTTCAGGTCTTATATTAAAGGTCGCAATAATTTTATTTACATGTTTTTTAAGTGTTGTATTATTGTCTATTTCACCTTTAATCATTTTATCAATAGTTGGCCTGGAAATGCCAGTTAATTTTGAAAAAGATGACTTGGTATATCCATTATCTTTAATAAATTGAATAATATTAGAACCTACTTTATATCTATTATTATACATATAAATTTTACAATACTTTTGGGCTATATCCATCATATTATTACCTCCTCATAAAATAATATTGCTATTATCAATTCACAATGATGCTGTCTAACCGGATTACACAAGTGCTGTATATCCATTCACAGCCACCAGCAAGATATTCTGTTTGGATTAATGCTAATTATACAGGGCTGCAGTCAGTAAATTTCTTCATTACTCTCGAAAGATGGTAATTTTGTGAATAAATTACATTAATTATCAACTCTATTTGTTAGTATTGATAACAGAATATTTACTGTTTAAATTTCGAAAAGATTACCAGCTATAAAAAATCTTTTAATGTCCTTGATAAAAATGATAATATTATTTATCTTTATTCATTTTCTATTTTCCCAAATTCACTTATCTGTTCCTTTAATATTGCTACATTTTTAAGTAAGCTTTCCAATCCACCAATAAATAATTTCCATATAGCTATAAGATCATCTATAATATCTTCAAATTTCATTTGTTTTTCTAGCGGAGCGGCTGAAGTAATTACGTAATTCAATTTCTTTGCATTTTTTATTCCCAGTTCTTCATCTATTTGCAAAAGCATTTTTCGTGTTAATGGATCTGGTTTTTTATATTCAAAACTTTCTAGTGGAATGCAATCTATTCCTGGATTGCTTCTATGTGTAAAAGGATTCCTGATTTCTTTAAAGATCTTCACATGTTCATCAGTATTAAATTGTTCCATAATATTTTTTATTAATTTAAATTCATCATTATTAATCCAAAAGATATTATCATTAGAAATATCAATAATTTTTAGTCCTTTATTAATTTTATCAAAACTAACTTCATTTCTTTTTAGGTTCCTTAATTTTTTTGTCTTTTTTATCTTATTATTAACATAAATTTTTATTTTTCTATTAAATACTTCATAAATTAAGAAGGCTAACTTTTCTCTAAAAGTAAATAAATCATATACTGTTAATTTTAAATAACGCTCTCTATTCACAAATTTTAATGTACCACTCAAAGGTTTGGGAAATTTATTATATATTCTGTCATATGCCAAGCATAATAATAGTTCTACAATTATATTACCCTTTAAAAATTCTATTTCCTGCAGCCAAGCATAGGTATTAGCAGTATACTTCCTGCTATTAATAATATTTCTTTCTGGTTTATAAAGTATTTCTCGTTCAACTAATTTATAATCTATATTAGCTATAATATTCTCTTTAAGTATGTCTTCAATTGCGTCATATAGTTTATCTTGAATACTTAAAAATTCTTCTTTAGAAAATGGATACTTCATTTTATTTACCACCTAGTTTATTATTTCATAAATTTAATTACTCAATCATTGTATATTCCCACAACATTAATAACTCTATATTATATTTGAATTCCTTAATTTAAACTAAAATCATTCAAATTAGTATGAATTTTCCATATTCATATTTGTATAATCTGCTCTGAAGTAAAGCTTAAAATCACTTATTTTAATGTTATATTCTTTAAGCATTTTAATTATAATATTTCTTATGGAATTACTGCTCATATTAGTCTCTACGTATATGCTACCTGAAATCATTTCTGGTTTTCCTTATCCCTTTACTACTAATTGAAAAATATTTATTTTTCTTACCATTCATATTAGGTTTATTTTCAAATTGTAAAAATTTTTTCTTATCTTTACAAAAAGTATCTCACAAGTTTTTAAAAATACTTCCTGCCACGTCTTAGCTTCAATAAGTTCCTCCCCGTCAATTTTAAATCCAAAAGGCCTTATATGAGTAAAATTTTCATATAATGTATGCTCTACTTTATTATCAACAATATATTTTTCATAATTAGGCAAAGATTTTATACTACTATTTTCTGGATCATCTTCTTTAAAAGTTCCATCTTCTTCTATTCTCGTAAAATTAATTATCTTATCAATTTTATTTTCATAAAAATTAATCGATTTACCAATGTCAATATATCTTTCAGCACTTGAAAAATCTCTATTTAAATAAGCTTGACCCATTTTATCATTAATCCTATTTATAAGGTCATCAATAGTATCCATTAAGAGTCCTAAACTTTCAGAAATATCTATCGACTTATCTGGAAAATCATTTTTTATAACATTTAAAATTTCTTTAAGCTTCAATATAACATACCCCCTTGCAATCATTACTGTATAATTACTTTATTCACTTAAAATAGCTATATCCCTGCTAAATATTACAGCAGCATATAAGAATTTAATTATCATATTCTTTTCAGTTTCTTCTAGATTTGTCTGATTCATTACTTTTCTCACAAAAAAGTGTATCAATAATACAGTAAATTTATCCAACTGCTATATACTAATTTTTTCTCCAGCCACTTTCGCCGCATAAATAGTTTTAGCAATATTTTCAGGAGCAACAATCACAGGCCACCAAAAAGGTCTATGACCCCAACCTTCTGCATTCTCTGTTTCCTGAATCAGCATAAGTACAGGCACGTTAATTGCTAATTCCTTAGCTATATCTAAAGGTGCTGGTGTATCCGGTGAATCAGATAAAGTTTTAATTCCTCCGTGCTTTTTATATTTAGATAAAGTTCTTTTAGTACGAACTATAACGGGAATATTTTTGCTGTTATCTGCCATATAACGCAATATCATAAGGAACTCATCTTCCGGGATAAACCTGCTGTCATCTACATCCTTATCAATAGCAGAATAAGCAATATTTATTAATTTCTCAGCGTTTTTAATAGATACCATTACTCCATCAGATTTTTCACTGATATTGAAATCCTTCAAGTATTTCTTCATAGTATTATTACACCCTACTGATATAGTTTTGATTTTTGGAGTAAATCCAATCGGTAAGATTCGTTTTTGCGATTCGAGCAATATAATATCTGAAATACGTATTTTTGCTGGGGAACAAGGCCTTATACCACCGACTCCATAAACATTATCTTGATATTTTTTCGTAATGAAGTATACACCATTTCCCTGTTTACCCTCTTTAATATCCTCACGCAAAACACTATCAATTTCAGTAATTTTTTCCATGTTGCTGTGTATTCGAGAAGTCGTATAAAATCTTGTCACTGGAAGCAATGCTTTACGATATCCAAACATTCTGGAATGTTGCAGTACAGTGTCTTGTTGCATAGTTTTTGGATTTCTTCCATAATAAAATCCAATCATATTAGGAATGGTAACCCCTCTGTCTAAAACCTGACCTCCAACAAAGATGGAACATGGTGTAGTTAAATTAAGTTCGCCAGTTTCTTCATTCAACAATATATCTACATCCTGATCTGCGTTCACAACATTAATACTATAATACCCTCTATCAATATAGGAATAAAATTCATTTCTAATAAATGAATAATCCGGCATAGTATAACCATATGCGGTAACGGAAGATGAGATATCTTTAAAGCTTTCTCGCACCAATTTCTCAATAATTGTTAGAACATCCTTACTTCTATTTTTGATCTGTTGAATAAAAATTTCAGCAACATTCTGCAAATTCACATGAGAATTTTTTTGCGTTGCAGTATGAATTACATACGCATAATGATCTTTTTTCTTATAGAGTTTTCTTAGAACAATAGCTCCAATAATAAAGTTAACAATTCCTTTTTTGAAAACTGTCAGTTTATCTTCCCTAATTAAAATCTCTTCTTCCTTAAAAGTACGTCTATCTTCAATTTTAGATTTTTTACCTTTCCGTTTCTGATCAGAAACAATATCACCTTCATCTTGACTTATAGGCTCAAATAACAATGAAGCTGGATGAGTTTCATCTCTACTGTCAATAAAATAATACTCACCACCAATATATCCTTTTCCATGAGGAACAAGGACGGTTTTTAATGGTTTTATAGGCTGTAATGGACTTGTTTCATCAAAATCAGGCTGTAAATACAATGCATAAGGTGTAGCTGTAACTTCAATAAATACACACCCATCCAATGTACCTCGCATTTCATTAACTTTAGATGAAACAGTTCTTAATGTGAATTTATCAACACCCTTAATTTTATTATATCCAATACCAGTGGTATCAGCTTCATCATCTATAATAAGGCATTTTTTATTCTCATTAATTGAATAATTATTTATAAATTCAATCAACCGATCTATATTATTTTTTTCCTTTTTTGCTACAATAATATTCTTTTGCTCAAGCTGATAACCACTAATTCGTGTATTTGCTTTCATAATATCTGTAACAACTACTTCATACTCATCTATAAATGATTTGAACTCCTTTTTCATTCGTGAAATAGTTTGTTGTATAAGTGCTCTGCTGTTCTTCGTGAGAATAAAAACCATGTCAAAACTATTATCAAAAGCAAGCGAAATCACACCAATAAAAGCTCTTGTCTTGCCACTTTGTATTTTTCCAAGCATCATAATTGGTTTGTTTATTTTTTCCTGTGAATCCAGCCAAGTGTCATCAATACAATACTTGCAAGTGTCTTCTATACATTTTTTTAATTCTTCATTATAACCTGTACCTTCTGCCTTTTTATAGCTATAAAATTTCCCATCTGTCTTCATTAATAAAATACCCTCCATTTATCAATACCAAATTTTATTTTTTACCTCCATATAATTCACAAATAGCCCTATATTATTAAACTCTATACTTACTTTCATTTTCTGCAACTTTCCCATAATCCGCATATGCATGTTTTTCCACACTACATACAACACATTAATTCAGCTTCAAATTCATCTATACCACTGAAATTAACACTTGATCCTTCCCATCTCATCAAGAAATGCCGGTCGTCTTCTGTAGATATTTCTAAGTGCATCTATAATTTCTTTTGCTTTCCCTTTCCCAGCTATCTTTTTGTATCTCTTTATAATTTTACAAACTTCTTTGTACTGCACCCTGTTTGAGGCTGATCTTGCTTTTTCCCTAATATCTTTTTCATATAAACTTACAACTTCTCCTGTTCTTTCTTGAATAAGAGTTTTTTGTAGGCAGTATACCTTATCTCTTTCCATTTTAACACCAATTCGGCATGATTTTTATCCTGTTTTTCACCTTCAAGAGCCGAATCTATAACTTTCAAATAGTTTTCTGCCTTCATGAACTTATCTATCAGCATTTTTCTGAAAGATGGAAATTCAATGTTCTCCTCCATAAATTTTTAGGAAATAAATCTCTCTTACCTTATATTTTTGCACTACTGAATTCATAAACTTCTTACACCCATTGATTTCCCATTTAAAATTTCATTTAACTTAAAATAAGCAGCAGCCTGACGCCTATATATTGGCCCAAAATCATAGAGGCAATCACAATTTGGGTACAGTATTTCTTCACTTTCACCTATTTTTATATCTACACTATACTTGTCGTTTACTTATACTATAAAAAAATATTCATTATTATCCATTTTATGGGGCTCGACTATGTTTTCATTAATATAATAATTATATCCTCTATTCAGTATCTTTATATCAACATAATTTTCAAAATTATTTCTATTCATTTTGCCATAAATCACCATTTCCACTACAACTCCAGTCAACTATCATATTTGAATCTCTCATTCTAGTCTTCTTGCCATTATAAGCAATTAGACAAGCTTTGGCAAATGACTTCCAATTTTGTTTTTTAAATTTCAATATCTCATCAAAACTAAAGTGCAGGATATAACATTCAATATTTTTAAATGTCCATGGGCTTGAAATATTAGTTAATCGTTCCTTTGAAATCATATATCTCAAATCATATATATTATTTTTAGGATAAATTATCTGAATCCTCGGTTTCTTTCCATCCGGGAAAGATAAAATTCTATAATTCATTATATTCATAGATATGTTTCTGCTTTTTAAGAGCTTAAATTTACAAGAGTTTCTTATACTTTCAGGTATATTTTTTTTAATTAGATCATAAATTTTAAAAATTTCCTGTTTAAACTTTACCATATTAAATTCATCCATCATTAAATTTAAAGCTTTATATTCTGAAATATCATGAACAATTTTATCACTTTGATCGTATTTCTTACTACTCGCAGTTTGATTCTTTTGTTTATATTGATGACTTTTCTTCTGTTTTATAATTTTTTTATCCATTTTAATAACTTGTTCCTTTATATTATCCATCTGATTTTTATTTTTTTTAAAAACATTAAGTTTCTTTTCTATCAAAGCTATTTTTTTATTATTTATTACACCGGCTTCATTCCATAAATTATTTATGTCTTTTAGCATATTACTCAAATCGTCTTCAATTAAAACACCATATTCTAAATTATTGTACATACCACCTTGAGTAAAATTAGCTGAAGTCAATACAGCTTTCTGTTTATCAATAATATAAATTTTGGCATGAAGATTAGAATAATATCTCACTTCCGAGTTTGGATTTTTAACTAACTTACAAATTGTATTTACATCTGAGGAATTATTTAAAAAATCCTCCAGAGAAAATCGTGTTAATATTCTTATTCTTATTTTATTTAAGTCATAAATCGTATCTATTAAAGGGTTACTTGAAATATACGGTGAAACAATTATAACTTCATTTTTTGCCTTAACTACTAAATGTTTTAATTCTTCTCCAATTGAATTAGATATACCATGATGATTATACAAAAATTTTAAATTCATTATAAAATGATCCCCTATTATTAGTTATTATTCAATAAATTATCTATAACTGTTTGTTCTTCTTCCTCATATTTTTTCCTTACTTGTTTATGTTTTAACAATATTCTTTTGGAATTTTTATAATACCAATAAATTCCATATCAACAGTTCAAAGCCTGTACATCTCTCTCATCCTGTCTATGGTCTCTATCATTTCTTTCCTGAATTTATCCGAGCCCAGTACCTCTACGGAATCTCCCTGGCTCAAGAGCCACATTTTTATTCCCCTTCCAAATACCTTGGTTTTCACTATATACTCGCCCGGTTTTTCCCTTATTATTCTGGCATTGGGCAGTTTGTCCAGAACTGCCTCTATAGATCTGCCGGTGTATTTGAACTTCACTCTTTCAAGTTCACCTGCCTGCATAAACTGAATAAGCTTTCTGAACTCCCCATCTTTAAACCTCCTTCTGTAATCCTCTTTATATTTTCTAGCCGTGACAGTCAAATTTTCAATTCTGTCCACTCTGTAAATAGCGGGGAATTCATAACTTGCCCCTTCAATAAAAGCTATAAGATAAAAATAATATTCAGAAAACAATATTCCCTGAGGATAGACAAATCTTTTGGAAATTTTTCTCTGCAGTTTTCCGTCTGTTCCGATTTTAAAGTATCCAATCTCCAGTACGCTTTTATTCTTTATTGCAGAACTTATTTTCCAAAGACTGTCTAGAAGCTCCTTCCCATGTCTTGGAGGAACATAATTCATGAATTCGTTCCCTATTATATATTTGATATTTTCTTTGTCTCCGCATATGCAGTTATCGAGGAGTTTATCGATTATGCCCTTTATTTCCGTTTTTATGAAACCCCTGCTTTCCAAAAGTACCTTTGAAACTGCAAGGACTTCTTTTTCATTCAAGTTTTTATCACAGCTTCCCTTTAAAATATATCCCCCTTTTTTTCTGTCGGATACGATCTCCTCTCCGAAGTATGTGTTTTCTACAAAATCCTTTATATTTTTAATATATCTATAAAACGTCCTTTCATTAACGTGAAATTTATATAATATGTCATTCTTTACAACTACTTTTCCCTCTTTTAATTTGTCGTAAATAAATAACAATACATCAGATCTAAATTTCTTCATGCTGCAGTCCTTCCTTATATTCCCAGAATACTTTGCCAGCTAATTATAAATATATTTTCATAATCTTTTCTTTTTATGTAATTTATCACTATACATCTTAAAATCAGCAGTTTTTATCAAACTTTCGACAGACATTTTATGACCTTTTTTATATTCGCAAAATCCAAAACTCAAGCTTAAATTATAATTTTTGCTATTTTTATTAAATTTTTTCAATCTTCTGTCAATTCTGTTCCAAATTCTATAAGCTTCTTTAATTGTAGTCTCCGGAAAAACCATCAAAAATTCGTCACCGCCCATCCTAATTATAAAATCAGTTTTTCTAATGCTTTCCTTTAAAATCTCGGCTGTATCTATTAAAACTTTATCCCCTTCCTGATGGCCAAATTTATCATTTATTGTTTTCAATTCATCTACATCAACAAAGCAGACAACAAAATTTTTATTACCCATCTTTGAAACATTGAATTCCTTATTCAGCAGCTCCAGACCGGATCTCCTGTTCAACACTCCAGTCATGACATCCGTACCTGCATAATAATTCAACCTTTCTCTTTCCATGCACAATCTTTTAAGCATGATGTCCTTTTCCCTTAAAATCTTAATGAGAGTTTCCCTGTCCATATCTTCATAATTCACGCAGTACCCCTTCCTTTGACATTTATATATCACACTTTAATTATATATTATGCTAATGACATAGACTGTCAGTAACGGCAAAATTTCTTAATAAAAATCCAGTTAAGGCAAGCAAAAGCCACACTTAACTGGATTTTTCAACTTTCCATTTTTTCTAGCTCCCGGAGGTTTTCTTCCACCCAGGTTTTTGTCATACTTGAGAACTCAATCCAAAACATTGTTTTGGCATTGTGCTTTACAGAACTTTCCCAAGTCGGAACCCAGCTGCAAAGGTGATCCCTCAAAAATTTCTCCTCTGCACCTAAAATTTTCATGACGTTTTTCAAATCGCCCCGGAAGCCAAGATCACAAAGCCTTGACATAAACGACAATTCAAAAGCCAGATGATCTGCCGCTTCTTTTGGATTCACTTCCAAATCAAATTCATGGTAAAACATTCTTACAGAAAGTTCCGACCTTCCAAAAATCAACCTGTCGCGGCTTTCATAGGTGGATTCCCAGAGAGGTGCCAGAATATGCGAAGGTCCAAAAAAAAGTCTATAATAGTCTTCTATTAATTCTCCAGTATATTTGGAATTAAAGTTGTCTTTAGATATTTCATTCAATATTGCCCGGGCTTCCGGATACAGATTAGAGTTTTCAAGTTTCTCAAGCAAATCAGTATTTTTTAAAATATCAAATCCGTCTTTTAAATTTCCCCTGTAAAGCAGAGACATTGTAGAATATACAGCTTTTCTTTCTCTAAACCACAGCTTAATATCATCCATTGTATAAAAATCTCCTTATTTTTTTACTGCATCCCTGTGGGGCGAAATGACCAGGGCAGGCTCTGTGATATGACTTCCGGGCATACCCTGTACTTCATTCACCTTCCCATATCTTTCCCTAATCAATTGCAAAGGTCCATATTTTAAAGCTCTCATAGGGCATGCAGCTACACAGGCAGGTTCCTTGCCCTCATCCAGCAAATCCATACAGAAATCGCATTTTCTAACCTTTTTGATGCGCTCGTCATACTGAGGTGCCTTGTAGGGACAGCTTTTTATACACCTGCGGCACCCGGTGCATTTTTCTTCACAAATATAAACAATCCCATCTCTTTTTCTCTTTCTAATTGCCCCTGTAGGACAGCTTTTCATACATGCAGGATCAAGACAATGATTGCAGCTAATTGAAACCCAGAAAGCATATACCTGAGGGAAAACGGCACTGCCCCTTTTTTTATAATTTCCACCGGATACTTCATACACCTTCCTGAAATTCTGTCCTACTTCAAGATTATTTTTATCTTTACAAGCTATACTGCAGGTACTGCACCCCGTACAGCTTTTTTGTTCAAAATAAAACGCCAGTTGTCCGCACATTCTAAAACCCCTTTCAACATGCTTTATACTTTTTTTATTTCAACCAGACTCGTATGGGATGGATTCCCAAAAGCCAGCGGAGTGGGCTTATATCTGGTCAAAACATTTATACATCCACGCCTGTCAGCTCCATTTTTATCCGGAGTCCACCAGGCTCCCTGAGGTATTGATGCAACTCCAGGCATAATTCTGGCAGTGACTTTTACAGGTATTATGACAGTCCCTCTGGAGTTAAACACCTTTACCATGTCCCCATCTGAAATATGCCTCACTCTTGCATCTTCACAATTCATAAAAACCTGCTGCCGCTCAACTTCCTCCATCCAGCCCATATTGTCAAAAGTGGAATGTACTCTCCTTTTGGAGTGATGGCCTATACATTGAATCGGATATTTCCTCGAGATGGGATCCTCAGGGCCTTCCCATGCAGAAATATATTTAGGAACTGCAGGTATTTTTTCGGGATTATTCATCCCCCACAACCTATTGGAAAAAATCTCTATTTTACCGGAAGGAGTTGGAAAAGGGTCGTGCAGCGGATCCTCAATCTGCTTTTTAAAAGCAATAGAAGGCTTTTCATAAGATCTGCGGTATATTCCTTTCTTCTTAAATTCACTGCAGGATGGAAAATCAGGATTCTTCTTTGCCGTCTCTTCTATAAGATATTCCACCCATTCGTTTAAAGATCTTCCCTCTGTAAATCTGTCAAAAAGTCCAAGCCTCTTGGCCAGTTCACCTATCCAGTCATATCCGTTTCTGCACTGGAATACAGTATCCACTGCCTTATTCATAAACAGGAGATAACTGCCGACGTCCCAGGGTGTGACAATATCCTCCCTTTCCATCATGTCATCTGAAGGCAGTATTATATCTGAAAACTTCGCACTTGCAGTAAAGAACTGATCATTGGTGACAATAAACTTCACAAGATCTTCATCTCTCAAGATTCCCGCGGTACCGTTGGAGTCCGTATGCTGGTTTACAAGGCAGTTTCCACCCAGATTGAAAATAAGTTTTATACTGGAAGACAATTTTTTTGCCCCTCTGACACTTAAATCAGCTCCCATACCCTTTCCCCTGACTATGGCATCTGGCCAGCTAAACATGGAAATTTCGCTTTTATTTGGATTGTAATATGGAATTGATGCTGCATATATGTTCTCTACCGGATATCCCGTACCCGATGCCCATCCTCCGCTGATACCTATGTTGCCGGTCATAGCTGCCAAAACAGTTCCGCCTCTTGCCACCTGTTCCCCATAAGCATGTCTTTGAGGGCCAAACCCCTGAATAAGTGCTGCCGGTTTAGTCAGCGCATACTCCCTTGCCAGCTCCACAATGGTCTCCCTTGGAATTCCGGTGATGGTTTCCGCCCAAGCGGGGGTTTTAGATATTTTGCTCCCGTCTTCTCCCAATATATAATTTTTATAGGAATTCCCTCCGGGAATGCCCGAAGGCATATGTGACTCGTCAAAACCAACGCAGTACCTGTCCAGAAATTTTTGATCCTGAAGGTTTTCCTCTATCATAACGTAAGCCATGGCATCCATCAGGGCATTATCCGTAGTGGGCCTGACAGGTATCCATTTATCCGCCAGAGCAACTGCCGTATTAGAATATATGGGATCTATGCTTATTATCTTAGCTCCTGCATTCCTTGCCATTTTAAGATAATATGCGGTATTGGTACCATGTATGGTATCCGCAGGATTAAACCCAAGCAGGATAATCAGTCTTGAATTAACCCAGTCTTCCCTGCTGTTACCAGTATATATTGTTCCAAAAGTATATGGAGTAGCCGTCTGAGTACAAGCCGTACTATAGTTTCCATAATATGATAAATACCCTCCATACATTCCAAGAAGCCTTTTCATCCATGCTTTTTCCGAAAGCTTTCCTTCATTTCCCGTAGCATACTGAATATATATGGAATCAGGACCGTACTTATGCATTATCCTCTTCAAATTATCAGCGGTAATATCCAGTGCCTCCTGCCAGGTTATAGGCTTGAACTTTCCTTCACCGCGCTTTCCTATGCGCTTCATGGGGTATTTAAGCCTGTCACAGTTGTATATTCTATTGCGATAAGCCCTGCATCTCAGGCATCCTCTGAGCTGCGGAACTTTTTCCGTATCAGGAATATCGTCTTCCGTGGATATTCTCACAATTCGGTTGTATTTTACATGTGCTTTTATAACACATCTCCCGCCGCAGTTATGTGAACCAGAAGTGGAAACTATTCTCTCCCTCTCATCATGAGCATCTTCAGATGAGAAAGTATAGAAACCGTCTCTCTGACAGGATTTTTCTATAAATTCAAGGGTATTTTTATCTATATTCAAAAGTTTTATTCTGTCAATTTTCATCTGGCCTTCACCTCTTTATAATTTGTTATCAGAAGCTCTGTGATTTTTCCCCTTTTACTTCCCGTAGAATTTATATTTCTTTTGGCATAAACCCTTTTTATATTGAAATCAGAATATAAATCGTCAAAAAAAGTATCACTCTCATCTAAATTTTTGGGATCCGAATTACTCAACATTAGTTTTGCGCCTTTGACATCCATCAATTTATAAAAATCCCTTAACAAAATCTGTGACTTGTCATTGAAACTGCTCCTGCTGTAGGAAGTAAATCCCCCAACTGTCACAGGCCTGTACGGGGGATCAAAGTATACAAAAGTACTGCCGTCAATATATTCATTCAGCTCATCAAAGTCCCCATTTAAAATCTTAACTTTAAATTTCCCGTCTTTATTTTTTAAATTCAACAGTCTGGAAATTTCCATCAACTGTATTTCATTAAAAAAACTCGGATTTTCATATTTTCCAAAAGGCACATTGAAATTACCTTTTGAATTTTCCCTGTACAGACCGTTGAAACATGTCTTATTTAAAAAAATAAAGTATGAAGCCGATTCTATACTGCTGCAGCCATTATTGAATTTGCTTCTTATTTCATAAAATAATTTTTCCTTACCTTCAATATCCAGTTTCAGATACTCGGATCTCAATCTCTGCACTTCAAAGATTAAATCCCCCGGTCTGTCCCTGATAATCTCATATAAATTTATCAATTTGAAATTTATATCATTTATAATATAATATTCAAAATAATCATTTTCCAGGAAATAAAAAAATACAGCACCTGCTCCTACAAAGGGTTCGACATACTTTTTAAGCTGTCTTACATTTTGAGGCAGTTCTGCAATTATTTCATTTAGAAGCTGTGTCTTTCCTCCCGCCCACTTTAAAAATGGTTTTATATTAAAATTTTCATTTTCCATGTTTAAACTCACCTTATTATGATTTTATCACATTTTATGATATTTCCCATGATTTTTATTCTTGTCTTGACTTCACAAAAATATTTTGTTAAACTTAACTTTAAGTGAAAATTTAGGCTATTAATGTTGAAAGTAGGAAAAAAAGGTATAAATTAAACCCATATGTCAGCATATTAAAGTCCGTTAAAAAAAAGGAGAGTCCCATGTCAAAAAATATACAAAATCACCGATATATAACTGGATTGGACGGGCTCCGAGCTTTTTCAGTACTAGCTGTAATGGCTTACCATTTCAACTTTAACTGGGCTGAAGGAGGCTTTTTAGGAGTTGATATATTCTTTGTGATATCCGGTTATCTCATAACATCCAGCATTTTAACTCAAAAAAGTGAACTCAATTTCAGTTTGCGTAGATTTTGGATCAGGCGTATTCGAAGACTGCTGCCAGCCGCCTATATAGCAATAACTGGTATTTTTATTTGGGCAACAATGTTTAAATCAGAAATAGCAGCCACACTTAAAGGTGACGCAGCAGCTTCCATTTTTTATGTAAGCAACTGGTGGTTTATTTTTCATAAGATCTCTTATTTTGACAGTTTTGGATCACCTTCACCTTTGAAAAATCTCTGGTCGCTGTCCATAGAAGAACAATTTTATATCATATGGCCCCTTATGCTGATAGCAGGTATAAAGATTTTTAAAAAAAGGGCAAAGCTTTCTAACGCTGTGTTTATAGCAGCATTGTGTTCTGCAGTACTAATGGCCGTACTATACAAACCGGGAGAAGATCCGAGCCGTGTATACTATGGGACAGATACACGTGCATTTGAACTTCTTATAGGCGGCTGGCTGGCTATCATATATCCTATTAAAAAAACATATACTGGAAAAATTTCCACCAGGCAAAAAAATAAACTGAATATCACAAGTGCAATTACCCTCTCTATTTTTATCATCAGTGTCGTTTTTGTGAATGAATACAATTCATTTCTATACAGAGGCGGTATGCTGCTTTTTAGTTTAAATGCAGCCGTACTCATAGCATGCATCTGTCATTCCAAAAGCTATCTTGGACATTTACTTTCCTGGAAACCTTTAAGCTGGATTGGTAAAAGATCCTACGGAATCTATCTCTGGCATTACCCTATTATTGTTTTAAGTACTCCAATTTACGAAATGGGAAATCCAACTTACTGGCGTGCCGGTTTGCAGTTGGCCGTCACATTTATTATTGCTGAAATTTCATATCGGTTCATTGAAATGCCCATCCGTAAAAATGGATTCCAAAAAACTTTCAAAAAATATTTGTCGGGCAATATTGCCAGTTCAAGAAAGCCGGCTTTTTCCAGATTAATTTCAGTTATGATACTGATGACTTTAGGCGTCGGACTTCTGACAGCCTGTGTTAAAAGCATCCACATGGATAAAACTCAGGCACATACAGGTAATAAGGCAGGGACAAACAGTTTACAGCAGCCTCAGACAAATAAAGAATCTGGGACAAGCACTTGTAAAAATGGCAGTTTAAATTCTCCGCATTCCGTCAACCCCTACAGAAAAGTACTGGCCATCGGAGATTCCATCATGCTGGACATTACCCCGAGTTTAAATAAAAGATATTCCAATTTTACGATTGATGCCAAAGTTGGAAGGCAGCTCAATGAAGCAATAGGACTGGCATCTTCCTATACGGAGTTTAATAATTCAAACAACGCAGTCATACTTGAACTGGGAACAAACGGTTATTTTACAGACGCTCAGATTGACAAGCTGATTAAATGTTTTTCCAAATCTCACATTTATCTAATAAATACACGTGTGCCGCGCCGCTGGGAGAAAGATGTAAATAAAATTTTGAGCAGAAAAGCTGAGGAAAACAGCAATGTCACATTAATCGACTGGCATTCACGGGCAGTTTCCCATCCCGAATATTTTGAACCTGACGGTGTACATCTAAAACCTGAAGGGGTTGAAACTCTGACATCACTCATAGACAGTGCATTGAAATGAAATCAATCATATAAATTATTCAATTCATTTTGAAGCATGACTCCAACTGTATCGGCAAATCTCCCTGGAGATTTTATATATACCAGATTGCGGCCGTATATTTTTTGAGCGGCAGGGAGATCTTCTTTTCGCCCTGTAAAGACACCGAGAATTGAAATTCCACTTTGAATTCCTTTTCTGACTTCCAGGGCAGTGTCATTCACGCCAACATTATCTGCATAACTGTACTCGACATCATTGGCTTGACCCGGGATGCACTGCATATCATTTGGTTTTCCGTCGGACAGGACTATGAGCATCTTATGGCTGCAGTTTGAATTTCTCATCATGTAAAGTGCGGCACGTACAGCTAAACCGTCCCTGTTACAGCCTGATGAAGTATAATTGAAAATTCTGTTATTTTTATCAGTTTCATTGTAGTCACGGAAAAGATTGAGAATCGTATAATCGTGAAAACTGCAGAAAGAGTAGACTTTTACAGGAATTTGACACCGCGTAAGGCTTTCAGCTATGACGTACCCTTCCTCTGCAATAATTTCCTGACGACTTTCCTGAGACAATGATGAATCCAGCATTATGTCAACAGTTAAATTTCTTACATCATTTTCAATCTTTTTTATGAAAATCTTATTGTCATAAAGATAAAGATTTCTCCAGACCTTTCCTGCTGCAAGTTTCCCTGTTTCCGATCTGCAGGAGGATTCACGATCAACAAGCATCACATTTTTGATTTTATTTGTCAGTTTCATGATACTATTATTATTTCTGGTGAGGTTTTTATTGTAATATAAACTATTTTTTTCTCTCTGTTTTAAAACATCGTCCCGATGTTTAAGCATGCTCCTATTGCTTTCAGAATCAGCATTAAAATTACCCTTTGTAAAATAGATATGACAATTCCTATGATTTCCAATACACAGATTTTTCTCTACAGACTTTATTTGCGGTTCCTGCAAAACAGAAGCCCCATAATATCCGCTCATGAACTTCCTGTCGTATCTGTTGATCTGATCCACAGATTTAAACCAACTGAAAGCCCTGTTTAATTCAGAAGGTATCAAATTAAAATGTTTTAAAAACGAACTGCGCCAAGAATTTGATTTTTTATTATTTATTTGAAGGCTGCCTTTGCTGTTTTGAATCCCGGGCGGCATGTTCCCGTGTAAAAGATGTGCAGACCTATGATAAAAATACACATCTATTATTCTGTTCATACGGGATATAATCTGCCCTGTATCCATATTCTCGTCAAATTCCAAATCATCTAAAATATCAATTACCGATTTCGGCATATTTGTCTTTTCGCCCAGCGCCCTTTGAAAATGTGCTATTTTGACCTGATCCACAATATCAAAAGACAAAGCTGGATTACACCTGCCGAGAAATTTTTTTGAATAATCCCGACGGAGACTCTCAAGGACCGGCCGCTCACATCTTCCTCTCCCATAAGTACAATTTTCCAGACCTATCCAGGTCAATTCTTTCAAGGACTCGCAATTGACATCCTTCCTGAGGTATTTGAAAAAATTATTTAAAAGTGAACAATCATAGTACTTATGAACGGCGCCTATAATATAATTCAAATAAAGATCAGCCTTTCCATTTTCATCATATGCCTTTATTTTTGAATTAAATGAGTAATCAGACGAAGCATTCCATATAATATTGTCAGCTCTCTTTGCTTCATTATTTTCCTTCTGCACAGTCAATTTGAAAAAATCTCACTTCTTTCCACATTTTCCGGTATTCTGAGATGAATAACATCTTCTATGATCTCCCTTTCAAAGTTGTCAAAGGATTTATTTACAATACCCATCTCCAAAGCTCTAGATGCCTTCAATCCCCTGTCGATAAGATGAATGGAAGAAAGAAGACCCCTCAGATCTACAGACTTTGTAGAGATCTCAGAGTTTTCGCTTTTTTTCTGTAGATCCTTAAATAGTCCTGTAAATTGTTCAACATAATTATCTTTCATATTGGGGAACTCCTGCCTAAGCAGCTTCATAAGATTTTCAGAAGAAATAGTAGGCATATCAATAACCATGAAACGGGAAACCAGAGCCTCATTGAGTTCTCTCGTACCTGCATATCCATAATTCATCGTAGCAATGAATCTAGTTGAATCCTTCAGGGGAATCCTGTCATAACCGGGTATGTCAATGACCCTTCGGAAATCCAGGACAGCATGAAGAAGTGCAATGGATTCATTTCTTGCCATATTAATTTCATCAAGGACTCCAAATCCACCCAAGGCTGCACATTCATAAATTGGGCCATGCCTTAAAACAACCTGCCCGTTTTTAAATGTATCCTCCCCAATAAGAGATGAAAAATCCGTGTTAACGTGAAAGGAAATATCCCAGAGCGGCCTCCCAAAAGCAGCTGACAGGTTTTCTGCAAAAACATTTTTCCCGCTTGCCTTCGGACCAACCAGGAGAAGATTTTCGCCACAAATAATAGCTGTAATTGCCTCCTCCCAAATTTCCTTTCCATAATAATTATATTTGGGCGTTGGTATCCTGTATTCTACATCAGGATTTACCTTATAGAAATTCCGATAATGTTTTATTTCAGCAATCAATTTCTCACTAATTTTCTCCTGTCTTAAAAAATCCAATATACCTAATATGTTAACACCTCCAGCTCCAGCTAATATTCAAAACATATGTACATTTAAACATCCATTCATATATTTATATTATGCCATGTTTTAGCTTTAGTCAATACAGCCAAATACTAAACTTTCTCGTCTTTATTTAAGAATATTCGCAATTGCCTCATTTATGAATTTTACAAGTTCAGGCATATTTCGAATCAGTTCTTCCTTTTTTTCCAAATATGCTCTTTCAATTTCCGACATCTCGGATTCATTACACTGCAGCAGCGATAAAAGATATACCTCCAGTGCATGGATAGCAACTGCCTATTTGCTGACTAGTGCAATCACAACCCTATTGTTCAGGAAGCTGGGTAACATGTACGGGCGCAAATGCATTTTTCAAACTTCCATCATTATCTTTCTAATTGGATCAATTTTATGTGGTACTGCACAGAGCGTCAAAATGCTCATCGTATTCCGGGCTTTACAGGGAATTGGTGGAGGAGGGTTAAATTCTCTGACTCAGGCAATTGTAGGTGATATTGTCCCACCTTCCAAGTGCTCCAAATACTTTGCCTATATTGGATCCATGGCAGTTTTTGAACTGATTTCGGGTCCATTTGTCGGAGGACTATTTTCTGACAAAATTTCATGGAGGTGGATTTTCTATATCAATATCCCAATCGGTGTCTTGTCATTTTTTATGATTACATTCAAACTACATTTACCCAGACCAGAACAAAGTGGCAAATTGGATATTGCAGGCATGGTTTTTGTACCTATGTATCTCCAGACTGTATTTCACCTTTCAGCCTTCGGAGCCGGCCTGGCTACTATACCGCAGTTACTGGGCTTAACTGTAACAGCTGGAGTTTCCGGCTATCTTATTTCAAAAACTGGAAAATATAAAATTTACATGATTTTTGGTACAATACTAACTGGAATGGGAACTTTCCTTTTAGGATTGACATCGCAGATCCAACTCACTCCACCTTTGAAATTTCCGTCATTGTCTGAGCGCTTGCAGTAATTTCTTCCAATGTAGCAGTAATTTCTTTCATTGCAGTCACCTGTTTTTCTGAAACAGATTGAACCCGATTGACCGTTTCAAATATGTTCTTTATATTGTTATTTATCTGCGACAGTGCATTTGAAACTTTTTGTGAAGACTCACCGCTCGACTGAGCCAATTTCCTCATTTCACTCGCAACCACTGCAAATCCTTTTCCCTGTTCTCCAGATCTGGCAGCTTCTATTGCCGCATTGAGCCCCAGCAGATTCGACTGTGATGCTATATTCTGAATCATGCTTATTATTTCATTACTTTCCTCTATCTGCTTTTCTGCCTGTTTTGTAATTTCAGACATACTCGTTATCATGCGATTCATTTCTTCAGATCCCGAATTGATCTCTTCAATGCTCGCGCTAGTTTCTTCAAGACCGGAAAACAATGTATCCGCAGATTCTTCCAATTTCACCTGTCTATCCAAACTTCTTCCTACGCCAACAGCACCTATAACATTATTCTCCGCATCCTTAACAGGATATGTAACACCTCTAAAAGGTATACCAAACACTTCCTTTGGAACAACCGCACTATACCCCTTTCCCTCTTTAACAGTTTTATACAATAGATCTTCAACTGGAATTTTACTTCCTATTTTTATTTTTACATCAACATTATTCCCGGGTCTGTAGTATAAAAATGTCGAAGTATCTGTAACAGAAACAAAAACATCTTCCTGTAGTATTTCTTTTAACACGGGCATAACTTTCAAAAAAGGTTCTAAAATTTCCCTGCTCATAAAATTCATTCTCCTTATAATATATTTTGATTCTTAATTCGAACAACCATTATTATATGTATCGAATTTTTATCTCTTATATTTATATATTTAAGCTATCTTTTACAACATGTACCCTGTCATTATCACACGTTAGACAAGACATCTAAAGTCGGTTAAAATATAAATTAAACGAACAAAATATGAAAAGAGTGATAAAAATGTCAATTTCTTTGGGAATTATCCTGATACTTTTAATCTGCGGAACAGTTATTGTAATAAGGTATTTCCATGCCAACATGCATTATGATGAAGCTCTTATCAGCAAAGTAAGGCAGGCGGGTTTTAATGACAAACTTATAAAACTTCCTGATGGTTCTACAATAAGGTATGGAGAAGGTCCAGATAATGGTCCCGCTTTACTGTTGATCCATGGTCAAACCACTGCCTGGAAGGACTACGATACGGTACTGCCCAAATTATCGGAATCCTTTCATATATATGCAGTGGACTGTTACGGCCACGGCAGATCAAGCCATGAGGCTGCTTTATATTCCTGTCAGGCCAATGGAAATGCATTTATCTGGCTTATAGACAATATTATCAAAGAAAATTGCTTCATATCAGGTCATTCTTCCGGAGGCATTCTAGCAGCCTGGGTTGCAGCAAATGCACCAAATCAGGTTAATGGTGTCCTTTTAGAAGATCCACCCTTTTTCAGCGTGACTCCGGAAGAAGTGCAGGAAGCTAAAGGTGCCTGTGCCTGGTATGAAACGTACCTTGTCACCCACAGCTTTTTAAGCAGGCACTTTGAAACTGATTTTACACTCTATTACCTGAAACACAGTTATATTCTTTCCCTCTTCGGCGGTCTGCAAAATAAGATCGTGAAATCGGCGGCAAAATACAGGAGGTCAAATCCCGGTAAACCCATCAAAATTTTCTGGATTCCACACATATGGCTGCGTCCTTTACTTTACATGGATAATTATGATCCCAGATTTGGGGATGCTTTTTATGATGGATCCTGGATGAAAGATATAGATCAGGAAAACATACTCAAAAGCATTAAGTGCCCCGTCATCTACCTGAAAGCAGACACACAATACGGAAAGGACGATGTTTTATATGCAGCCAATACCGATGATGATGCAAATAAAGTTCAAAGTTTGCTCTGTAATTGTAAAAGAATCAACATAAAATCCGGACATGACATCCACCTTGAACATCCAGATGTATTCATATCTGCATGCAAGAAACTTTTGAACAAAAGCCGGAAATAAATGACACCATTATTTTATAAGGCATTCATGTCGATTTTCCCATTTGAGTTCAGCTTAAAATTTTTAACTATTCTTATCTTCCTGGGTTGTAAATAGGGCTTGAGGTGTGTTTTACAATATTCTCTGATGTATTTTTCAGTTAAAGTATCATCTTTTGACAAAATTACCGCACCTGTCTCTTCTCCTTTTACTGGATGTTTTATGCCGAATACCACCGATTTTAATACCGAGGGATGGTTATTCAACACTTTTTCTATATTATATGGAAGTATTTTCACACCACCCTTATTTATAGTGTTGTTTTTCCTTCCCAGAACGTATAAATTTCCCTGCCCATCTATTTTACCTATATCGCCAACTGTAGCTTTAGGTCTGAAATTCGGAGCTATATATGGACTTTTCACCCATATTAAATTATTCTCCAGCCAAAATTTTACCTGTGGAAATGCTTTTCCAACACATCCCTCCCTGTAAGTTTCTGTAAAATCCATATAAGCTACATGTCCTAATTCACTGGCACCATAATATTCACAGATATGGGCATTACTAAATCTATTCTTCAACTTGCAGGCGGTTTTTTCATCAAGTTTATCCCCTGCACTCAATACCGATCTTATTTGATCAAGGTCTTCTCCAAGTTCCTTTAATAATATTCTATAATGTGCCGGAACCATAAATATACTTGTCACGTCATTTTGTTTCATCTCTTTAATCCATGTTCTGGGATAAATGCTCTTAGAAAATACTATACTTCCACCTTCATTTAAAATATGAAGTGCACTGTTGAGGTTTGCCGTATAGGAAAGATAACCCGCTAAAAAAAGTACGTCCTTACGGCTTATATGAAATACTTCACTTTGATACTTAAAAGCACTTGTCCAACTTTTATGATCACGCCATATGATTTTGCTGTGTCCTGTGGTCCCAGAACTCAGAGCTCCAAGAAAAATATACGAATCCTCAATATGTGGAAGTTTTAAGTTTTCTCCCTCTTTATCTAAATCAAAGCAGGATCTGTCATCCATGATAAAGGATGCATTTACCTTTTTCATGATTTCATCCATCTGACATGAAGAAGTTTTGGGATTCACCGGAATGGAAATCAAGCCTGCCCTGGAGCATGCCAAAAAATTAATTATTGTATTAAACGGGTTCATATTCCCTATTACTATTTTTTCACCCATAGTATATTTTCCCGCTAAAAATATCGCTCTTTTATTTATGCTTTCCACAAGTTCCCCATAAGTTATTTTTCTTTCGCCAAAAATCATACATACTTTTTGGGGATTTTCTTCTGCATTTTTAAATACTCCTGAATAAATCAGCATCTTATATCAATCACACCTCTCTATAATGGTTGAGACACCAAGACCACCTGCAACACCTACAGCAGCCATTCCCATTTTTTCATTCCTATCTTTCAAAGCTTCCAATAGATGAAGCATTATAACAGCACCGGAAGCTCCATAAGGATGTCCATAAGCTAGTGCACCTCCAAATACATTCACTCTATCACCGGGAAAATTAAAATATTTTAGAAAAGCCAGTACTTTCACTGCAAAGGCTTCGTTTATTTCTATCAGATCCATGGAATTTATATTCAAGTTCAACGATTCCAATAGTTTTTTCGAAGCTGCAATTGCACCGAGGGGAAACAAATTAGGATCAACACCTGCACTGTCTCCTCCGATCCATAGTGCCTCAGGTTTTAATTTATATTTTTGTACCGCTTTTTCTGACGCAATTACAGTAAGAGCTGCCCCATCATTAGTAAGGCAGGCATTTCCCGCAGTTATAGTTCCATTCCTGCCCAAAATTGGTGCCGCTCTCTCCATAAGTTTCAAAGAAGGATGACGTCTGATATTTTCATCCTGTGAGACAATGCCTTTATCGGTTTTTACACCTAGAATAATATCTTTTAACTTATTCTTACTTCTGGCTTTCAAAGCTTTTTTATGGCTTTCTACAGACCAAGTATCCATAGATTTTCTCCCAATGCCGCAGTATTTTGCAGTATTCTCCGCACCTTCTATCATGTCGGGATCTCCAATCGAATAGGGAGAAAACTGTGCCCTTTTATAAAATACACCTTCTCCCCTATACCTTCTATCTTTAGAATTATATTGTCTGTTAGGTTCTAAACTTGTACTCTCTGTCCCACCTGCTATCACTAAATTTCTCTGACCTGAGTTTATTAGATTTGCAGCTATATTTATGGTCTTTAGACCGGAGCCGCACTGAAAATCCACAGTCATCCCAGGTACACTAAACGGCAGCCCTGCTTCAAGCAGGCTGAGCCTTGCCAGATTTCCTCCCGGACCCACTGCATTTCCAAGAACAACTTCATCAATTGAATCTCCCGGAAGGTTGTACTTGCATAGAAGTCCTCCGATTAAATGTGCCGCCAATTTTTCAGGGAGGAAACCTTTCAAACATCCATTGGTCTTGCCTATGGGCGTTCTCAGCCCTCCAACTATATAAACTCTTCTGTATATAGGTTTAATGCAAATGTCTTCTCATCTCCTTATTCAATCTCAATGAAATAAATGCGGCCACTACGGCCTTTAACAGATCTCCGGGTATGAAGGGAAGTGAACCAAGTACAAAGGCCTTTTTTATTCCGACATTTGTAATAAATCCAAGCCACCCTGCTCCCAGGAAATGAACTATTACTATACCTCCCAATACACAAGCCAGGAACATATTTACAAATGACTGCTTCCTGTGTGATAAAACACTTATTATAACAACACCTATCAGGTACCCTAAAAAGTATCCTCCCGATTTACCAACAATAATTCCAATTCCGGATCTTCCACCGGAAAACACCGGAATACCTGCACATCCCAGGAGCAAAAAGATCAACATGCTGAGTGCCGCCTGAGCCGGTGTCAAAACACAGCCTGCAATCATAACTGCCAAAGATTGTCCGGTTATGGGAATCGGAGTAAAAGGCAGTGGAATAACAAGATAACCTAAAATTGAAGTTACTGCCGCCATTAATGATGAATAGATGATATCTCTTATTCCTAATTTTTTTCTCAACTTAATTTCCCCTCTCTGTTTTCCCCGCGTAATTCTAATTTAAAGCATACTCTATTATCCGTTATCCCGAATAATTCTCTATTACCTTTCCAGTATAAAAATATGCTGCTGCCTGCTGATATTGGTTTAACATAAGTTATTTTACAATCATACATGTATATTTTTTTCAAAGCCAGATAATCCTCTAAAAGCAGCAATATAAGCATAGCTTGTACAACCGGTTTATCACCCCTATGTACATAATTGTAATCTCCGCTTAAATCACAAAACTGTCTTACATCGTCTTTCGTGACAATCTTAAAAAATTTTTTATCGGCCGTACATATAAATTTTTCTTTTAAATTATACTGATCCTTTTTAATCAAAGTCGATTCAAGATCCATAAGGTTTTTATGGCCGTCCCTTACTTCACAATTGCAGATTAGATAGGACATCGATTTAAGTCTCCCCGATTTTTCTATATTGGATTCCAATCTAACTTTTTTGCCGATATCCAGAGTATTGATTTTTATAACCTGTTTGGCAATAAAATATCCATCCTCCACCTTATCTAAAAGCTGATGCATAGCTTCAATGAAAATCATCACAGGTGTACTGTCCATATTCCAGTGATATCTTAGTGAAAAAGCCTTCTTGAAGATACAATACAAATTCCCGTCAATATCATATTCTATGCTATATCCCTCCAATTCAAGAATTAATCAATACATGAATAATACTATAATAAAGTATCCCCATTGTCAACTTTAAATAAATTTAATGTTGACAATTGGGATAAAATAATTTACCTATCTTTATTATTAACCTTCAGCCTGTTTTTCCCACTTTGGTGCAGGTCCCCTCAAATACGACATGAAAGCTGCAATGAGACTAAATACAAATGAAATTGTAAAAGCTGTCCTGAGCCCTCTTATAAACTGAGCGGAAGCCATACCCCTTGTAGAAACATGAGAGTGTACAAACAGTGCCTGCATAGCCGAAAGTGATATACTGGAAGATATTATTGCCATTGATATGGCAATGCTAAGTACCATTCCGGCATTCATGAACATGGTCCTCACGCCTGCAGCAATTCCCCTATTGCCCTCGGGCACATTTGCCATTATAGAACTTGTATTCGGAGAGAAGAACATTCCGGAACCTATTCCGGTAAATACCATGCATACAACCAGGTAAGCCGTGGAGGAAGTTGTATTTATCCTCATAAATCCAAGTAGTCCTGCGGCAGATATGAGAAGCCCTATGGAGCTTAAAGCCCTCGCACCATATTTGTCACACAATATACCGCTTATGGGGGATACAGCCATCATTGCCACTGCAAAGGGACACAGCAGCATACCTGCCGTAATCGGGTCAATACCCCTGTCTCCCTCGAAATAAAATATTAGCAGGAAAGTGACGGCTCCTCTTGCAATACCGTTTAAAAGCGTGCTAATATATGCAAAAGAAAGAAGTCTTGTCTTTAAGAGAGTCATATCCAGCATGGGAAACTTCGTATGATTTTCAATATAGGTAAACAATCCTATAAGTATTGCTGCAATTGTAAACAGTATTATTACAGGTTTGCTTAGCCACTGGCCGAACCCGCCTATTGTAAGTGCTACAAGCAGTGCCAGCATTCCAAAAGTAAAGGAAAAAGTGCCTTTAAAATCAAATTTTTCATTACCTTCAGACTTATGGAGTTCCACAAGGGATACTGCAGCCCATATAGTTCCAAACAAACCTATGGGAATATTTATATAAAATATGGCCCTCCAGCTGAAATTTATAAGAACGCCCCCTAAGATAGGGCCTATAATTGCAGCTACACTCCGAACATGTCGGCTATCCTTCCTATTGAAGGAACGAGTATCGTAAGTGAGAGCATATATCCCATTATCGTCCACATTATTATACCTACACCTGCATTCAAATCCTTCATTATTACAGGAAGTGCAATCATGAGCGTACTTGCACTGAGCACGGAAAAAAGAGCTCCTATAGTAGTACAAGACAGAGCAATCCATTTATAATTTTTCTTTTTCACTAAGGTCATCTCCATTTATTGATTTGTTCCGGCTTTAAATTCTCCAGTTTTCTACTCTATCCAGAGGGCTTTATGCTAAGCTCTTGTAATAAACAATAAAATATATTTTATCCTACTATAATATCAGCGTCAAGATTAATGTTGAATTCTATTTAAAGTATTGAAAAACTAATTATATTAGTTTATAATAACCTTATTATAGTTATAGGGGGAATTTAAATGGGTCCAAAAAGAAGATTGAGCACGGAGTCAATTCTGAATGCCGCTGCAGAATTAGCAGAAGAAAACGGACTTGAAAATGTTTCTTTACTTCAGGTTGCAGAAAAACTGGGTGTAAAATCACCATCACTGTACAACCATTTTAGTGGATTCAAAGAACTTTCATTGGGTATTTCGAAACTTGCCATTTCAAGACTCGGAGATGCTATACGCAATGCAGCAGTCGGTAAATCAAAAGATAATGCGTTAATGGCAATTGCTTTGGCATATCGTAAATTTGCAGGGGAAAACCCGGAACTCTACAAGGCAATTTTAAGATTCCCCACTTACAATGACAGCAGTATTCAAAAATCGGGGCATGCTATCGTCAGTATTCTGTACCAGGTCATGGAACCCTATCACTACAATAAAAAAGAAACCATCCATTTCGTACGTGGATTCCGCAGTGCCCTTCACGGATTTGTCTCTCTTGAGGAGGCAGGTTTTTTCAGAAGTGCCGAAGCCGATGTTGGCAAAAGCTTCAAACGGCTTGTTTCATGCCTGATATCAGCTTTAGACACAGGAAAGGATGATTGACGTGTTTCGATATATTGTCCTGCCTATCGTAGGATTTATAGTAGGTCTGCTGATCATTTCACTTGGCGGCGGTGGAGGAGCCATTTATGTTGGAATTTTGACTGCCTTTTTTAACATTCCTCCTGCCATTGCAGCATCCACTTCACTTGCAACCACAATTCCCACTACTGCAGTAGGTAGTTTCAGCCATTGGAAAGCCGGAAATGTAAATTTGCATTTTGGACTCACCATGCTGATTGGAGGCATAGCCGGTTCAATCATAGGTTCGCTGTGTTCCGGATTGCTGCCGCAGGATATGTATAATAAACTGACCGGAATTATTCTGGTGCTTCTGGCCGTACAAATGCTTTTTTCATATATAAGAAAAAAGAAAAAAAGAGATGATGACATGCAGGACAATGACCAGGCTAAGAAGTCCAATACAATTAAGGCAGTTTGTTTCGGACTTCTTGGAGGAGTCATGTCCGGGCTTGTTGGCTTAAGCGGTGGAGGCCCAATTGTAGCGGGGCTTATGATTTTAGGATGTCAGGCACTTGAAACAGTAGGGACTTCAGTACTTGTGCTTCTCGGCATAGCTGTCACCGGATTTATCACGCACCTTGGATTGGGAAATATTGATTGGAAACTCGTAGGGCTTTTAGCTGTGGGCACAATGTGTGGGGCTTTTGCAGGCCCGTTCCTTCTCAAACGCATAGATAAGAAAAATTTGGAAAAAGTTCTTCGACCGGTACTTTTCATCATGACTGCCACAATGGGTGGAATGCTGATATTTAAATAATAAAGTTCATTTCCCCTTCCAATTTAATAATAATGATGAATTTAAAATGACCAATACCGATCCTGCATTATGCACAAGTGCACCTACTACTGGACCTAATATGCCCAATATAGCTAAAGCAACAGCTATAAAATTCAATGTCATGGAAAATGTCAAATTTAATTTGATGGTTTTTATTACTTTTTTAGACAGGCTTAATAAATGAGGTATACATTTTATATCATCTCTGATAAGCGCAATGTCGGCTGCATCAATTGCTATATCACTTCCAATTCCGCCCATGGCTATTCCAACATAGGCTTTTTTCAATGCCAGGGCATCATTGACGCCGTCACCAACCATACATACGAGCTCGTTTCTACTCTGGTATTTTTCTATTGCAGATATTTTATCTTCCGGCATACAATTGGAACATACGTCATTTATTCCGGCAAGTTTTGCGATATGACATGCTGCCTGATGGTTATCTCCTGTAAGCAAAACACTTTCTACTCCATTTCTCTCAATATCCTTAATCATGTCAGCGGCATCTTCCCTGAGAGTATCGGAAAGTGCTATGAATCCTGATGCATCGCCATTAATTGATATATACATAATTGTACATCCGACACCTTTATATCTGGAGGCTTTTTCCTCCATTTGTTCTGGTATGGAAATATTATTATCTTCCATCATTTCAATGTTTCCAGCAAGAATTGAATAATTTCCTATTTCAGCCAGTACGCCTCTTCCGGCAATCACCCTGAATTCATCAGGCTCATTAATTGAAATATTGGGAATGTTTCTTATATGCTCAATTATCGCTTTCCCCAGAGGATGTTCTGAGCGAATTTCTGCTGATGCCGTCAATTGTAACAATTTTTTCTCGGATATGCTTGAATCAAAACTTTCAACTGTCGTAACGGAAAGTTGTCCATATGTAAGCGTACCTGTTTTGTCAAAAGATATTCTCCGTACATTGGCCAGTCTTTCAAGAGCATCGCCTTCACGTATCAGGATACCATATTTTGTGGCATTGCCTATACCTGCCATTATAGCCGTAGGAGTTGCAAGGACCAATGCACATGGACAAAATACAACCAATATTGTTACAGAACGTATTATTTCACCTGTAGCAAACCACGTGAGAATTGCCGAGCTCAATGCACCTGCCACAATCCAGGTAGCCCACCTGTCTGCAATACCAACTATTTTTGCCTTACTTGCATCCGCTGATTTTACAAGTTTTATCATTCTCTGTAAAGAACTATCTTCACCAAGCTTTGCAGCCTTCATATCAAAAGTTCCAAATTGATTTAAAGTTCCACTAAATACCCTGTCGCCAGTTTCTTTATCAACGGGGAGTGATTCGCCTGTCATTACTGATTGATCAATTGAAGTTTCACCATTTATGATTATTCCGTCTACAGCTATAGTTTCTCCTGCCAGAACTCTTATAATATCTCCTATCCGAACTTTATCTGCAGGAATTATTTGCTCTGTACCATTTCTTATGATTCTTGCAACTTGGGGAGTAAGATGTACAAGTTTCTCAATACCCGCACGAGCTTTACTGACAGTTCTTTTCTCGAGAAATGCGCCTATAGTCATGATAAAAGCAACTTCTCCGGCAGCAAATATTTGATCGATCACTATAGAGGCAATCAACGCTATAGACACCAGTAAATCAGCCTTGATATCAAATCTTGTAACAAATCCAACAATAGCTTCCTTCACAATTGGTATTCCACATAAAATAATTGAAATCCATGCGGTATCCAGAGGTAATTTACCAATATCAAAAAAACTAACAACAAGTGATATACCTGACAAAAATATAAACAAAATAGCACATTTTTCCTCATTCTTAAAAAAATTTTTTATTTTTTCCATAAGCGCTCCCTTATTTTTATATTATACATATACCCCTATATGTATAATATAATCTGTTTATACTTTTGTCAATAAAAAAAAACTGCCTATGTTTTACATAAACAGTTTTAAATACCTTAAGACATCCTACAAAAATGTTCCAGCGCCTTTGAAAATTGTGCTATCGTTTTTTCTGCATCTCCATGCTGAATTCCGTCTCTAACACAATGATTCAAATGTCCCTCCAAAACTATTTGGCCAACCTTATGAACAGCACTTTTAACTGCATTGATCTGTATCAGAATATCTTCACACGGAATATCTTCATCAATCATTTTATCTATAGCCTTAATTTGACCTATTATTTTTTTAATACGTCTGTGCAAATTATCAGAATCCATACATTGTTTCATAATTCTCACCTTTTCTAATATGTATTTTGATCCTATTATATATCAGAATAGATAAAAAATATATGCTGTTCTATCAAAATCACAAATAAACCCAATTTCATCAAGCTAAAAATGTATGTTCATTCAAAAAGTTATCATTTATCCTTTTCTTCCATATACCCGGCAGTCATCTTGCTCATAAGTTTTCCCATTTTTACAGGAAACAGGCAACAGATTAATATTTGTATCTTTTGTCCCAAACTGTGGCATATAATAAAGGATTTACTTCGTATGTGTTTTGCAAGTCCTATCCCAACTTTTTCCGGATCGGCCATAAATTCTTTGGGTACAGGCAGAGGTTCCGCTGATTTCGTTCTGGTAAGAGGTGGATGAAAAATATGAAAACTGATAGCGTAATTTTGGTATTCGATATTAAGACACTTGGCAAGTGCTTCAATTGCACCTTTACTTGAGGAATACGGACTAATATTTATAAACCCCATTATACCAACACAGGAACTCGTAAATATAACCTTGCCATTTCTCAAACTTTTCATATAGGGCAAAACAGCTCTGGATAGATGAAGTGCACCATAATAGTTGACTTCCATTACATCGTGATACACCTGCTCCCCGGTTTGTTCCATACTGCCAAATGTGCACATGCAGGCATTATGTACGGCGCAATCAATGCTGCCGTACTTTCTGACACTTTCACTTACGCAAACTTTCATTTGTTTTAAGTCCCTAACATCACAAGTCAGCGAAAGAAGAGAATCATATTTTTCACACAAACTATCAAGATTATCGGTCTTTAAATCGAGGACAGTTACATTATAACCTTCTGATAAAAGCTGCTTGACCAGATAATAACCAATGCCATTTGCCGCTCCTATAATCAAGATGTTTTTCATAGAAGACCCTACCCTTCAAATATTTAATCGATTAATTCCTTTAATTATTTTGCCATCTGAATACTCTGAATGCATTTTGCACACAAACCATAATATATGATATTTTGGCTTTCAATTTTTACATGGTACTTTTTTTCAATTTGCTGTTCTTCCATGCTTATTTCAGGTAAATATATGTCAGTAATACTACCGCATCTGGTACATATAAAATGTCTGTGCTTATTTTTTTCATCACAGCCTATCAACTGATACTTGCAGCAGTTTCCCTGTACCATTACCTTGTACAAAATACCAATCTTCTCTAATTGAATTACAGTTCTGTAAACTGTTGGAATACCTATTTGTGGAAATATATTTTTGGCTTGGTTCCATATTTCTTCAACTGTTAAATGTTTATTCCTGTTTTTAAAGAGAACGTTCAGAATAACTCTACGCTGAGGAGTTATTCTTATACCTTTACCTACAATGATTTTTTCAAAATATCTGAGATACCTTGCATTTTCCATGTACAAAATCACCTTCTCTCTTAGCGTGGTTGATTCCTCAATTTTAGTAAAGTACCTTACTAATTATATTATACAGGTACCTTACTAAAACATCAAGAGCCTTTTTGATTTGTATTCTCCTTATAGTAAAACTACAATTCCTAGATAATAAGGCACCAGAGAATTATGTCACACTTATATTACTCTATAGTGCCTTCAAAAGATATTTCAGATATTCATGTGCCTGAATTTTACGTTATACTTAAGCAAAAATTTTATCAAGAGTCAGATAAAAGACTTTGTCTATATTTAGACAAATTGCACTAATTTGCAAAAATATGAAATCATATATCCATGAAACGGATGCGGCTGCCTTACACCTTTTTACAAAAATTTTGCTATTAACTACAATCAAATATATATTATATACAATTAACTTCATGTTATATTCATTTATATATTGCGTCAAAGATAAATTCTGCTATAATATATACGAGGTGAAAATATATGGACAATAATATATTAAACGTTGAACAAGCAGTTGAATTTCTAGGTGTAAGTGAAAAAACACTGATAAAATTACTTAGAGAAGAACATATACCTGCCAGAAAAATAGGCAGAGAATGGAGGTTCAGTAAAGAAGCATTAATAAAATGGCTGTCTTCAGGTGATTCACGCAATTATGTCAATAATGCTGAAAGCTATCAGATTTCAGCAGATGAATTTGGTAAATACAAGCAGCTGTTAGATGATATTTGTTCCAATATATCAAGTCTAAAAAATAATAATAATATCAAACTTATTTTAAAAGGCCTTGACAAAGACATAAATATTCCTGAAGATGCAAGTTTAAGAATGAGTTATAAACAAAAAAGAGATATTGAAAAACTTGAATTTAAAATATACTGGCCTCAGAGAAAAGAATACAAAATTGATGCAAATCAAAAATAGAATTTCAAAGGTAGGATGAGTGTGTATATTAATAATGGAAAAGATAAAAAGGTCTTGGGAATTGAACGCAACATCTTCTTTACCGGTATGACCAGCTTTTTAACGGATACAACTACAAAAATGATATATTCCATTATGCCATTATTTTTAATGTCAATAGGTGCATCAAAAACAGAGGTATCTCTTATTGAGGGAATTGCAGAAAGTACGGCTTCGGTCCTTAAAGCTATATCGGGCTGGTGGAGCGATAAAATTGGCAAAAACAAACCCTTTATGATCATTGGATATGGATTTACAGCTATTTTATCCCCATTATTTTCAATAGTAACTTCACCTTTGCAGGTGCTGGCTATAAGATTCAGCGAAAGGGTTGGAAAAGGCATAAGGACTGCTCCAAGAGACAGTCTTGTGGCTGCTTCATCAAGTGATAGTGAGAAAGGAAAAAATTTTGGGTTTCACAAGGCTATGGATAACAGCGGTGCAATAATAGGACCTCTTCTTGCTTTTATAATTTTATCAATATTTCCCAATAATTATCGAAAGGTATTTATATTTTCAGCTCTGCCCGGAATACTCGGATTAATTACCATAATTTTTTTTGTAAAGGAAACCAAGAAAAGCAAAGATTCCCTTCCCAAGAAAATTACCCCCAGGGACTTTTCCCATAAATATTACATGTTTTTAGGTATTGCCTTTATATTCACCCTGGGTAATTCAACCGACGCCCTACTGCTGGTAAAGGCCAAAGACATTGGTATAAAAGCTTTATTCATACCAATTGTATACTTGATATTCAATTCAGTATCAGTAATATTCGCCGTTCCAATGGGTATTCTTTCAGATAAATTTGGTAGGGAAAAACTTATTATCTTCGGATATTTACTTTATTCTGCAATATACTTCGGTTTTGGAAGAACAGATAATAAAATATCGGTGATTTTGCTATTCGTATTATACGGACTTTACAGTGCAGCAACAGATGGGGTACAGAGGGCACTGGTCTCAGACCTTATAGATAAAAACAAGAGGGGTACGGGATTGGGAATATATAATTCACTGATAGGTATAACCTTACTCCCTGCAAGTCTTATAGCTGGTGTTTTATATGATAACGTCAACAATAGCGCTCCTTTTTATTTAAGTTCGGCAATAGCTATGGCTGCTGCAATATTAATGTTCTTGTTTTACATGAAATTCAGAGTTATACGTAATCAAAAGTGCAAACAAATCTAACTTTGATATTGCTTGTGGGTAATTTTTATGGTATTATGAGTAGAAATGAAAATTTTAGAGTTAAAAGGGAGTAGCTACCTATATATTGGTGACAAAGTCAACATACTGATCTCTGATCTGGTTTTGTCATGGCGGATTCCGGTCAAGCGAGACTTTTAACACAATGATTCTATTGTTGTGCTAAAAGCCTTTTTTAGTGTAATTATCACATTAAAAAAGACTTTTAAGATAGAAAATCACTGTGTCGAAAGTCTTTTTGTTTGTATGGGACTCAATATAATTTAAAGAGGATGAGAAAAATGATATCAACGATTTTGATTATGATTGCATCAGCACTTCTAATTTACTTCAGCTGTGAATTTTTCGTAAATGGAGTTGAATGGGTTGGAAAGGCTTTTAATATTTCGCAAAGTGCAGTTGGTTCTATTCTAGCTGCTTTTGGCACAGCCCTGCCTGAAAGCATTGTCACATTTATAGCCGTAGTTTTCGGTACTAGTCCAAAACAAAAAGACATTGGAGTTGGTGCTGCATTGGGTGGACCACTTGTTTTAAGCACAATTGCCTATGCTGTTATTGGAATAACTATATTTATATTTAGCAGCAGGAGAGAATCAGGCGAACACATTAAATGCGATAATAAAAAATTGGCAAGAGATCAAGAATGGTTTATGTGTATTTTTGCATTTAAAATCACATTGGGGTTGGTAGCCTTTACAATAAAACCATGGCTTGGAATATTATTTTTAGCGGCCTATGGAATTTATTTTTATAAAGAAATGAATGTTAAAAATTCAGCAGTAGCCCAAAAATTGAAGCCATTGAAAATTACATCTAATAATAAGGAACCAAAAAAGTCGTTTATTTTAATTCAAACGATAGGAGCACTTGCAGTTATTTTTATAGGATCCCAAATGTTTGTAAATAAATTGAACATCCTAAGCAATTCACTTGGAATAGCCCCACATATGGTTTCATTATTATTAAGTCCCATAGCAACAGAATTGCCTGAAATTTTAAATGCAGTTATATGGGTAAAACAGGGAAAAGAAAGTTTGGCTCTTTCCAATATTAGTGGTTCCATGATGATACAAGCCACTATACCAAGTGCACTTGGTATAATGTTCACACCATGGCTATTTGATAAATATTTAATAATATCTGCTATTATAACATTCATAGCTATTCTTTCTCTGCAGATAACTTTGAAAAAAGGGCATTTATCCGATAAAAGACTGGCCTGTAATATCCTATTGTATGTTTTATTTGTAATAATAATAATTTTTGTAAAAAACTAATTGCAAATAAGACATATAGTAATCTTTAAAAAATCATTTTTCCCGGTTTATAGTCATCAGGCAATTCTTCTTCACTTAAAAATTTGAAATTGTCATCACGCAGTACTGGCAAAAATGCTCCGTATGGAATTCTGGAAAACTCACAGGCATAATTACTGGCTCCGAACCATTTGCCTTCTTTGCCGCCCAGATTTAAATCTCTGGCAAATTTTGTATAGTTTGAACAATCATGAATCACTGGATTCCACTTTTCTTCATCGGCTATTTTCATGAATTTCAGAGTTAATTGCCTGCTCCAAATCGGAGATATATAGCCCTGTCTGGAAATATACATATTTTCCCCGTAATAATTATCTATGTTGTTTTCATTCAAATGCAGTTCTGCACAATTGATAAAATCAAGCTTTGTATCCAAAATAGCTTGTTTCTTCTTAGAAAAATCTTTGAAAAACTCAGGAGTCATTGGAGTTTCAATACCTACATTTTTAATATATTTCTTCGCCGTTCCAATATTTTGAATTACTTTATCCGAGCACTCAGAAGCACCCAGGTTGAAGCGTATCTCGTCAAGGCCGGCTTCACCTAACGCTTTCAATGTTTTTTCTGTAGCTAAAATACCATTTGTATACAGGTGTTGATAAACTTGAGCATCACTAAATTTCTTTATCACAGGATAGTATTTCTCAATTTCCATAAACGGCTCTAAATAAACGTAGCAAATGCCGGTGGGCTTCTTCTGGATGGAAAGAAGCAAATCAATATCCCTGTCATAAAATCTTGTTCCCCCGATTTCCCACATACCTTCACCAATTGGAGGAACATCTTCCAGTTCTCCATAATCATAACAGAACTTACACTCCATATTACACTTATTTGTTTTCCTGATTGCATTCAAACCACTGCCCAGCAGACAGGAACGGCATCCTTTGGGAAATTTACTCTCATCTCCCACAAAAAAAGTTCTATTCTTCAAAGTTTTCAAGCCCTTGATTTTCGACATCAATATATCGTTTCCACGATCAACTGCTGCCTCAATTTGTGCAAAGGTAGAATAAACTACCTCCTGCTGTTTTATCATAATTTCCTCTTCCTCAGGAAGCTTTGAAAAAAATTCAAACCATTTTAGTGCATCTTTCTTTGAAATTTTCATAATATATACTCCTTCAATATAAAATCTATTTAAATATAGAAATAATCAATTTAATTATGAACTTTGGAATGCTGGGATACAATAAAAATATTCCGAGAATTATAACGACTACTTCAAAAAAACCGATACCATAACCTATCTTACCATAAGATTCTTCTTTTAGCTTTTTTCTGAATTCATCAGAAGATTCGGAATTCTTCTTATCGGAAAATTCACTATATATATTTATCATGACATTACCTCCCTGCATGTTCATTATAAAAGGTCATCAGTTAATTTTGCTGGATTTATGAAATGTTCATCATGCCAGATAAGGGCATATGGATTCACAATTCCAGCATTATCTTTTAAAACATTTATATCTCTGCAGATAGATTTTCGCTCTGCCTCAATCCCGTATAATTTAAGCTTTTCTCCAATCTGCACTGCAGTAAGAGGATGTTCTTCATACGTCGACCATAAGATTTCCAATATTTTAAGCAGCTTTAATTTTGCATTTGCCAGTACATCTTACCTACTTTTAATCACATTATAGCACAGTACCCATACCAAAAATCATCTCTATTTACCTATCATTCTTTTTGTAATATCCTATTTGATAGATCCATATAAAAATCCTGTTCTTCTTTCGTTTTTGCCTTTTTAAATAATTCTTTTAAATCCCAATATGAATATTTCAGAAATTGCTCATATAAGCTATTTTGTTGATTTATTTTCCCCATAATAATCCCTCCAACAAATAATATCTTTATTATATCATAGCCTAATAAATCACTTATATAAACAATTTTTATCTACCATGTTGTTAACTTGTGATAATGTCACCTCAAAATTAGTTTTCCCCACTTCAAAGACATGCTTCTCTATCTAGTATACTAAGATCTGCAGAAGGAAAAGGACAAAACTACCACAAAAGCCGATTATCAGACAATGATAGTGTTATTAAAGTATATCTTTTAAACAGGAAATAAAATTCTAGCTATATATATGGCTGATGTAAGTGTAACAGCACTATAAATAGTTGATACCATTACTTCCTGAGATGCAAAGTTCTGCTTATTATTGCATTCAACGGCAATTAAAGCCGTATTGACAGCTGTTGGTACTGAATAAGAAATAAATGCTGTTTGGGCAATAACTCCCTTAAACCTGAATACATATATTAAGATCAGTGCAAGCATGGGTCCTATAACAAGTCGGGTAAAAACTGCTATATTTACATCACTGTCTCTAAAATCAAATCTTGTTTTTGAAAGCTGAACTCCCAACGTTAATAACGCTATTGGCACCAGTCCATCTTTTATATATTTGATTACAGGCCATAATGGTGTTGTAGTTATGTCAATCTTAATGTATTTAAGCAACAATGCAATGAGTATCACATATATAGATGGCATAGTAAATATTTGGTGCATTGACTGTTTTATATTCATGTTGGCTCTTCCAGCATTGTAGAAACCGATGGTATTCATCGTAACATTCATAAACACAAGAATCATAATTTGAACTGTGAGGGCCTGACCTAAATATGGTGTCTTACCATTGATTACGAAAGGTGCACTCCCAAAAATAAGAGTAACAAGAGATACACCTATATTTCCCGTGTTATTAAACATAATGGAATTTTTAAAGGCATTTTCCTGGCTTAAATCATATTTGCGAATTTTGGAAATAACCCTGGATATCAAATCGTTGATTATTAGATTCACTATACAAAAAAGTAAAATCATAAGCATACCATAAGATAAATTAGTCGTATAAAGATTATAAAATATGAATCCAGGTACAAATATGTAAAAATTCAATTTACTAAGTGTAAACACATTCAAAGGAAATTTTTTGCTTATTATGAATCCTAATCCAATCAATATAAAAATAGGTATAATATTATTTCCCAATATATATAAAAAAATAGACATTGTTGTATCCCCCCATTGTATTTTAAAATTTTTATGATATGCTCACACAAATTAAATCCTGAATAAATACTGGGAATAAATATAAATTTGATTTTACACAAATTCATACTCATTCCCCTCTATTTTTTATATTCAAGACTGGATATTATTGTGTATGCTTCACCTGCTCTTTTATTATACACTTAACTGGTGTTCATTCAATAAAATATATTTATCCATTAGCACTAACACCGCATCAAATACAAGAATTTGTCAATATACTGCCGTACTGCCTTCTGTATAATAGTTATTTACGGGCAAAGGTAACTAAATAAATTGAACCGGGACTGCGCTGCGTTTTGCTGAATAAGGTGCAAACATGATTGCTCGTGACACAGCCCAAGAAGAGAATTTTGAATCAATCCATGTCATCCCGAAGTGCGTCAATTATATTTTCTTTTTTGATCTTGCTGACGGCATATATCATAGTGATAAAGATGACAAGAAGCACACTGAACACGCTGATTCCCATACTGAACCACGGAAATACAAAATCGATATTTTCCGCCCCGCCGATGACCATCCCTTTGTAGATCAGCCAGGAAAAGATGATTGCCAGAGGAAGCCCGACAAGCAGTGCCCTCATACCATACAAGGCGCATTCAAAACGCATCATTTTATTGAAATCGCGGTCGGACATCCCCACAGAGCGCAGCATGGCAAGCTCCCGCCGGCGCAGCTTGATATTCGTGGAAACCGTGTTGAACACATTGGCAACCGCAATCAGCGAAATCATAATGATAAAAGTATAAGCAAATACGTTGGCAATAAATATCATATTGCGGTTCTGATCAAGTATTTTATCCATATTGTACAGGTTGTATTCGTCCGTAATTCCCGCACCCTGAATCATAGTTTCCATTTCAGCCGTCGACTGTGAAGGATTCTTCGACTGAAAGGTCATTCCCTTCACAATGATATCCGGCGAGGTATCGAAGGGCGCAAGTTTCTCCTTGAGCGAATATGGAGCCATCACCATAAAAGTATATGGCCGCTGCCCGGAGGTTCCTGCCATTGGCGGTGTATCAGGCGGAACGGTCGCGACAAACGTAATGCTTACATTTTGCCCTTGTTCCTTTTTCGGCTCGCCGTTTATTTCTGGAGTGATGGTAAACCTCATGGAAGGACTCGTGAACATATCACTAAACTGATCAAGCTCCTCCATCCGATTGCTGCGGCCCTGCATTTTGGCAACGGCGATCACTTTTGCATTTTGCCCGGTATATTTCTCTGCGGGCAATCCCAAGCCTTTGATAATATTCAGATAGGTGTTATCATCTAAAAACTGGATTGTCATTGGCAGACTCACTGTTTCGTCCGGCGAATGTGCCCCTGCAGATTTCCAGTAATCATCTGAAAGATTGCTTGCTTTGACAGTGCATAAATATTTCATAACAATTTGATATGAGCTTTTGGTAACACCATCAGCAGTTTTTAATTTGTCATAAAGCTGCAGCATTTTACTATCGTCCATATCCTGTGTGCCAAAACCGATGTCATAGGTAGTGAACACTTCTGCCCTCTCCGACGCCTGTTTCAAATCTGTTACAAAAGCACTGGTCGATATAAACAGCACTACACTTAAAACAAGTGACAGCACAATGCTGCGATAGGATCTCTTGTTTCTTTTAAAATTCTTTAACGCAAGAGTACCTTCCAGGCCGTAAATATGCTCCGCGAGCTTTGAAGTTTTCACGGCTTTGGATTCGATTTTGATCTCGTTCGTCTGGCGAATACACTCCATCACCGGAGTTCTGGCGGCCTTGCGGGCCGGGATATAGGCCGAGATCAAAACAGTGACCATGCTGACTGCCGCCGCGGTAACGATCGCAGGGGTAGACACCGTCAAAGTTAAATGGACATTGCTGTAAAGAATGTTTGCAAAACTTTTGGCAACAACGGAAAGTACAAGCCCCATGCTGCCGATGCCGACAATCACACCGATCGGTATGCCAACCGCACCAATGCAAAGCCCCTCAAACAGCACCGAATTTCGCAGTTGCTTTTCGGTGGCCCCTACCGACGAGAGAATCCCAAACTGATGTGTGCATTCGTTCATTGATATGCTGAACGAATTATAAATCAGAAAAATCGAGCCAAGCATGATGATGGCAACCACAATGCTCCCGATGGAGTACAGAAGCACGTTGAATACGTTATCGTCAGAAAGACCCATGAAGCGCAGCACATCATTATTCAAGACATAAGCACGGCTTCCAGCTACACTGCTTGCATAAGAATGAACCTCCCGCGGATTTTTCAGCGTGACAAACAGGCTGAAGCTATCCACTTTATCTTGTGTACCAGCTTTCGTTATCAAGGTATATCCCGGCGCGGAAGATTCCTCAAAAGCGGGTGTTTGGCAGATACCTACAACCGTATAGGTTTTCTTGTCCTGCGGAACAAAAGTTTCATCTCCCGATGTGTACGGATTATTCTGACCCAATTTCTTGTTTCCATCCATGCGGTTTCCTACAGACAGGGAAATCGTATCGCCCACCGCAAATTTAACGCCGCCCCTTGTCGCAATGCTCCCCGAAGCAAGAACCTCCCCACTGGTTTTCGGCAGCCTGCCAGAAACCAGGGTTATGGGCAAGGTATCAAAAGTTTTCTTTCCGTATCCGGCTATAAAAAGATACGGTTTGTTGGGGGTTTTCACGCCATCAAGTTTTGCATAACCGATATTTTCAAATGTTGCGGTGCTTGCAACTTTGTCGTTACTTACCTGTTTCGCTGCAAAAGAAGAATCAACATTCGGAAACTCCACATGCCAGCCGCCGTATTTCTGGGCCGCACCGTTTGCCATATAGTTCAGCAGGGAAACGCCAAAGGTGGCAACTGCCGTAATCATCGCAGTGGACAAGGCAACTCCGATCACTGTTACAATCGTTCGTGTGCGGCTCTTTTTCATACTTTGCAGGGTGACCTTGTTAAAAATATTCATGATCTCACCTTCTCATCCCGCACTACCTTGCCGTCCGATATGCCGATAATGCGGTCCGCTTGTAAAGCAATGTTTTCATCATGTGTGACGACGATAAGAGTCTGATTGTATTTTTTATTGCTTTCTTTCAGCAGTTTGATGATTTCATGTCCATTTTTGCTGTCCAAACTGCCGGTCGGTTCGTCGGCAAGCATGACCGCCGGGGCGTTCATCAAAGCGCGTCCTATAGCAACACGCTGCTGCTGTCCGCCCGAAAGCTGATTGGGCAAATGCATTTTACGGTCTTTTAGCCCAAGCAAATCCAACAATTCATTCAACCGTTCCTCATTGACTTTTCGTTTGTCCATCAGAATAGGCAAAGTGATATTTTCCACCACATTCAGAGTTGGAATAAGGTTGTGAAACTGGTAAATCAGTCCAACCTGCCTCCTGCGGAATATGGCAAGTTTTTCATTGCTTTGAGCATATACATCCTGCCCGTCCAAATACACCTTTCCACTTGTCGGCACATCCACGCCGCCGATAATGTGAAGCAATGTGGATTTACCGGAACCGGAGGAGCCTATGATTGCAGTAAATCCTCCTTTTTCAATTGTAAGCGAAACATGGTCAAGTGCGGTAACCTGGTTCTCGCCCTTACCGTAGATCTTGCATAAATCTTCTGTTTTTAAAAACTCCATTATGTGATCCTCCTTTTTCACAGTCTACCCATATAATAGAACTTTCAACTTACATCTCTGTGACTTTCAGGTGAGAGATTCGTCACTTTGGGAAACGAATGGAAAATATCGCACCGCCCTGCGGATGATTTTGGGCAGTAATCGTACCTCCCTGCCGTGTTATAATCATCTTGCAAAGAGCCAATCCAATACCATATCCTGTGGCAGCTGTATTTTTTCCACAATAGAACCTGTCAAACAGGAAGGGTAAATCTTCTTTTTCAAAGCCCGCGCCGCTGTCGTGTACGACAATCTTGGTAAACAGCGGGTTGGATCTGCAGACAATCTCAATCTTCCCGTTATCGCCTGCACTTTCCACGCAATTTTTGATGATGTTTTGAATTGCTTCCGAAAACCAAGCAGAATCGCCCTGAATAATTATCCCTTTCGGCACGTCTATCTGCAGAGCAATATCGTGCAGCTCCATTGGGATCAAGAACGGGTGAAGCGCGGCGTTTATTAAAGTGTTCACATCTACCTGCTCGCTTTGGAAAACAACAATGCCTGCATCCAGGCGGGATAATTTCAACAGGGAAGTAAGCAGCCAATCCATTTGTAAAAACAACTCCTTCATCTCCCGTATCAATGCTTTCCGTTTATTTTCGTCAGGATTATTCTCCAACAGTGATAGAATGAGATTTACCGATGTGAGAGGGGTGCGGAGCTGGTGAGCTATGTCGGCCAGCGAATCGGCAAGACGTTCTTTTTCTTTTTTTAGTGCGTCGTTTTGCTCCCGGATACGCAGCGTCATTTTTGTTATCTCGCTTTGCAGAATGGAAAGTTCGCCCTCTTCCGATTCGCCAATATACAGACGGTCGGCATTATGAAGCACAATATCGATCTGATCTGAAATCCGCACAATACTTTCATATTGGGCTTTGGTAAACGCAAAAAACGCTGCTCCAAAGGCGGCAGCGGAAGCAATAGCAAGAATTCCAGCCAATCTGTTGATTGCAAATCCCAGCGTCACAGCGGAGGCAGTTATTAAGGAGAACAAAATGGCAAGCTGCCGAAACTCTCTATTTTGAAGCATACATGTCACCCAATCTATATCCCATCCCGCGAACGGTCAGAATTATTTGCGGGTTTGCCGGATCGTTCTCTATCTTCTCCCTCAAGCGTTTAATGTACACAGTCAATGTATTGTCATTGACAAACTCGCCTGCAGCATCCCACAATTCATCAAGCAGCCTGCTCCTCGTGATAATACTTTCGGGGTTGCTAATAAATACCAGCAGCAAGCGATATTCTAAGGCTGAAAGAAAAATCTCACTGCCGTTCTTTTTCACAACACCACTTGCCATATCGACATAAAGCCCACAGATTTCAAAAGCCGATGGAGGACGTCCACTTTTTCGCAGAGCTGTCCTAATTGGTGCGATCAGTTCACGCGGACGAAAGGGCTTGGTAATATAGTCGTCCGCACCTATGTTCAGCCCGGTAACAACACTTGCTTCATCGCCGGAGGCCGTCAGAAAGATAACGGGAAAATCTTGTGTTTCTTTGATTTCCGTGCAAACTGTAAATCCATTTCCATCAGGCAAAGAAATATCAATCAACGCCAAGTCAAATTTATTTGCTGCAAGTGCGGCAAGGGCGTCATCCCGCGTAGCAGCGTGAGTTACTGTAAATCCCTCTGAATGGAGCAAAAGGACAAGGTTTCTGGCGATTTCCTTATCATCTTCAACCAAAAATATCCGTTTCATTTATTTTCACCATCCTTTGTTTTACTTTTTCCATAACGCTTTCCCCTCCGATAAATATATCTTTTACTATATTGTACCCTAATATATTACTCCCATAAATAGTTATACTTAACTGAACTTAAATTTCCAAGAATTTCACTTTTCTTCATACAGACATTTTAGATCTATAATAAATTTATAATTTATAGATATTGCAATTTGCAATATCTTAGGAGGATATTTTATAATGTTAGAATGTCAAAGTGAAGTTTTTTTGTCAGAGGTCGGTTATAATTCTGAAATAAAGCCAGGATCCTTGATTGATAAATTTCAAGATGTCGGATGGGTGCATATGCAATCAATTCTGCAGAAACTGCCTAAATTAAATGCCAACATCGGTTTTTTTGTATCCGATCAAAAAGTTAAAATTTTGAAGCCGCCATTTTTATCTGATAAACTAATTATTCAGTCTTTCATTATCGATGCCAATAGAAGAAAATTTACGCGGTTAGTTAAGATTTTAAATGATGTGAACGAATTGTTAGCCACACAAACAGAAGATGCTTTTGTCGTTGATCGTTCAAATAACAATTTAGTCAGTTTGTCAAGGGATTTTCCAGTATCCAAAATTATCGATCCAAATATGAAATGCCATGTTTTGCGGGAAAAAATCCAGTTGCCATTGGCTGCAAAGGAAGAAATCCATCAATACACTGTTTTAGGACGGGATATTGATAACTATGGGCATATGAATAATGCCCGCTATCTGGATTTAATCTCAGAACAGGTTAGTCAAATTGAACAAATTACCGTTAATTATATTAAACCAGTCAAAGAAGGAATGGTACTAGACATTGCACGTGAATCAGCGGCTCATAAAGTTTTTTACAAATTCATGAATCAAGAACAACTTCTAGCCAAAATCCAAATCATATTAAAGTAAATCTAGAAAACATGAATTTATGACCTATACTAGAAGAAAAGAAAATATCACCTGGATATAAAGCTGCAGAGTATTTTGGAACTTGAACCCACAAAAGGCCGTGAAGATTCGATCCCTTTCATCGAGAGGCTTTTCATTAGATCGAGAGAACTCAACAAAGGAAAGATTGAACCCCTGCTCCGTTCGATGGATAAAATCACGGACGCCCATGGCAAAGTACTTGTTATCAAAAACATTGACATTGATAAAAAAGTACATTATAATCAAACCAAACGATATATTTTAGTTTGATTAGTTTGATTATAGGAGGAAATTCAATGAATTTTTATGGAATTAGATGCGGAGTACTAATTGACGGTACCGGTAAACCACCATTGAAAGATGTTATAGTTATCGTTAAGAATCATCATATTGCCAGAATTGAAAGAAACTCTTCACTGATTGACCCGAACATCCCCATAATTGATGCAAGAAATTGTACAATTATACCGGGTTTAATTGACTCACACAAGCACGTTATGAACTGCGGAGGCTTTGGAATCGAAGTAGGATTCAATTTGCACCAGCTAAAAAGAAATTTATCTGAAATATCAAAAGGAGGAGTAACCTCTGTCCTTGATTTGGGTTCTGCCAATATAGCTCCCTATTTAGAAAGATTAATTGGATCTAAAACGCGAATTTATAATGCAATTTCTATTTTAACCTGTAAAGGAGGTTACCCACAGGAATATATGCCGCAAAAGTTTTATAAGATGGGATCGGTGATTGAATGTGACGGATTAGATGAAATTAAACGGAATGTGCGGAAACTCTATAAAAAAGGAGTGTCTGTAATCAAAACAGCTGTGGTCAGCAGAACTTTTGATAATAGACCGCAGGTAAACTGGACAGATAGAGAGCTAAGATGTCTTACAGATGAGGCCCACAGCTATGGTCTTAATGTATGCGCACATATCACATACATTAAAGATTATGAGCAGGCTGCAAAATGTGGAGTAGACAGTATACATCACGCTGCATTTGACGGAATTGCCGATAATAATGTACTGGAAATAATGATAGAAAAAGGAATAATATTTGTTCCTACATTAAGCCTTGTAGACTTGATTGTAACAGGTTTGAAAGAAAGATGGATTTTCAGGCCTGACTATGATCCGGCTGTTAACGAAAAAATTAAAGTAAATATGCGTAATTTTACGGAAGCATATACCCATGGTAATCCGAACAAACCTATTGGAGATTTCTTTGTAAAACTTCCTAAATCCCAACTTGAAGAAGTTTCTGCAATTCAACTTGAAAATGTCAGAAGATATATTGCATTGGGAGGAATTGTAGCAATGGGAACGGACTCCGCGCTGGGCTTTTCTCTCCATAATACACCGACCCGTGAGATAGAATTGCTCATGAAAGCTGGATTATCTTTGACTGAGACAATTAAAGCTTCTACTTTAAACTCTTCAAAAGTATTTGGAATGCAAAAGGAGATTGGTTCTATAGAACCGATGAAGCGAGCTGATATGCTAATTATCGACTCCAATCTGGAAAATAATATTGCATCTATTGACAAGATCAAATCTGTTATAATAAATGGTAATATCGTCTATGAAAGGAGTAAAAATAGTGAAAAAAAACAATGAAGAATTTAGACACAGGATCCGCCTGGCAACCTGTAAATTGATTAAGACTTATGGTGCCAAAGGCTGGACAATGGACATGATATGTGAAGAAGCAAACATTGCAAAAGATACATTATATAGAATTATAGTAAACAAAGAAATTTTAATTTCAGAAGTAATTGAAGAGATTCTAGAAGGTCATGAAAAGAAAATAGAAGGGATTATATGTTCTGATGCAGATTTTTTCTCGGCTATTAACTCACTTTGTGAAGCCTTTTGTGACCTTCTCAATGAATTTGGTACACCGCAGTTAAGAAGCCTTTTCAAAGAATACCCCAAAATCAAGGAATTGGTTAGCAGCTGCATGAATAAATTGACCCAAAATATAGCTGACTATTTAAATCGAGGAAAAACTCTGGGCTTAATTCGCCCGGACACAGATACACTTTTAATGTCCAAATCATTAAATTACATTATATTGGGCCTTTTAAAGGATGAATCAATTGAACATATTGATGATGCAACTACAAAACTCCTTAAATATTTCATCAATGGTATTAAAATTACCTAAAATCTATGCTTAAAGTACATTATAAAAATGTAATTGAGTTCTCTGCAATGAAAAAAATGGTAGTTCAGAACTACAGGTAAAATCTGTGATATCCTGAATACAAAAAAACGCTGCCGCGTTAGCTTGTTTTTTATGCTAATGCGACAGCTCCTTGGAATTCTGCTAGTTTATATTATTATGCAAATATGCAGGTTTATATATATTCTTTCATTAATTGAGCCAATCCAATAAGTAAGGCTATGCTTTTTCACTATTCCTCTTTTACTTGCTTCCTTTAGTGCGGTGATTACTAGATGCAGACCTCCAACCTCGGTTAAGATACCTGTTAAGAATAACGCTGAGGTAAAATACTAACTACTAAATTCTAATATATGGTTATACTAAGAAAATAGGTGCGTTTTTCCAATTATTGATTTATGCACACACTAATTATTTCAAAAAGAATTAAGCAAGCAATATCTCATTTAAATGATCAGCGTGAGGCAATTTTCGATAAATCAAAGGGAGGAATTAATAATGTTAGAAAAAGTAAAAGAAACTGATCTATTTTACCAATATTATGGGCAATGGATTACAGTCTACAAAGATGGTGCTGTAAGAAAAGTGACTATGGATAAATATCTTATGACGAAAAAGTGGCTTGAAAAACTTATTCCAGACCTTATAATTTGCGATTTGAATCGTATAACCTACCAACAATTACTTAATGACTATGCTGCATGGCATGAGCGTCAAACAACGATGGATTTTCATCATCAATTAAAAGCTGCGATTTTGGATGCAGTGGATGAAGGTCTAATTGATAGGGATCCTACGCGAAAAGCAATAATTAAGGGAAAAACTCCAAGGTATAAAAAAACAAAGTACCTGAATCAGTTTGAGCTGCATACTCTATTAAGCAATCTTGATTTAAAGTCTGAAGTAAGCTGGGATTGGTTCATACTATTAGTTGCAAAAAACGGGATGCGCTTTTCAGAAGCATTAGCACTTACACCTAAAGATTTTGATTTTTCACATCAGATTCTTTCAATCAGTAAAACATGGAATTATAAAGGAAGCGGCGGCTTTCTTCCGACAAAAAATCAATCCTCTGTACGCAAAGTAGAAATAGACTGGCAAACAGTAATTCAGTTTTCTGAATTACTAAAGGGATTGCCGGAAGATAAACCTATATTTACAAAAAACAAAGTATATAATTCAACTGTTAATAATATATTAACAAGACACTGTAAAAATGCAAAGGTTCCAGTAATTTCAATTCACGGATTACGCCACACCCATGCCTCCCTTTTGTTATTTGCTGGTGTATCAATTGCGAGTGTCGCAAGAAGGTTGGGGCATGCTAGTATGACAACAACCCAAAAAACCTATTTACATATTATTCAGGAACTTCAAAATAAGGACGTAGATTTAATTATGCGTTCATTGTCAGGGCTAAGTTAACAAGGAATCATTATCAAAAATGACTCACGCTGATGAAGGGTGATAAGGTCATCTATGTTACTAAAAAACTCACCAATTTTCTTCTGTTCAGCTTCATTTGGTATCTGAATTGGAATTACTGATAAATCACCAAGATAAATTCCAGGTTGAGCAGATACTACTTGTCTATTCTTTAATTCACGTTGGAATCTTTCAGTCTTGATTGTCGTAAAGAGAAATTCTGATGTAATCTCATCATTCGGTCTAAGGTATGCAACACTACGTTGAAACGTTATACCCACAGGATTTTTAAGAATTGCAGTTTCTCCAATAGAACCAACAATAGTTAAAAGGACATCTCCTCTTTTCAAACTGAAATTTTTATGAATTGCTTTATATTCTTCCTCAGATATTTTTCTATCCGTTTCATCAATAAAGATTTTCCCATTTTTAACGTTTTTTGCACTAAGCAAGTACACACCATAATCAACATCTTTATGAGTTCCGTGAGTGCCATCTTTAAGCAAATCAAGAACTTCCTTAAGCTTACGCTGTTCCCAAGCAAGTGTGAGAAAGTAAACGCATTAGCTCCAGATCCAATTTTTAATTATATCAGCAGGAGCTTCTGGTTTCTTATATTTTGCAATATCAATTAAAAGACAGATATCATAATTGGGTATAATCATACTTGTAAATTCGTTTAGCCGTTTAACTGTCTCCATAAGCATTGTGGAATTCATGGTATCATCATTTTCTCAGGCATAAATAATAAGCACCTACCATAAAAAAGTAAATACTTATTTATGATTTTCTATCCAGGATATTATATCTTTCTGATTTAACTTTCCGGATGCTATATCCACACCTAAATCGACTAATTCCTTTTGATCCACCTGTAATATCTATCATCTTATCATGCAATTTTATTATATATTCCAAAGATATATATTTCATCTATCAGCCAGTTCCTTAAAAGCTTCTATATTTTCTTCAAGAATTTTATCTGCAGTCCTATCAAGGGTCTGTTCTTCAGATACAGCTTCTTTAGTGAATTCTTCAAAGTCCAAAACTACATATTTGGGCTTGTTATTTTTCATAATAACTACCGATTTGTCCTCATCAACCATCTTGGCTACTTTAGAAAAATTCTGGTTAGCCTCTGACATTGAAACTATCTTTTTAGTATTTATCAGCATTGAAACTCCTCCTAATACTATAATATGTTTATATTATACCATAAGTAGGATAAAAATATCCTACTTATATAAAATTTAAAATCACATCTAACTCACACTGTTCCCACCACCAGCAAATCTAAATTTTTACACCTAAAATCTTCAATTGTTCATTAATCTTTGCTTCGAGTTCTGCGATTTCCTTATTGTCTTGCTTTAATTGCTTATTTACCTCTTCCAAATCAATTGGAGCTTCTTCTTCAAAAGTATCAACATAACGTGGAATATTCAAGTTAAACTCATTTTCCCTGATTTCCTCAATTGATGCCACGTGAGCATATTTATCAACATCTTTACGTTCTTTAAATGTATTGATGATTTTATCTATATTTTCATCATTTAAGTTATTTTGATTCTTCCCCTTTTCAAAATCACTACTTGCATCAATAAATAATATCTCTTTCGTTTTACGATTCTTCTTAAATACTAAAATGATTGTCGGTATACTTGTCCCATAAAATAAGTTAGCCGGCAGACCAATAACCGCATCGAGATAATTTTTTTCAATCAGAGTTTGACGGATTTTGCCCTCTGCTGCACCACGAAACAGCACACCGTGAGGCAAAACAATAGCCATCGTGCCAGTGTTGTTTAAATGATATATACCATGTAATACAAAAGCATAATCTGCTTTTGAGGCTGGTGCCAATTTCCCATAATCGCTAAAACGCGGATCTTTTAACTTGGTTTTATCATTATCCCATTTCGCAGAATACGGTGGATTTGCGACCACTGCATCAAAACTGCGCGGGTGGTCAATCCCATTTTCGTCTGGCCCATCCGGCCAATCGTTTTCCAAAGTATCAGCATTGTTTAATGTCATATTGTTATAAGACACATTGTGCATCATCAAGTTCATACGGGCCAAATTATATGTTGTTGTATTCAGCTCTTGACCAAAATACTTTATAGGAGTACCATCAGGCAATTCTTGTCCAACAGTAAGCAGCAGGGAACCTGAGCCCATTGTCGGGTCATATACATTGAAAAATTCATTCGATTTTTCTACACCACTCGTGACTATTTTAGCCAAAATCTTACTTACTTGATGAGGTGTATAAAATTCCCCACCCTTTTTACCAGCACTTGCAGCAAATTTACCGATTAAGTATTCATAGATTTCACCTAGAATGTCTTTCCCATCATCTCCCTTGTATTCAATTTCATCCACTAACTTAACTACATTGTTAAGTGATTTTGCACGTTCATTTGTAGAACTTCCAAGACGTGTATCTCCCAGGTTAATATCGTTGAATATACCGCGGAAATCTTTCACCGCTTCTTTATTTAATTCCGCATTCTTATTAAAGTTATCAAAAATAGTTTGATAGTCGCTGGGAATAACCTGTGAATCATTAATTTTATTAATCAAAGACTTCCATGTATCATTCGGCGCAATTGCATATCCCAAACTTGATGAAATATCTTGTAAATAGTCAGCCAAATCTACACCTGCCGCTTGTTTTAGATAAGCATCATTGATAGATTCTCCCTCTGCAGCGTCAATAACATTATTTTTTACCAAATACTGTTCTTGATGTTCCGAAAGATATCTGTAAAACATAAATGACAGGATATAGTTTTTGTACTCCGACGCATCCATTGTGCCGCGCAGTTCATTTGCCATAGCCCAAAGTTTACTAGTAATTGTTTGCATATTATTGCTCATTGTCTTAATTCCTTTCTCTTTTCAAATTATTTCATCCGATAGCTACCTGCCCTAATACTGCCAAAGTGACAGATAAGGGCAGCTACACTCCTGGATAACGATTTCTAAACTTCAGGTGGTGTCAAAAAAACACCTGAAACAAAGAACTCTGTTTATATAAACATCTGTTGTAGTAATGCTTTCTTTTGTTCTTTCAAATGATTTAACTTACGTTGATGAAGGTTGATAAGATTGTCGAAGTTGGAGAAAAACTCTCCAATACACTCTTGCTCTTCTATATTAGGTAATACTAAATCTATTTGTTTTAATTCTGTTTTATTAAATTTAGGTTGACCACTTGATGCCACAATTAGTGATAATTTATTTTGAAAATACTCTGTCTGAAATAATGTATAAATTAATTTTGTATTCTCAGTAGTTTTCAATAGAATCGCATTAGGTCCCAAAACATTATTTTTGTAAGGGAGGTCAACTGGTGATAAATAGTATACTTCTCCAATGTTTGCTCCAATATTAGGAAGAATTATACACTCTTCATCAAGATTAACTCGCCAAAGATATTCAAACGCTTTTTTATCAATATAAACAAAACCATTATTACAAAATTTTTTCTTTATATCTACAGTTCTTACTAATTGCGCATAACTAGGATTGCTATCATATTGTACATTTTTAGCTATATCTGCAAATGAACCTGCTGCAACATAATCTGTAATTATATTCATGACATCTCCTAGCTTACGCTGTTCCCAAGAATCAGTAAATCCCGGGAAACGAAGTTCAGGAAAATCTTCGCCATTTTTCGGAAACATTTTTTGCAACAAACCTTTCTTCTTATCCTTCAAGTGATTTAACTTACGCTGATGAAGGGTGATAAGATTGTCAAGCTTCTCGAAAAAATCGCCAATTTTATCTTGTTCTTCCATACTTGGAATCAAAATCGGCATCTTTGCCATTTGTTTACCGGATATTTCCATAAACGTAGATCCAGCTCCATTTGTTTCACCGTACTGTTTTAATTCGTGAGTACGAGAAAAAATAAAGTAGCTATCTAACTCATCTTTATGCGGAACGATAGATTGAAAACCTTGGTTAGTACATCCTTCTTTTGCTAATATAGCAGTGTTTCCGATACCAGCACGTGATGTAAACAACACAGTGCCAACTGGTAAAATTTTTGCTGAACTCTTTTGCAATCCAAGTTCAGTGATTTTCTTTTGGCTATTATCAACGTAAATTTGTTTACCAATCTCTACAGGAGAATACCAGTCTACGTCACCATCCCAATATTTAGGATTGCCCGTACTAGGAGTGCCTCCACCAATAATTTCAGCAACCTCACCTAGCTTACGCTGTTCCCAAGGGTCGGTAAATCCTGGAAATCTTATTTTAGGTACATTTGCTTTATTTTTATCCATTTTATCTCCTATCTTAACTGTCAATTGATAATTAGCAGTTCAATAATTAATTTTAAAGTTTTATTAGATATAAATTAGCTTTCAGCATGCTCATCGGCCAATTCATAAATGGCTTTACGCAAACCATTACGATACCTGATTTTAGACAAAGATTGTATCTTTTCATCATGTGCCAACGTCTTATAATCCCTGCTTGCTTTGGCAATTATATCCCGGATTTGGCCAGTATCATCCAAATCCTGCATATCATAACGATGATGACTAAATAATTCACGCATCTGGGCACTTGTAATAATATCTGTAATTCCCCACTTCACTCGAAAATCCAGGAACATTCTATCAAGGCTGACATTGTTGGCTGCTTGAATAATTTGTTCACTATCTCTCAATTTTACTGGATATTTAAGATTATAACCTTCCGGTGGAAAATGCCCTTTGATAATAGCAATTGCTGCATTCATAATCTTCGCAGCGTAATTTCTGTCTTCCAAACCAGTGGCAAACTGATCAATTTTCTCTTTCGTAGCTTGCGCTTCCTGACTTTTGCCCTCATGCACCTGGTTTAATAATTGTTCCACCAATTCAGTTAAATAATCATAATCTATTTTCACATCCTTGACGTGGGTCATTCTTAACTCAATTTGATCAAAAGGAATTTTCTTTTTCTTTGCCATATACTGTTTAAGCTCGTTGGTTAAAACTGTGGTAAGCATGGTTTCTTGAGCGCTTGTCATGCCTAATTTTTCAACTAATTCATCAGGATTGTCGTAATTGAAACCTACTGCATTTCCATCAACTTCTTTAGGTGTATATTGTTTTAATTTAGCCACACCGGCATTATAATCACGCAGCAAATCAAACATATCTTCTTTTTGCTTCTCAGAAGGTGGTAATTGCTGAAACTCATCAGTTAAGCCATCTAATTTCTGAACAGCCTCTTTGACTTCATTAAATATATCTTCAAAGGGTTTAGCGATAATACCATCTTTTTGGTTGGATTTACGCCGCTCATTTTCTGATAAAATTGCTGAATCTTTATTGGCATAAATTGCGAGAGCTTCATTCATCAGCTTCTCATTTTGAGCAGGCCAGCGATAGTTCACAATACGCCCCCAGGGTTTTTCCTGCATGTCAGCAATACGATTTGTCCTTGAATAGGCTTGAATAAGTCCGGCTCCTTTAAGTGTTCTATCTACATAAAGTGTATTAAGTTCCGGTGCATCAAATCCAGTCAAAAGCTGATCTACCACAATCACAATATCCAGGAAGTTCTTATCCGTAGCAGTTTTATTCAAACGACTAGTAACATCCTGTGTATATCCAGCTACATCATCCATGCCAAAGCTTGTACCAAATTCTTTGTTATAGGCCTTTATAGCATCATATAAACCTTGATTGGCGACAAGCATGCTATCATTATTGGATGAGTTCTGGCTAAATGTAACTGCTACTTTTAATGTCTGACCACCATTTTTCCTATTCTCATCATTTACTCGCTGAAATTCACTAAAATACATCATTGCCATTGGAGTACTGGCTTTCCCGCCACCAACATGAGTGGTAAAGAGGGCATTATATTTACCTTCATTTGAACGATTTCTCCAGTTCTTGAAAATATCTTCAACTACTAACTTGATATGATCCGGATTTTCATCATAAAAGCTTGGTTCAACTGCGTCATCCATATCTTCCTGACTTAGATTATTGATCTTCTCTTTAATCTGTTGTTCAGTCCACTTCGGATAGCGTTCCCGGTAGAAATTTGGCAGATATTTGGTTTTCATTTGCTCTTCATCAATGGTTGTTTCAAAATCCACTTTAAAACCTAAAACATTTCTGTCTGCAATTGCTTCACGAATAGTATAGGCATGTAGCAGTGGTCCAAAAATGTCTTCAGTTCGCAAACCGCTGGTAGTTTCATCAAACATGGGTGTTCCTGTATAACCAACCCAGGCGGATTTCTTAAAAGCCTTTTGTATCTTTGCAAAACTTTCGCCGCCAGTTGAACGGTGTGCCTCATCCACGATAAATACAATATTTTTATCAGGTGCTTTAAAAGATTTACGTTTCACTAAAGTATCAAGTTTTTGAACAGAAGTAACAATGATACTATTATCTTTGCTCTTTAATTTACGGCTTAAATCAGTAGTATTATTGGTATCTTGAACACTTCCAATCATATCTTCACCAGCATCCGGGTCATAGGCCCTGTAATTTTCATTTGTCTGTTTCGTTAAAGCAATTCTATCCACTACGAAGACAACTTTGTCAACTTTGGGCATGCGGCTTGCAAGCCATGCTGTTTTAAAACTGGTTATGGTTTTGCCGGAACCAGTGGTATGCCAAACATAACCTACTTTATTTGTACCCAGTTCAAAATCAACTTTCTTTAATTTTTCAATTACATTCTGAGTGGCGTATACCTGATATGGACGCATTACTTTTAACATTTGTTTGTTTTTTGTGCCATCCAAAATCATATAATTAGTAGCCATCTGATGTGCCATTGGAATACTTAGCATTGAATCCGCAAACTCTTTCCAATTACGAACAATGGTATTATCACTTTTACGCTGCCAGTTAAAAGCAAAGTCCTTATTGAACTTATCCGGCGTGGTATTAGCCATATACTTCACGTTATTTGGCGTAATTGCCACCAATATTTGCAAGGTGGAAAAAATATCACGATATTGATTTTCTTCAGAATATTGATGCATTTGATTCAGTGCTTCATTGACATCATGCGTATCACGTTTTTCTTCAATTTGTATGATAGGCAAACCATTAATAAGAAGTGTAGTATCAAAACGACGATTTTGTTTCCCGGCAATAACTGCAGGACGTTCAATTTGATTAACTACTTGATAAACTGTATCTCCAGCACCAATTTGCTTTTGATCGAAAACCGTTAAAAACACGTGACGACCGTCATCTAAATCAATTTCGATTTGCGATACACCATTGAGTCCATATAAAAATTGTCCAGCTTCATATGGTGTTTGAATATCAGATATAATCTTTTTAACTTGATTAAATTCAACAGTACTTAGCGGATGATCAAGTGTACTTTGATTGTGCCTCTCAAGAATTTCTTTGAAGTTATCCCAAAGCTGGTCTGTAGTTTTAATTTTTGGTTCATACTTCCACAACTTTGTTTTCACACAGTAATCAGCAGATTTTTCACTAACCATAAAGTTGCTGATTCCTTCCAGGTGTTCAGGTTTAGTTATGGTTCCACTGGTAATATATTGTATTAATTCAGTTTCAAATTGCTCTTCATTCATTTTCCACCTGCCTCCTCTAACTTGGATAATATGATTTTTGTTTCAAGTTCTGCTGCCCTATTTTTAAGGGCCTGCAACCTCAACTGATTAAAATAGACTTGTCCTATAATTTTTTGCTTATCTATGGAAGGTATATTCGGTATTTCAAGTTCTTTAAGCTGCCTGAGAGTATATTTTAAAACTTGCGAACCCTGCAGTCCCAATACAAACTGTTTCTTGATTGTTTTGTTTTCATTAATGAGATAAACCAAGAACTTCGGATCAATGTTATTGCCAGGTAACAACTTAACGTAGTTTTGCGTATAAAGATATCCCTCGTGTTCTTTTCTTACCATTGCTGCAATTCCCGTGATTAAACTAAACACCACATCACCATCGCATAGGGTACTTACTTTGTCATTGGTTCTAACTTGTTTATTGTCCGCACCCTTTGAAACAATACCTACCAGATCATCTGTTAAATCTGTTTGACTATAATAGGTAAAAAGCGGTGTTTTCTCATCAAACACTTCAGTAATTCTAAACTGAGGCGATCCACTTACTAATCCAACTAATTCACTCAACTTTTTCATAAAATATTGTGCCTTTCTAAAATTAACTTTATTTGCTATGATGTAATCATATCACAAGTGAGATTTTATTGCAACTATAAAAATGTAATTTTTAAAAATTACATTTTACGCTTTGATTATTTTTCACTAATTACTTCTGCTAAAAGTCAACATACCTTACACCCTTTTACACACCTCTGGTGCATTTTTACTATTAAGCATTAATTTAAACAAAAATGCTGAAAGCCACTGATTTAAGTGGCTTTCATTAGAACATGTCAAATACTCTATACAATCTTGCAAAAACGCCCTTATAGTTTTTCAACAAAGCATATTTTTACGTAAAAATATACCCCTTATTGCAGAATCTTTCTACTCCAATTGGGAATTATATTTCTTTTCCATTTAACTGTTCCATTGCATATATATGATTTTCAATATAATAATTTATAAGCCTTACAGCCTCTCTTGCACATCTAATTTGAAGATTATTATCTTTCCATGAACCTATTCTTGCTACCATTTCATCTGTATTTATTCTTCTTTTGTTTTTGCCCTTTTAAATAGTTCTTTTAAATCCCAATACGAATATTTTAAAAATTGTTCATATAAGTTATTTTGCTGATTTATTTTCTCCATAACGATTCCCCTCCGATAAATATATGTTTTACTATATTGTATCCTAATATAGTATTCCCATAAATAGCTGTACTTAATTGAATTTAAATTTCCAGAAATCTCACTTTTCTTTATTGGAGAGCAATAACTTTTTCAACCATTTTGATACATGCTCAATCTTTCTATTGATGCTAATATAAAATAAAGGAAAAGGCACAAATTAATAAGTCAATAAAGTGGACAAAATTCTTATCTTTTGTATCTGCAATCAGGACACCTCTCCTATAACTATTCATACTTCTTCGGGAATTTTTCTTTTTCAGGTTGTCACAGATATTTATCTATATCCTTTAAGTTATATAACTCAAGATCATAAAATTCACTATTTTGAGCAAATCACAATTTACATACCTCTAATGATTTAATCATATTCTCTATTCAATTTTTTGTTAAATCCAATTTTATTTAATTTTCTCTTTTAATGCTTTAATCATGGAAAACTATTTGCACCGTAAATAAATAACTCTCCTGCAGAAAAGAATCCCTTAGGCAGACTTTGTTATCATCTATAACTGTTCCGGAGTATTGAATATCCGTTAGCATGAATGCATTATCCTGACAAAATGGCCATTTTACCTGATTAGTGGCAACTTTTACCATGGAAATTATACCAGGCAGTTCACGCGTCACAGCTTGACACATCAATTAATATATTTTGTTTCTTAATACTTCAAAACAATTTCCTAACAGGTACGTGATATAATATAAATAATATATTTTGTATCATACTAAGGAGATGGTATTATGCCAAGCAAGAATATTGGTATTCTTGTCGGAAGTCTACGAAAGAAATCTTATAACAAACTTGTTGCTGAAACATTAGCACCTCTTTTCCCGGAAAATTATAATGTTAAATTCATTAAGCTTGACGATCTACCTATCTATAATCAAGATTTTGATGATGAAAACCATGTTCCCGAATCTTGGAAGACATTTCGAAAAACTATACAATCAATTGATGCCATATTGTTTGTAACACCCGAATATAACCGTTCTGTTCCTGCCGTATTAAAAAATGCTTTGGATATTGGATCGCGTCCTTATGGTCATAGTGTATGGGACAAAAAGCCTGCTGCTATCGTTAGTGTTTCACCTGGTGGAATTAGCGGCTTTGGTGCTAATCATCATTTACGTCAATCTTTGGTATTTTTAAACATGCCAACATTACAACAGCCTGAAGCTTATATTGGTCACATTAATTCATTAATTGATAAAAATGGAAAAATTACAAATAATGATACCTTGAAATTTTTCCAAAAAATCATTGATGCTTTTGTAGAATTGATTGAAAGATATAATTAATGATATGCTCTCCCTAAAGTTACAGATTAAAAAATAAAAATCTGTCACTTTAAGAAGAGCATTTTAATGATAAAAGCTATTTCTTTAGAAGGATGTTTTCTTTGACATTTACCGCATTAATATGTATAAGCTTCACTTTTTGACCGCTTTTACAATCCTGCGGAGTGAGCCGTCAAAAGAAAAGTAAAAAAATTTCACTGATAACCCTTCCATTGTGAAAATTTTACCATATTTTTCTATGTGTGATTTATCAGTAATGATCGCTGTTTCCTGGCAGGCTTTCTTTCATCCATCTTTGATAAGTATTGCTGTGCATATCTCCCGGATTCCAAATATCAATGCCGATGCTCTTTCCCACAGTCAATTTTTGGGCAGCACCAATCATTAAAAGACCTCGCCCGGTACCGATATCAAGAACCTTTTCATACCCTTTCCAATCAATCATGGAAATCATCTTGTCCCTACGGTGTAGTTTACCGAGCTTAACGTAATAAAAATATTACTGTTCTTTAATTAATAACGTGATATTTTATTCCTTAGATAGTTTTGTCTATCTAAGGAATTTTTAGATCATTGTATATCAAGCTTTATTGATATTAGCCTCTTCGGTAAATTCGATCTGCTTATTTGCTTCTGAATTTTCTACAGGCTCAGTATTTGTCTTCGAAATATTTTTCTCAGCAGTAACATCGCAGGTATCTCCTTTATCTAACAGTGCCAGGTATTTTGAAACTTTTTTATTAATTATTCCCATAGATAATAGAACAACTGAAATGCCTCCATATACGGCAATTGGTTCAAATATTCCAGGAAGCAGTTGAGATAGTAATAATTGTTTAATAACGTCAGCAGAGGAATATCCCTGTGCCACATAGTTATTAACAGTAGTTCTAAAAAATATGATATTATTAACTAATAGTGCAATTCCTATAACCGCTACGACTATGGAAACAGTGTATAGAATAACTGAAATAGAAAATTTCCTTGACCTTTTTTTGCCTTTAAGTTTCATAATAAATTATCTCCATTCCTATAGTATACTCCTAATATTAATGAATAATTATTGCATTTGAGTGTCAACATTGTTAATGATTTATAACTAATAGACCAATTTTTTGTGAATAGGCAGGCTTTTTTGCTTAGGTAAGTAAAATGAAAAAATTACGTCCAAATTTAATAGTTGTTTCTTTAAGCAATGTATCATAATCAGTGGTTAGCATATGATTGGGATATTAAGTATTTGAATTCATTTACTTATATATAAATGATAAAAGCTGCTAATGGAGACATATATGCGTGGGCCGGACTTTTCAATCCCTGCAATTCTGAAGTATTACTTTTCGTAAATGTTTTTACCGTTGGCAATGTTACCGAAATTCCATTTTCTTTTCAGGTCTGACTGAATACAACGACGTCAGGAAAGGCGAAACTGACGAATATGCAAAGTCCATCAAACACAGTAATCCGACCTCTGCTGAAACGACCATCGTGTCGGAAGAGGATGGAAAATTCATTTGCCCGCCGGCAGGTACCAGGATTTATTGACTTTCATGAAATTATGATGAATCCTAACTCCCAAGAATATGAAGGAATGAAGGAATGGTCGGGGTATTGGACTATAGAATTAAGTGATTGGGAAAAGCGTCCTAGAGTTATATGGTGCTAGTATGAAAAAACGCCAAGGAAAACTTTGATAACAGCTGCCTTGGAGTACTTGGGGATTATATGCAACATCCCCCCTCCCACATCCTCCGGTAGTGTTTGGCCGCTTGCCTCTAGCAAATATGGTGATTCCTTATCATACTCATCTATTACATTTATAAGCTGGATTTCGTGCTTCCAGTTATCTCCCATATCATATGTCTAATGCTATAGGAATGTTTTTAAGACAAATTGTACTTCAGCGCGGTATTCCATTTGAAATGAAACTGCCTGCAAATGCTCCGGTTGCTTTTGGTTCACTTACCAAAAAACAATTTGATACTGAAATTAACAAAGGTATGAACAATATAAAGGCAGGCAGAGTTTATTCATCAGATACCGTTGAAGAAGATATGGAAATACTATCCGACCTTTTCCAATCACGGGATAAACCGGTAGTCGAACACCGACCCATCGCTCTTGATATAAACTATTTCAACTCAATCAGCTTGTCAAGAATTTGTTTTGTTAAATCCTTTTGTTGCGCCGCTGTTAGATTGGTTGAGGTTCTGATCACAACTGTTCCATGTACTTCGTGAGAACCAGAATTAAACATTTCTGCTCCATCAAACGCTGCCAGGTAAGCGTTACGAGTTTCTGCATCTTTCTTAGTTGGATAAACTTCAATACATCCACCTGCATCAGTTCCTTTACCAACAATATCTTTGCCATCCACTTCTTCAATTACATCTTTGTCAGTGAAATAAACTGCAGCAGTATATCCACCTTGTTTATTAAGATTACCGTTTGGATCGTTATTTTCTGTTGCTGCTTGTGTCCCTGTGATTGAAGGTACTTCCTTCAATCTTTGAATTACAAAACCACTTGTTGGATTCGTAATTTGTTTAAGCTGCTTCACGCTGTTTTCATATGATTCGCTAGCTGATTTCAATTCACTAATTTGTGTTGAATAGTCAATTGGCTTTTCTAATTCTTTGGTAGCTTTTTCGATTGCATCAATCTTTTTAGGAATTTTGGGAATAGATACTAATGCTTTCTTGGCACTGTCATCAGCCAATTTTAGCTTATCCAATGTCGATGTATCATAGGCTTCTTTCTTAGAATTTATCAACTTTCCAGAATTATCAATTAATATTTGCAATTTCTCATTCTTTGTTTCAACTTTTTTCTTTGCAGTATCAAACTGAGTAACAGCTTTTTCACGCGGTAAATATATATCAAAGTAATAACCACAACCACCTGCAGCAATAACCAATAATGTGATAATCCCAATAATAACTTTCTTCATTTTGTTCACCTCGCTTTTTTAAGATAATTCATAAATTTCTTTTCCTCATTTATTTTCATCAGCATCTTTTTTAAATTGGAAAATAGCATCAATTTTTTATCAAAAATCTAATAAGTGTTTTTTGTCCATATCTTCATAATTCACGCCATACCCCTGTCCTCAGCATTTATATATTATATACGATCATAATGACATAGACTGTCAGTAACAATAAAATTATCTATATGTAAAAAGCAAAAAAGCCAATTAAGATGATTGCTCACCCTAACTGACTCCTAAATTTCATTATTAAAAGGAATATCATTAATATCAGTCCAGTTTAAACGGGCATCTTATTAAAAATCTGATGGACTAAAAAGCAATAATTATCTGATGATACACCTCCATCACTTTCCTTTTTCAATAGGATCTTCAGTGCTGATATCCACTGTCCTAATTTTTTACCTTTTAAAGGTAATTCATATTTATTAATATGCTCAAGCAGATATTCATTATAAACAGTTCCTGCCAAAATTAAAAATTCATCATCTCTCAATGAGAATTTGCTTTGTAAATCCTTCAAAACCTTTAAAGACCATTCTTTTCTTTCAGATATAGATTTATCTCTAAAAGTCTCATTATAAGATTCTATTATTTCATTTTCAGGAATCAAGCCATACTTATCCGATAAAATATATACTTTATCACTGTTTTTCTTTGTATATTCTTATGCAAGAGCAAATCTCGGACTCTCCAAATAAAGTTCTGATGCCTTACATTTATATTGTTTTTTCTTACTTGTGCAAGAAATTAGAGCAATTTTCATGATATATCTCCACCTTTACATTTATAAATAAAAATCATATTTCCTTGTTTCATTATACATTATTTAAAATATTTATTAAATTACTGGATAATATTTCAGATAACTTTATCACTCAGATGCTATGATTCCTGCATTTCTTACAATTAAACATAACGGGCACGGTTGGAAACAATAACTTTATGCTTAGATTTCTTTTCCATGTTCTATCTCATCTATAATGCTGTCCAGATACGTGTCCAGTTCATCTGGTGCACTTCCCACACGACCAGCCGGGCGGTCTTCCTCAACAGCCAACAACTCTTCTCTCAGTTTCAGCATTTTTTCACGGCGGTTAAATGCTTTTATATCCATAACCACGAAATCATCCTCACCTTTTTTTGTAAGATATACAGGCTCAGCGAAAGATTTGCATAAAGCCGCAATTTCATTATAGTTCTGCTTTACGCATGCTTATAAAATAGCTTATTGCCTTATTATACTTACTACACACTCCACGTGCCAGTAGACAAGCTTTCGATATAATTATGCAGAAATATTAGGTTTTGCGTAAAGATGTACCCCCTTATTGCAGAATCTTTCTACTCCAGTTGGGAATTGTATTCCTTTGCCATTTAACTGTTCCGTTGCATATATAGGCTACATATTTAAATTCGTTTGTATTATCATATATATTTATTTCATTACATATACCTAGTATCTTTTTTAAATTATTCAATGATTCATAGTATCTTCTTTCTATATCTCTCTCAGAAATGCCATGTCCGCCTTTCATAACTCTAATCTTAACTCTTTCTTTTGCTATATCGCAATTATCAACTCCAATATAATTCATAACTACATAAAACCCTTCCTGCCTCGCTTTTTTTATATTTCTGATAATGCTTTTACCTGAAAGAGTAGTCTCCTGATTAAATGATATATGATTTTCAATATAATAATTTATAAGCCTTATAGCCTCTCTTGCACATCTAATTTGAAGATTATTATCTTTCCACGAACCTATTCTTGCTACCATTTCATCCGTATTTATTCTTTTTTTGATTTTTATCTCTTTTATAATAAATAGATCTATATATGGACGTTTTTCCAGCCCCATTTACTCCTGCGAATATAGTATAAATAGTCATTACTATTTACCTATCACTTTTTTTTGCTCTCTTTGAAGCACTAAATCCGATAAAGCAGCATAAAAATCTTGTTCTTCTTTTGTCTTTGATTTTTTAAACAATTCTTTTAAATCCTCATATGAATACCCCAGAAACTGCTTATACAAACTACTTTGCTGATTTATTTTTTCCATAACGATTCCCCTCCGATAAATATATCTTTTACCATATTGTACCCTAATATATCACTCTCATAAATAGCTATACTTAACTGAATTTAAATATTTTCGGGAACGTTCATAGATTTGTGTAAAATAGAATAGATAGAGTAAAA